>JBHIAT010000079.1:0-15561 GCA_046758705.1 Bipolaricaulia bacterium
GGTCAGATACAGTTCACGCCAGTGTTCTCGTGGGGGGATGGACCACTCCTCGTAAAGATCTTCGGCCAGATAATCGCCGCGATACAGCTCGATACTTTGTTGGTACTGTTCCAGAGCTTGCGACCAACGCCCCGCCTGTTCCAACTCCCGTGCGGACTCCACATGTTGGTGAAACGCCTTAGTGTCTATCCAGCAGGGGGCGTTCTCGCTGAAGCAGTAGCCTCCCCCGACGCGCAGGACGAATTGGGAGTCGGTGCCCCGGTTGAGGTTCGGTTCCAGGGTGCGGCGCAATTCACTGATCTGTTTGTACAGGTTCTGAGTGGCGTTATCCGGATCGAGGTCGGGGAACAGGGCGTCGATCAGTTGGTCTTGGGTGAAGATGCGGCCACGTTCGGTGAGCAGGATTTTGAGCAGGGTTTGAGTCTTGCGCTGGGGCCAGGCTTGAGGAGGAAGGGGTTCATCATTGCGCCAAGCCTCAAAATGCCCCAAGAGCTTCACTTGGAGTCCGAGGTCATTGTCATTCATCTGCTTCATCAACGAGCCTCCTCATGAGATGAGCACCTTGGCTTGCCTACGTCTTTATACACTCTGTGAACGCCCGCGTACAAATATCTGTAGAGTCGGCCAACCACCCAATTCAAATGAGATAGTCGTTATCCCAAGTTGTGAGAAAGAAAAGAAAGTTATCAGGAAGAAAAAAGGAAGATTCCCTCGCTATAAACATATCAGAACTCCAACGGGAAGGAGGTGGAATCGATGAAGGCGCGACTGGTGAAGGCGATCCTGATCCTGCTCCCCGTGGTTGGCGTGTTGCTCGCAGGTGGAGCTCCGATGCGGATCAGTGGAGGACCAGGAGGAGGAAAAGGGAAATAAGGTTTTCCCGGGGGACAATGGGGGCTTCATGTCCCCGTTCTCCCCCTCCCCAAGGGATTGTGGAGTGGTTGGTTTAGAAAGGGCAGCAGGCAGGAGATGAAGGAGGCGCTCAATGTTTATCGATGGAGTGATCCTGGCGATTCTGCTGGCGTGGCTTTCCGGAGGCGATTTCCGCAAGCTGGCCGATATCCCGCTGAAGCAGGTCTTCCTGATCGTCATGGCATTCGGCATCCAGTTCGGGCTCATCTTCTCCCCGGGAAACTCCTTCCTTCAGGCCTATCATCCTTATATCCACCTGGGAACCTACGGCCTGCTCTTCTGGGTGTTGTGGAAGAACTGGCGGGTGGTCGGGATGAAGCTAGTCGGCCTGGGGCTTGCGCTGAACTTCCTCATCATCGCCGCCAACGTGGGGAAGATGCCGGTATCACTGACAGCGATGCAGCGTACCGGACTTGACACGCCCGCGATCATAGCGTCGCTTCAAAGTGGCCAAGACTTTAAGCACACGTTAATGACTGAAGGAACGCGACTCAACTTCCTGGGGTGGAATGACAAAACCTATCGTCCAAGTCGAGAACCTGACAAAGATCTATCGCAACTACCGCCAGGGTGATGTGGTGGCCGTCGATCACGTCAGCTTCTCGGTGAACAGAAACGAAGTCGTCGGGCTGCTCGGACCTAACGGTGCCGGAAAGACGACCACCATCAAGTGTCTCTGCACTCTCATTCGTCCGACTTCCGGTCACATCACCATCGACGGCACCGATACCTTAGCCCATCCCCGCGTCGCCCTCGGCAAGATCGCTGCCGTCCTCGAAGGCAACCGCAACATCTACTGGCGTCTGAGCCCCAGAGAGAACCTGGAGTTCTTCGCCGGGCTCCAGGGCATCCCTACCAGGAAAATCCGCCCCTACATCGATCAGCTCATTGAACTCTTCAATCTGGGGGAGAAAGCGAAAACCCCGGCGCGAATGTTATCGCGCGGCATGCAACAGAAGCTGGCGGTGGCCTGCGCGTTGGTCAAAGGGACGGACATCTTGCTGTTGGATGAGCCCACCTTGGGCCTGGACGTCGAGACCTCTTACGAACTGAGAAACGTCCTTAAGGAGATGGCTAAGCGCGGCGAGCGCACCATCTTGCTGTCGAGCCACAACATGAACGTCGTGGAAGAGATCTGCGATCGCGTGATCATCATCCATCAGGGTCGCGTCGTGACCGACGACCAGGTCGCGAATCTGCTTGAACTGTTCAAGGCGAGGGCGTATCGATTCGCGATCGAGTCGATCGACTGTCGTAACCCGAATCTTGAGGAGATCTTCCTCAAGATCGTCCAGGGAGGTAAATAGGATGACCACCCTCGTACTGATGAAGGCGATGGTCAAGCGCTATGGGATTGAGCTGCGACGCTACTACTTCAACACACTCTCGGGCTTGGTGACCGTCTATATGATCTTTCTTTTCATCTTCTTGGGAGCGCGATCGTTCGCCGGGAACACCCCCGGCTTTGGCGAGACGCATGCGGCGCTGGTGGTCGGATTTATGATCTGGTTCCTGGCGCTCTTCGCCTATGACGAACTCTCATGGGTGTTGATCCAAGAGGCTCAGCAGGGGACGTTGGAACAGCTGTCGATGTCCCCATTGGGGTTCGGGCGCGTGCTGTTAAGCCGCATCTTGGCCGCATTGGTCTTCGATATCGGGATCATGTTGATCTTTCTGGTTTTGATGATGGCCTCCACGGGGAAATGGCTTCATCTGGATTTCTTGAGCATCTTTCCGTTGTTGCTGCTCACCGTCGCAGGTGTGCTGGGGATTGGGTTCATCATGGGCGGGCTGGCGCTTGTCTTCAAACAGATCGAAGGCTCATTCCAGATTCTGCAGTTCATGTTCGTGGCGATGATCGCCGCGCCCCCCGAGAGGTTCTCGTTTGCGAAGTACCTGCCACTGTCGTGGGGGACGAATCTGATCCGCCGGGTGATGATCGAGGAGGCGTCGATTCTGGAGATTCCGGTGGGAGATCTGCTGTTTTTGGTGGGGAATGCCGTGTTCTACCTGGGATTGGGATTTGCGATATTCAAATTCTTTGAGCACCAGGCGCGCGATCAGGGACTGTTGGGGCACTATTGAAAAAATGCTCGATCAAATCCTGCGGACCGGTCAATCGGTCCGACGGACCTCGATCCGGCTCCCTGCCTCGTGAGCTTTGCGGATCTGTTCCGCCACCGCCGTTCCATGGCTCAGCTTGATGCTGCCCGACTTCGACACCGCCCCCATAAACGCCCGCTCCCCGTCGATCAGGATCTCGACGTTCTCCCCGTGTAGGCCGTGCAGATTCACGATGACATGGCGATCATCACTTTCCACCTCGACCGTCCCTACCCGGTTCGATCCCATCTCTTCGAACGAGCGGACATCGAGATGCAGGCTCACCTGATCCTCAATCCGTCTGATCCGCTCGCCACCCCTGCCGAGGATGTAGGGGATCTGAGACCGATCGACGTAGATGGCCGCCGTATCATCGGACTTCACCTGAACCATCACGCTCCCGCGCACCATCTGACTGATCCGATACCTCAGCTCTTGCTCTGCCAGTTGCCAGATCGGCTTGCCTTCCATCACCTCGATCGGCATGACCACCACCTGCTCGCCGTAGGTGTAAATCTCATACTTCAAGGCGTGCGTCAAGACGTCCCGCACCTCGATGACCGGCCGGGCCAGGTCGCGACTCTCCATCCCGGCGGGGATCTTCACCGCGAAGTCCACATCGTAGAACGCCTCGATGTCGCCCTCCTCGATGTAGACGATCGTATCGACGATCTGGGGGATGAGGCCGAGTTCCACCCGGCCGATCAGCCGCTGCACCGCGTCGATCCCCCGGGTGGCGTGGACGACTCCCACCAGTCCTACACCGGCCATCCGCAGATCGGCGAACACCTGGAAGTCATGGGTTTGACGCATCTCGTCAAACAGGGTGTAATCCGGACGGACGAGCAGCAGGATGTTGGCCGTCTTGGCCATGTCATCGTCCAACGCGGTGTACTGGGTGATCTCATCGCTGACCTCCAGGTCCCGTGGCCGCTCCATTGTCTTCACCACCCAGCCGGCCTCTTCGAGGTAGGTAGCGATCGCCTGCACCAGCGTCGTCTTGCCAGCACCGGGCGGACCGGCGACCAGCACGCCGTGATACTGTTCCTTCAATCGCCCCTGAAGCAGCTTGGCATAAGAGTAATCGGAGATCTCTGTCCGGGCGACGGGACGGACTGCCGTGATCTCTAACGCGTCGGAGAACGGCGGCCGGGCGATGGCAATGCGGATATTATCGAGCTGGACGATGGTAGAACCGCCGGCATCCATCTCGATGAACCCGTTGTGATGGACCTCGGCCGTCTCGATCACCTCCTGGGCGATCCGCCACACCGCGTCGTGGGTGAGCGATTCATCCCCAATATAGGTGATCTCCATGCTCCCTGGTCGGCCCCGTTTGGCCTTCGGACGGGCGTTCGCCCGCAGATGCACCGACATCGTATCCTCGTCGAAGTAGCTGAGCAACTGCATCGATTCGAAGCTGCGCCGCTCCTCCTCTTCCTCAACTTCATAGAGCCAGATGGGAATCCCTTTGACCTCAGCGATCAACGCCTGGATCTCATTGCTGGTGATCAGCGTCGTTCCCTCGGCCTCGGCCATCTCGATGACCAGTGCGTCGATCTCGCTCGGTTCGGCGGCCACCATCGGCCGCTCGCCCCGGTAGACGAGGGTGAGATCCTTTTCGTGATGCAGCCGTTGCAGCTTTCTGAGCTCCTCTAGCCCTGTGTAGCCGGTCTCTTGGCCCTGGGATGTCTGGTACTCCAACTCGGCGACCACCGCCTCGGGAACGATCAACTCCACACCGCTGAGCTTGTCCGCTTCCACCTCGATGTTGATCCGCCCGTCGACGATTACACTCGTGTCGAGGACGAATCGCCGGTTCGGGCCGCCGGTTTTCTCCTTAGATTCAGACTTGGTCATCTTTATCCCTCAATAGCAAATCTTATCAGTATTCGGCGAAAAGTTCAACGCTTTCAGACGTTGCGGGTGGAGAATGTCGATCCCAAATTCTTGACAACGCTGCACAGTTGTGTTATACTTACCCCACTTAACCCCAAGGGGGGACTTCAAATGGTTGATGTGAATACGTTCTACAGCAGTTTCTTGGTATCCATTCTGCTGTCCCCCATTATCCTGCCCCGCTAGGGGCAAAATACATTCCACACTCAAACCGAGCTAAAATCTTTTTTTCAACCTCAGGCTGAGGCTTCAATCTACAGGTAAGGTCTAAATACGTAAAGATTTGACAGGAGGTGAGACCGAATGACCTGTCAACGGTGTGCCTCAAGGATGATGCGGATAGATGGTTACACTTTCAGGCCGTCGCTCGCGGTGGAGGAGTGGGTTTGTGAGAATGAGGCGTGCGGTTACACCTTCGAGATCCGCCGTACCAGTTACGGGATCTACTTGACGATGGATTCGGAAGGATTAGGAGTTTTGCTAAGCTCCGACAACGGATCGAGGGTGCCGGATAGGTTTTAAACCGAAAGCAAAAGGAGGTTCCCTCAGGATGGCAAATGCAAAGGGTACAGCGGTGAAAGCTGAGGGCAAGACCAGGACCAAACCGAAGGTGAGAAGTGGAGCTGAGGCGGTGATCGAAGGCCTGAAGGCCGAGGGTGTCGAGGTGATGTTCGGGGTCAACGGCGGGGCGATCATGCCGGTCTACGACGTCCTTTACGACACGCCTGAGATCCGTCACATAACGACCGGTCACGAGCAGGGGGCGACCCATGCCGCCGAGGGTTACGCTCGGGTGACCGGGAAGGTCGGCGTGGTCATAGCTACAAGCGGCCCCGGGGCAACGAACCTAATCACCGGCCTCACCGACGCGATCATGGATTCGTTGCCGATCGTGGCGCTCACCGGTCAGGTGCCGACGTTCATGGTGGGCAACGACGCGTTCCAGGAGGCCCCCGTCCGGGGAATCACCATGTCGGTTACCAAACACAACTACATGGTGCAGCAGGCCGATGACATTCCACGCGTGATCCAGGAGGCGTTCCACATCGCTCGGACCGGCCGGCCGGGACCAGTGCTCGTCGATCTCCCTAAGGATGTCACCCTGGCCGAGACACGTGCTGAACGTCCGGAGCGGCCCAAACTTGAAGGATACCGGCCTCACTACGAGGGTCATCCGAAGCAGATCCGGGAGGTGGTCACGGCGATCCAGGCGGCGAACCGCCCGGTGATCATGGCCGGAGGCGGCGTGTTGCTCGCTCGGGCGAGTGACGAACTCCAGGAGTTTGCTGAACGGCTTCGCATTCCGGTCACCACCACCCACATGGCCGTCGGTTGCTTCCCTGAGGACAACCCGCTCTCATTGGGCTCGATCGGAATGCACGGCACCGGCTACGCTAACAAAACGGTCCCGAACTCGGATCTAGTCATTGGGATCGGGACGCGGTTCTCCGATCGAGTGACCGGCAAAGTTGAGACATTTGCCCCCGATGCGAAGATTGTTCACATCGATATCGATCCGATGGAGATCAGCAAGAACGTCCCGATCGACATCCCAATCGTCGGCGATGCCAGGCAGGTGCTCCAGGCGCTGAATCAGGAGACCCAGGGGTTGACCCTCGATACCGAGGCGTGGCTCAAGCAGGTCGAAGCGTGGAAGGAGGAGTATCCACTCCGCTACGACAAAAACAGTGACAAGCTTAAGCCCCAATATATCGTTGAGGAACTTGATGCGCTCACCGAGCGCGATGCGATCGTGGTAACCGATGTCGGCCAACATCAGATGTGGGTGCTCCTGTTCTACACCTTCACCCAACCCGACACGAACGTGACCAGCGGCGGGCTGGGGACGATGGGCTTCGGGTTCCCGGCGGCGATCGGCGCCAAGATCGGCAAACCGGAACGCCGAGTCATCTGTGTCACCGGAGACGGCTCGTTCCTGATGAATATCCAGGAACTGCACACCGCCACCCGGCTACAGCTGCCGATCGTGGTGCTCGTCTTCAACAACCGCTCGTTGGGCATGGTGCGCCAGTGGCAACAGTTCTTCCACGGGGGCCGGTTCTCGGAGTCGTTGTTGGCCCCACTGCGCTTCGATCGGATTGCCGAAGCGTTCGGAGCCAAGGGGATCCGGGTGGAACGGCCCGAGGAGGTCCGCTCCGCTATCAAAGCGGGTCTTAATAATCAGGAGGGTCCGACGGTGATCGATTGCATCATCGACGAGCACGAGAACGTCTTTCCAATGGTACCCCCAGGCGGTTCCATCGAGGCGTTCATCGAGAGTGAGGCGGATGTCCAATAACTTTCAACTTTTCAACTTTATAACTTTTTAACTATCATGCATCTCCACCCGCTGGCAGCGATCGTCAAAAACGAGAGCGGTGTTTTGTCCGGCATCGCCGGACTGTTCACCAATCGAGGGTTTAACATCGAGAGCTTGGCTGTCGGTGGGACGGAGAACCCGGACTACTCCCGGATGACGATCGTCGTTCGGGGAGATGACAACTTGGTCGAACAGATCGTTAAGCAACTGAGTCGCCTGATCGGGGTCGTTAAGGTGAGTGATCTGGCTGAGGAGGATCACGTCGAGCGGGAGTTGGCATTGGTCAAAGTCCACACGACGCGGGAGAACCGCAGTGAGATCATCGAGTTGATCGACATCTTCCGGGCGAAGATTATCGACGTGAGCCGGAACGCGCTGATCGTTGAGGTGACCGGGGATACGGACAAGGTCCAGGCGATGATCGACTTGTTGACCCCGTTTGGCATCAAGGAGATCGTGCGGACCGGTCGGGTGGTCATCGCCCGAGGATCCCGACGGGTTGAGGTGAAGTGAAGTAAGGTCAACAGTCAGCTATCAGCTGTCAGGAAAACACCAACCAGCTTTTAGCCTTAAGCTGAACGCTGATGGCTGAAAGCTTACAACACAGGAGGAGCCGATGGCAGTCCACATCTACTACGAGCAGGATGTCGATCCTAAAGTGCTGGAGGGCAAGACGATCGCGATCATCGGTTACGGCAGCCAGGGGCATGCGCAGGCACAGAATCTGAGGGACAGCGGGTTGGAGGTGGTGGTCGGCCTGTATGAGGGAAGTGCCTCGTGGACGAAAGCCGAGGCGGATGGGCTGACAGTGATGCCGACCGCGGAAGCGGTCCGTGCCAGCGATATCGTACAGATGCTCATCCCCGACACGGTCCAGCCTGAAGTCTACCGGGATCAGATCGCCCCGAACCTGAAGCCGGGGAATGCGTTGATGTGTGCCCACGGTTTTAACATCCACTACGGCCAGGTCGTTCCACCGGAGACGGTCGATGTCATCATGGTCGCTCCCAAAGCGCCCGGCCACCTGATGCGCCGCATGTATGTGAAGGGTCAGGGGGTGCCGTGTTTGATCGCCGTCGACCAGGATTACACCGGTCAGGCGAAGCAGGTGGCGCTCGCGTACGCCCACGGCATCGGCGGCACTCGGGCTGGGGTATTGGAGACGACCTTCCAGGAGGAGACCGAGACCGACCTGTTCGGGGAGCAGGTGGTGCTGTGCGGCGGGGTGACCGCCCTGATCAAGGCCGGGTTCGAAACGCTGGTCGCGGCCGGCTATGCGCCGGAGATTGCCTACTTCGAATGTCTCAACGAGCTAAAGTTGATCGTCGATCTGATCTATGAGGGTGGCCTCAGCTACATGCGCTACTCGGTCAGTGACACTGCCGAGTACGGCGATCTGACCCGGGGACCTCGGATCATCACCGACCGGACCCGCGAGACGATGCGTCAGATCCTAAAGGAGGTCCAAACCGGGGAGTTTGCCCGCGAGTGGATTCTCGAAGACCAGGCTCACCGGCCGGTCTTCAACCTGCTGGCTAAGCAGGATCAAGAACACCCGATCGAGCAGGTCGGCCAGCAACTGCGTCGGATGATGAGCTGGTTGGAGGAAAGCGAAACGCAATAGCTAGGGGAGGGATAGTGGCCATATGACGGCAGAGAGCGAGATCGAAATTGGAGAGGTACAGATCTTCGACACCACGTTGCGCGACGGGGAGCAGACACCCGGCGTCGGATTTTCCGTAGCTGAGAAGGTGAAGGTCGCCCGCAAGCTCGAAGCGCTGGGCATAGACGTGATCGAGGCGGGTTTTCCAATCAATTCGGAGGAGGAGAGGGAATCGGTGTGCCAGATCGCCGACGCGGTGAGCATCACCGTGTGTAGTCTGGCGCGTGTGGTGGACGTGGACATCGACGCAGCCATCGACTGCGGCGTGGACATGGTCCACGTGTTTGTGCCGACTTCCGAGGTGCAGATGACCCACGCCATCCACGCCAACCGTTATAAGGTCATAGAACGCACGCGTCAGGCGATTCAACGTATCAAGGATGCCGACCTCATCTGTATGTACAGCCCGATGGACGCCACGCGTACCGATCCTGATTTCTTGATTGAGATCTGCCAGGTGGCCGAGGAGGCGGGTGTGGACTGGATCAACCTACCGGACACCGTGGGCGTGAGCACGCCTCAGCGCATCGCAGCGATGGTGGACGGCGTTCGGACCGCCGTCCAGGTCCCGATCAGCATCCACTGCCATAATGACTTCGGGCTGGCAGTGTCCAACACGCTGGCCGCCGTAGAGGCCGGCGCCACGATGGTGCAGGTGGCGATGAACGGGATCGGCGAACGCGCGGGCAACGCCTCGCTGGAGCAGACTGTCATGGGCCTGCACTGCCTCTACGATGCGAAGCTAGCCGTCAAGACCGAGAAGCTGTATGAGCTGTCGCGGTTCATCGAGCGGCTCACCGGTATCCCCACGCCGCCCTATCAGCCCATTATCGGGGCCAACGCCTTCTCCCATGAGAGCGGCATCCACGCCGCAGGTGTGTTGGAGGAGTCCAGCACATTCGAGCCCGGGATCATGACCCCGGAGATGGTCGGGCACCGACGTCGGTTGGTGATCGGCAAGCACACCGGCAAGCACAGTGTGCAAATAGCGCTCAACGAAGCAAGCCTCCACCCCACCGAGGACGAACTGAACGAGATTGTCAAGCGTGTGAAGTCGCTGGGTGGCAAGGGCAAGCACGTCACTCAAACCGATCTATTTGCTATTGCCGAAAGCGTGATGGCTAAGGTGCCCAAAGGTCAGCGCGCTATTGAGCTCGACCAGATTGTGGTCACCACCGGGAATCGCACCACGCCCACCGCCAGCGTCGTCGCGCGCGTGCACGGGGAAACGCGCACCGAAGCGCAACTGGGTGTCGGTCCGGTGGACGCGGCATTGCAGGCGGTACAACGCATCTTGGGCAACACTCCAGCAATCGAGATTACGGACTTTCACCTGGACGCGATCAGCGGTGGCAGCGATGCAGTGGCCACGGTCTCGATCACCGTGGAAGACGAATCCGGAAAGCACTCGAGCGCACAGGCAGCGCACGAAGACATCGTGATCGCCAGCGTCGAGGCGCTGATGGCGGCCATCAACCAGCTCATTCACGTTCACCAAAGTGTAGCAGAGACGGTGAACTGACATGCCCACGCTGTTCGAGAAGATCTGGCACGCCCACATCGTTCATGAGGAACCGGGACAGCCCGTGTTGCTTTACATCGACCGCCACCTCGTGCACGAGGTGACCTCACCCCAGGCGTTCGAGGGCCTGCGCTTGGCCGGGCGCACGGTGCGTCGTCCGGACCTCACGTTTGCCACGATGGACCACAACGTGCCCACCACCGATCGGCGTCGACCCATCGAAGACCCCATCTCCGCCAAGCAGATCGAGGTACTACGCCAGAACTGCAAAGAGTTCGGGATCACGCTCTACGATCTGGGCAATCCCCATCAAGGCATCGTCCACATTATCGGGCCGGAGCTCGGCTTGATCCTGCCCGGCTTGACGATCGTCTGTGGGGACAGCCACACCTCGACACATGGGGCGGTTGGCGCGTTGGCGTTCGGTATTGGCACCTCTGAGGTGGAACATGTCCTGGCCACGCAGTGCCTGCCCCAGGTCAAGCCCAAGCCGATGGCCGTGCGCCTTGAGGGCGAGCGCCAGTTCGGGGTCACGGCCAAGGACATGATCTTGAGCGTGATCGGTGAAATCGGCGTGGCCGGCGGAACCGGTTGCGTCATCGAGTACATGGGCCAAGCGATCCGCGATCTGTCGGTGGAGGGGCGCATGACGGTGTGCAACATGTCGATCGAGTGCGGGGCGCGCGCCAGCATGGTCGCCCCGGACGAAAAGACGTTCGGCTATCTGGAAGATCGACTCTTCGCCCCTCAAGGTAAGGACTTCGAACGTGCCGTGGCGTACTGGGAGACCCTGCCCAGCGATCCGGACGCAAACTACGATCGCGAAGTGGCTTTTGATGTCTCGACGTTCGCGCCCCAGGTGAGCTGGGGGACCAACCCCGGCCAAGTGGTCGAAGTCACGGGCCGCGTGCCCGATCCTGATGATTTTCAGGGTGAAACCACGCGTAAGACAGCCGAGCAGGCGTTGGAATATATGGCGCTCAAGCCGGGCACGTCGATCACCGAGATTCGCATTGATCGCGTGTTCCTCGGTTCGTGCACCAATTCGCGCATCGAGGACTTGCGCGCGGCGGCCGCAGTGGTGCGTGGCAAGAAGGTCGCGCCGGACGTGCGAGCGATGGTCGTCCCCGGCTCGCAAGCGGTCAAAGCGCGGGCGGAGGCTGAGGGACTCGACCGTGTCTTCAAGGATGCCGGGTTCGAATGGCGGGAGTCCGGGTGCAGCATGTGCCTGGGGATGAACCCCGACATCCTCGAGCCCGGCGAACGCTGCGCCTCCACGAGCAATCGGAACTTCGAGGGTCGTCAGGGCCGGGGCGGGTGCACACACCTGGTCAGCCCGGTGATGGCCGCCGCAGCGGCTATCGAAGGTCACTTTGTGGACGTGCGCGAGTGGGTCGCGCGAGGCAAGGTGACTGAAGCGGTGTTGGTGTAAGGGGAGGTGACGGGACGCGATGCCGATGCAACCCTTCAAACAGCTGACCGGCCTGGCCGCTTTGTTGGATCGGCCCAACGTGGATACCGATCAGATCATCCCTAAACAGTTCTTAAAACGCGTCGAGCGCAGCGGCTTCGGTCAGTTCTTGTTTTACGATTGGCGCATGTGCGACGACGGCACACCGAACCCCGAGTTCGTGCTCAGTCAGCCACGCTATCAAGGCGCTCAAGTTTTGCTAGTGCGTGTGAACTTCGGCTGCGGCTCCAGCCGAGAGCATGCTGTCTGGGCTTTGCAAGACTATGGCTTTCAGACGGTCATCGCGCCCTCGTTTGCCGATATCTTTAAGATCAACTGCTTCAAGAACGGCGTGCTACCTATCGAGTTGGACGAAGATCTGATCGACGAGTGGTTCCGGCGGGTGGAAGCCCAAGAGGGCTACTGCATCACCGTGGACCTGGAGGCCCAGACGCTGACGGGGAGTGACGGTTTCGCCTGCACGTTCGGCATCGATCCGTTCCAAAAGCGCTGCCTGCTGGAGGGGCTCGATGACATCGCGCTCACCCTTCAGCGCGAGAAAGCCATTGCAGCATACGAGCGGGGCCATAGGACGCCTTGGCAGGCGGCGGCCGTCGAGTCTCATAGAGAGCCTGGGGGACGTGTGAGCTGAATGGAACAACCTTATCGCGTGGCAGTCATCCCTGGAGACGGGATCGGCCCCGAGGTCATCGAGGCGACTGTGGCCGTCTTAAACGCCACCGGGGTTCGCTTCTCATTCCAGCATTACGAGGCAGGTGACAGATGTCTAGAACAGCACGGCGTGGCGTTGCCTGAAGAGACGCTCCAAGGCGCGCTGGACGCCGCCGATGCGGTCCTGTTCGGCGCGGCAGGCGAGACGGCCGCTGAGGTGATCATCCGGCTACGCCGTGAGCTGGAGACGTTCGTCAACCTGAGGCCAACCTGGGCGTTTCCCGGTGTCCCCTGCCTCAAACCGGAGACGGACCTGATCATCGTCCGGGAGAACACCGAATGTCTGTATCGGGGGATCGAGGAGGAGATCGCTCCCGGTGTGACGGTGGCGACCCGGGTGATTACTGAGGAGGCTTCAATCCGGATCGCCCGCTACGCCTTTGAGTACGCGACAGATCACGATCGACACAAGGTGACCGCCGTCCACAAGGCGAATGTGCTCAAGGTGACCGACGGGCTGTTCCGGGCATCGGTCCGGCGGGTGGCGGAGGAGTATACCGTTCCGTTTGAGGAGATGTTGGTCGACGCGGCGGCGCTCCATCTGGTAAACAACCCCGGTCAGTTCGACGTGATCGTGACCACCAACATGTTTGGGGATATCCTTTCCGATCTGAGCGCCGGACTGATCGGCGGACTCGGCCTGTGTCCGAGCGCAAACATCGGTCTGAATCACGGGCTGTTCGAACCGGTCCACGGCACCGCTCCTGACATCGCCGGCCGGGGGATCGCCAACCCGACCGCCGCGATCTTGAGTGCGGCGATGATGCTGCGCTACCTGCGGGAGGACGAGGCGGCTGAACAGGTGGATAGCGCGCTCAGGCAGGCGCTCGAATCCAGGAAGACGACACCTGATCTGGGTGGGACCTTGTCCACGATGGAGATGGCCAATGCGGTAGTGGACTTCGTTTAGGAGGAACCGGCCATGAATGGAAGCACTGTCGAAGAGAATCGGGTTCTGATCTACGACACCACCCTGCGGGATGGCAGTCAGGGGAGAGGGATCTACTTCACCCTGGAGGACAAGCTCAAGATCGCTCAGCAGTTGGACGCGTTCAGCATCGACTACATCGAGGGAGGCTGGCCAGGCTCCAATCCCAAAGATATCTCGTTTTTCCAGAGGGCCCGCGATCTTAAATTAAAACATGCCAAGGTGACCGCGTTCGGCAGTACCCGGCGGGCGGGTGTGGCAGTCGATGAAGACCCGAATCTCCGGGAGCTGGTGTGGGCAAGGGTGCCGGTGGCGACGATCTTCGGCAAGAGCTGGAAGCTGCACGTGTACGATGTGATCGGCACCACCCTGGAGGAGAACCTGGCGATGATCGAGGAGTCGGTCGCGTACTTGAAGGAGCAGGGGATGGAGATCATCTACGACGCTGAGCACTTCTTCGACGGCTACAAAGACAATCCCGAGTACGCGCTGGAGACACTGCAGGCAGCGGTGCGCAGCGGTGCCGATTGGGTCTGCCTCTGTGACACCAACGGTGGGACGCTGACCCGGGAACTCGGTGAGATCGTCGCGGCGGTCGTCGACCGGATCGATATCCCACTGGGAATCCATACGCACAATGATTCAGGACTGGCGGTGGCCAACACGCTCGAAGCCGTCGCTTGCGGAGCTCGACACGTCCAAGGAACGATCAACGGCTATGGCGAGCGGACCGGTAATGCGGATCTGTGTTCGATCATCCCCAACCTGATCCTCAAGATGGGAATGCACTGTCTAGGCGGGGACGGACGAGCGCAACTGCAGCATCTGACCGATCTGTCGCGGTACGTCAGCGAGTTGGCCAATCTGGCCCACGACGAGCGGCTTCCATTTGTGGGAGAGAGCTCGTTCTCTCACAAGGGCGGCATGCATGTCGACGCGATGATGAAGAACGCGCGCTCCTTCGAGCATGTCTCTCCGGAAGCGGTGGGCAACACCCGGCGGTTCCTGATCTCCGAACTGTCAGGCAAGGGCAACATCCTGCAGAAGGCGGAGGAGTACGGTGTCAAGCTGTCCAAGAAGAGCCCGGAGACGGCCGCGGTGCTCGCTCAGCTCAAGGAGCTGGAAAACCAGGGGTATCAGTTCGAGGATGCCAACGCGTCGTTTGAGCTGCTGTTGAGGCGGGCCCAAGGGGAGTCGCCGAATTTTTTCCAGTTGCTCAACTATCGCGTGTTCGTGGAGCGGTTCGAAGATGGGGGTACGTTCGCCGAAGCGGCCGTTAAGATTCAGGTCGACGGCGAGCAACTTCTGATGGCCGGTGAAGGTGACGGCCCGGTACACGCACTGGACAACGCGCTGAGACAGGCGCTGATGAACTTCTATCCGGAGATCGGACGGATGAAGCTCCGGGATTACAAAGTGCGCATCTTAGAACGCGAGAAGGGCACCGGTGCCAAGCCCCGGGTGATCATCGAGACGAGCGATGGCTCCACGAGCTGGAGCACCGTCGGGGTGTCGCACGATATCATCGAGGCGAGCTGGAAGGCATTGGTCGATAGCTACGTCTACGGGCTGTGGAAAGCGAGAGCCAGGCAGGCTCTGGAAAATGAAGATGGATAGGAGTCACAACTGGCACTGCTGTTGAACCCAGCCTCTGGAAAGCCGTCGACAGCAGATCCGCTCCCGACGCCAGGTGTAGCAGACCAACAACTCGCCGTTCGCCAGTTCAATGATCGCCGGATAGGCGTACTCCCCGGGGGCGGTCTCCAGATGAACCGGCGCTGACCAACTTCTCCCGTTGTCCGAAGAGACGCTAACCGAGAGCGGCGTCCGTTTGGACTGGCTAATCGTTTTGGACGACACCGGGTTGTAAACGAGCACCAGTGTTCCGTCGCCGAGCTTGACCAGGTCTATGCCGCTGTTCGGATTGGGCAGATCGGTCGGGTAAGCGGGGGTCCAGGTGTAGCCGAAATCGGCCGAGTGACACTCCGCACGCACTAAAGTACGGCGGCTTCTCGCAGCGCAAAGCCGCGAG
>JBHIAT010000080.1:0-15556 GCA_046758705.1 Bipolaricaulia bacterium
GAGAGGCGGAAGGGGTTATCAGGTTAAGATGTTTATTAATGCGGAATATGCGTGAAGTATAATGATAGACGGAAGTGGTTATCATGGCCGAAAAAAGTCTTCAGGAACAATATGCACCCCATAACACTTGCTTTGGATGCGGATCCGCGAACCCCAAAGGGCTGCGAATTCGTAGCTTTGCGCAGGGGGATAAAGTCGTCGCCGAGTGGGCACCGGACCCTCGCCATGAGGCGTTCCCCGGTGTGCTGAACGGAGGTATCATCGGAACGCTTCTGGATTGTCATTCGAACTGGACAGTTGCCTGGTATCTGACGCAGCGCTCAGGCGCCGAGCATCCACCCGTTACGGTAACGGCCGATTATGCCATAGAGCTTATCGCTAACGGACAGGTGTGTGCGACTTGCCGTGGTACCTTTGTGGCAGTGAAACCTGGGCATCCAGCGTATCATCGCTGGTAATATGGAAGAGTGGATTTGAAACCCGCCTCTATAGTTGATTTGCTTCCTAAAATCCCCTATATTTGAGCTGATGCAGGTTACACACCCGGGAGGTGTTGAACGAAAATGGTAGGGATCTACGTGGCGATTGTTATCGTCTTACTGTTTCTGGTCAGCGCAATCAGGATCGTCAGAGAGTATGAGCGAGGGGTGATCTTCCGCCTCGGTCGATTGGTTGGAGCCAAAGGACCGGGACTGTTCTTCATCATTCCGTTCATCGATAAGATGGTGATCGTCAGCCTGCGAACCGTCACCTTGGATGTGCCTCCGCAGGAGGTGATCACTCGGGACAACGTGCCAGCCAGTGTGAATGCGGTGGTCTACTTCCGGGTCATGGATCCATCGAGCGCCATCGTCGAGGTCGAGAATTTCATTCAGGCAACGAGTCAGATCTCTCAAACGACACTCAGAAGCGTCCTGGGCGAAGCTGAGCTTGATGAGCTCCTCTCCCAACGCGAGCAGATCAACCACAAACTCCAGGAGATCATCGATGATCAGACCGATCCTTGGGGCATCAAGGTCTCAACCGTCGAGATCAAAGATGTGAAGATCCCTCAAGAGATGCAACGAGCGATGGCTCGTCAAGCCGAGACCGAGCGCGAGCGCCGTGCCAAGATCATCAACGCCGAGGGTGAGCTCCAGGCGGCAGAGAAGCTCCAGCAGGCCGCAGGGATCCTGCAGCAGAACCCAGCTGCCATTCAATTGCGCTTCCTGGAGACGCTCGGCGACATCTCGGCCGATAACACATCGACGATCATCTTCCCCGTGCCGATCAACATCTTCGACGCCTTCAGGAGAGGAGTTGGAGGCGACGAACAGCAATCCAATTGAAGACAGAAGCAGAAGGTCCAATCGTTCTAACAAGGAGGTGATCAACACTTCATCCAACAGCTCTGTAGTCTTATTCAAATCCAAGCACCCATCGAATCTGACAAAACGAATTGTGGATCCGGACGGGTCGTCTTGACTTGCTCCATTCTCTGTTTCTATAATAAAACAATTATAACTTGAAGTTACAGTAATAATAATAGTTAGCATTTAAAACTTAGGTGAAGGGGCAGTGGGACGAACCGGAGTGACAGCATCTAAGCGATTGAAACGTCTCGTGATGACGGCAACCGTATCCACCTACCTCCTCCTCATCCTTGGCGGAGTGGTCAGCAGCACTGGAGCCGGGCTCGCCTGTCCGGACTGGCCACTGTGTCATGGCCAATTGATCCCGCCCCTTGAGGGGCCTGTGTTGATCGAGTACAGCCACCGACTGGTCGCGCTGGTCGCTGGCCTGTCGATCCTGGCCATGGTCGTCGCTGCCTGGCGCCATGCGCGCAGACGTCCGATCACCTTAGTGCTCTCCAATCTGGCCGTGTTTCTGTTCCTTGCCCAAGCCGGCCTGGGAGGTATCACGGTGTTATATGAGCTCCCGACCGAGGCGGCTACCGCCCATCTAGGGGTCGGAACCGGGTTGTTCGTCGTGCTCGTAACCCTCACTGCTTTGATCGTTCTTGCCGAACCGTTCGATACATCGGCCGGTCTAGACCGGAATCGGAGCCGAAGCAATCTGTGTGGCTGGGTGATCGGAGCAGCGATCGTCGTCTTCGCCCAGATGGTTCTCGGTGCCTACGTCCGCCACAGCGGGGCGAGTCTGGCCTGCCCGGATTTCCCTCGGTGTTTGGGACAGTGGGTCCCTCCACTGACAGGATCGGTCCTGGTTCATTTCGCCCATCGCCTCGGTGCGATCGCCTCCGGGGTGGTGGTGATCGGGGTCTGTGCCCGAGTCTGGTGGACCGTTCGAAAACCGCGATCGGTCGTTGTTGCGGCCGTGATGGCCTTGGGGCTGGTGGCCGTTCAGATCGCCCTCGGGGTTATCGTCGTCGTCTCCCAGATCGATCTCGGGCCGGCTATCGCTCATCTGGCGGTGGCCGAACTGTTGCTTGCCACGCTTATCTTCCTCGGCGTTCGAACCGGCGCCCGTGAGACGATCCCGGCACCGGTGGCCCCGGCACTCCTGCGGCACGAACAACGTGAGGAGGCAGTCTGAAGGGATATGAAATGAGGCATACTAGCGCTGCTCGCCCGCGCATCGCAGATTACATCGCGCTCACCAAACCCCGGATCGTCGGATTGGTCCTGGTCACGACCCTGTCCGGTATGTGGCTCGCTGCTCACGGATGGCCGTCTGCTTCTGTGGTGCTGTGGACGTTGCTCGGAACCGGCCTGGCCGCAGGCTCAGCCCAGGCGTTGAACGCTTACCTGGATCGGGATTTCGATGCACGCATGCACCGCACCCAAAACCGTCCGCTGCCAGCAGGTCGGTTGGTCCCGTCTCGGGCTTTGAGTTTCGGGATTGCTCTCGGGATCACGGCGTTTGCCCTGCTGGCCGTGGCGGTCAACCTGCTGAGCGCCGGCTTGGCGTTGGCGACGATCCTGTTTTATGTGTTTGTCTACACCCTGTGGCTGAAGCGAACTACGTCCTGGTGTACGGTGATCGGTGGTGTGTCCGGAGCGATGCCCCCGCTCATCGGCTGGGCCGCCGTGACCGGCGGACTCGGGCCTCCGGCATGGGTTCTGTTCGCTATCTTGTTCTTATGGCAGCCGCCCCATTTTTGGTCGCTTGCTCTGGTTTACCTCGATGATTACCGGCGGGCCGAGTTTCCGATGCTCCCTGTCGTTCAAGGTGGACGGGCCACCCGGCGCCAAATGTTACTCTACATCGCCGCCCTCGTGCCGGTGAGTATCCTCCTATATCCGATGGGTGTCGCCGGCCCGTTGTACCTGGCGATCGCGGTGGGCCTCGGCCTCGGTTATATCGTTCAATCGGTTAGATTCGCGTTGCAAGACCGTCTCGGACCGGACACGCTGTTCTTTTACTCGATCATCTATCTGACCCTGCTGTTCGTGACGGTGGTCATCAACTGCCGGTGTTAAAGGAGACAAAGGTGACAGGTGATGCATAACCGATATACTCGACTGTTTTCTATCGCAGTTCTGGTCTTGCTCGCCGCTCTGTTAGGAGGCTCTGCTGTCGCGTTTGCCCAGGATGGACATCCTCAATCGACGTTCGATGCAGCCGGCCCGGTGGCAGAGAGGCAGCGCGATCTGTTGTGGTTCATCATCTGGGTGGCGGTCGGGATCTTAGTCGTTGTCGAGGGGGCATTGATCTATGCGATCATCCGCTACCGGCGCCGGCCGAGACAGGCGGGAGAACCCGAGCCGGTTCACGGACACTCCGGGTTGGAAATCAGCTGGACGATCGCCCCGGTGCTCATCGTGGCCGCCATCGGTGTGTTCACGGTTCGCACGATTTTCGATCTTTCCAGTCCGCCGGTGCCCGACGCGTTGCAGATCAAAGTGACCGCGTATCAATGGTGGTGGGAGTTCCAATATCCAGACGCGGAGGTCGTCACCGCCAATGAACTGCATATCCCGGTCGGCCAGGTCGTCAATCTCAACATCGAATCGCAGGACGTCATCCACAGCTTCTGGGTTCCCAAACTTGCGGGTAAGATGGATGCCATTCCGAACCAGTTGAATCAGCTGTGGCTGAGGGCGGACCAGTCCGGCATCTATTGGGGGCAATGCGCCGAGTTCTGCGGGATTGCCCATGCGTTCATGCGATTTCGGGTGATCGCCCAACCGGAGGATGAGTTCCAGGCATGGCTGCAAGTGCAGCAACAGCCGGCTGTGACGCTGGTGGATGACCTGGCCAGAAAGGGTGCCGAGATCTTTGCGCGAAGCGCATGTATCGGCTGCCACACGGTTGCGGGCACACTCGCTCAAGGGAAGATCGGACCGGATCTCACCCACTTTGGGGATCGCACGACCCTGGGCGCCGGAATTTTGGACAATAACCCGGAGAACCTGGCGGATTGGCTGCGCGACCCTCAGGCGGTCAAACCGGGGAACCGGATGCCGAATTTGAATTTAAGCGAGGATGAGATCTCAGCGCTGGCTGCCTATCTACAGAGCTTGAAATAATATGGGGAGGTGGAGATATCAGTCATGGCAGTGATCGATGAAGCAGTACCCGGGACACTGCGCCGTCCCACTGCCAAGTCGGGGTGGTGGAGTTGGGTGGTTACCGTCGATCACAAGAGGATCGGGATCCTGTACGGCACGACCGCGATCATCTTCTTCATATTCGGCGGGATCGAGGCGCTGATCATGCGGTTGCAGCTTGCCCAGGCCAACCTGAAGATCGTGGACCCGGAGACCTACAACCAGTTGTTCACCATGCACGGGACTACGATGGTGTTCCTGGCCATCATGCCGCTGAGCGCGGCGTTCTTCAACTTCATCGTGCCGTTGATGATCGGCGCCCGCGACGTGGCATTTCCGCGGCTCAACGCGTTCAGCTATTGGTTGTTCCTCCTCGGCGGCATCTTCCTCAACTCCAGCTGGTTTTTGGGGGGTGCACCCAATGCCGGGTGGTTCGGCTACGCCAATCTGACCGGAGGGACGTTCAACCCGGGTTTGGGCATCGACTTTTGGGTGCTGGGCCTGCTGCTGCTGGGGATTGCGTCCCTGGCGTCCGCACTGAACTTTATCGTCACCATCGTCAACATGCGGGCTCCGGGAATGACGCTGATGCGGATGCCGGTGTTCGTCTGGATGACGCTCGTCACCGCGATTTTGATCGTCCTGGCGTTTCCGGTGATTACGGTGGCCCTGATCGAGCTTTTGTTCGACCGCTTGTTCGGTGCCAACTTCTTTCTCCCGGCCGCAGGCGCCGATCCGCTGCTATGGCAACACCTGTTTTGGATCTTCGGCCATCCCGAGGTGTACATCCTGATCCTGCCCGCGATGGGCATTGTCTCGGAGATCTTGCCCAGCTTCGCACGGAAACCGTTGTTCGGTTATCCGTTCGTGGTCCTCTCCGGCGTGTTCATCGGCTTTATGGGGTTTGCAGTCTGGAGCCACCATATGTTCACCGTGGGTCTGGGCCCGATAGCGAACTCGGTGTTTGCACTGACCACGATGGCGATCGCCGTACCGACCGGCGTCAAGATCTTCAACTGGATCGCCACGCTGTGGGGAGGCACGATCCGGATGAGAACACCGTTGCTGTTTGCGGTCGGCTTCATCGCGATGTTCATCATCGGGGGGCTGAGCGGTATCATGCACTCCTCGGCTCCGACCGATGCGCAACAGCAGGACACTTACTTCGTCGTCGGCCACTTCCACTACGTCCTGTTCGGCGGCAGCCTGTTCGCCATCTTCGCCGGCATCTACTACTGGTTCCCCAAGATCACCGGCCGCCTGCTCAGCGAGCGCCTCGGCAAGGTCCACTTCTGGATGACGTTTATCGGATTCAATGTCGCGTTCTTCCCGTTCCACTTCTTGGGTCTCCTGGGGATGCCGCGCCGCATCTATACGTACGATGCTGGATTGGGCTTGGATCGGTGGAATTTGGTGTCGACCGCCGGGGCGTTCTTCCTGGCGCTGTCGGTGGCCGTATTTGTGTATGCCATGATCCGCAGCCTCCGAACAGGAGAACCGGCCGGGAACGATCCTTGGGACGCTCGGACCCTGGAGTGGACCATCTCCTCGCCGCCTCCGGAGTACAACTTTGCGACGATCCCGACGATACACAGCCGAGATGCATTCTGGGAGCAGAAGCAGGGGGTGATCGCTGGAGGTGAAACGGTCGGTGATAACCCCGGCGGAGAAAAACAGGGAGAGGGAGAGGGAGAGCATATCCATATGCCCAGCCCCTCCTACTTTCCGGTGGTGACGGCGATCGGTCTGACGCTGACCATCTACGGACTGCTTTACCTCCGTCCCATTCTTCCTGGTATCGTACTCGCCGGCATCGGATTAATCGTGATGCTCACCGGCATCTATGGTTGGGCGTTCGAACCGGTCTCGGAACCGACGAGTGAATAGAGCATAGAAAGGAGCAATCCGGTTGGATCACGCATCGGTATCGGAGGCAGCGGAACATCCTGTCGAGGAGACGACCACCGGCCTGAGCCATCTGAAGGTGGTCATATGGGCGTTCCTGGGTTCCGAATGCATGTTCTTCGGGTCGTTGATCGCCACCTATCTGGTGTATCAGGACAGAAACGTGATCGGGCCTTTCCCGGAGGAAATTCTCGATATACCGACCACCTCAGTCAGTACGTTCGTTCTGCTGATGAGCAGTCTGATGATGGTGCTGGCGCTGGCGGCGATCCAGCGCGGTGATCAGCGGGGAGGTCGGATCTGGCTGGTCGCCACCGCCCTGCTCGGGAGCACCTTCTTGGGATTTCAGGTGTTCGAATTCACCGAGTTCGTCCGGGAGGGTCTCACCCTGAGTAGAAATCTGTTCGGCAGCACGTTCTTCACGTTGACGGGCTTCCACGGCGGACACGTGACCGTCGGGGTCATCTGGTTGTTGTCGCTCGTCGGTTACTCACTGCGGCACGGCCTGACTCAGAAAGATAGCCTCAAGGTTGAGATCGCCGGCCTGTACTGGCACTTTGTCGATGTCGTTTGGATCGTTATATTCACCGTCGTCTATCTGATCGGCGGCCTGGAAATTTAGGGATGAGAAGATGATCGAGCTGGCTATTCTGACCGTGCTGTTTATCGCCACGGTCCTCGTGCTGGGGGGCCTGGCCTACGGCGTGTTGCGCCATGATCTCTCCCTCGGGATCAGACGCGCGCAAGCGGCCGCGCCGCCGGGGCCGGAAGGAGAGCTCAGCCACGGTGAACGCGCCCACCCCACTGTAATGACCTACATACAGGTGGCCGTAGTACTTGCGGTGGTGACGTTGGCTGAAGTAGGAATTTTTTACGCAGATCCGCTCCGTGAGGCGCTGATCCCGATCTTCTTGGTGCTCTCCGCTGCGAAGTTCGGGCTGGTCGCGATGTTTTATATGCATCTGAGGTTCGATAGTCGCCTGTTTTCCGGATTCTTTGTGGGAGGGCTGCTCATCGCCGTCTCGATCATCGTGGCATTGATGGCGTTGTTCCAGGTATTTGTCAGGGAACCGAGATCTGAAACGGTCGCGGCGGTCGCGGTGGAAGAGGAAGAGCAGGTAGAAGTAGGCTCGGAACCGGCAGCGATCGAGCGCGGCCGCCAACTGGCTCAGCAGAACGCCTGCCTCGGCTGCCATACGACGACCGGTGAGGTGATCATCGGACCGACTTGGAAGGAACTGTTCGGCAGCGAGCGGATGCTGGACAGCGGCGAGACGATCACCGCTGATGAGGCCTATCTGAGGGAGTCGATCCTGAACCCAAACGCCAAGGTCGTCCAGGGCTTTAATCCCATAATGCCCACCACCTTCGGCAACCTGTTCTCAGCAGAGGATATCGACGCGATCGTTGCCTATATCAAGAGCCTCAAGGAGGAATAGGCGTTGCTGACCGATACCGATACGGCTACTGCTATCAATTGGCACTGGCATCCAGACGTGTTTGTCGTGCTGCTGCTGATCCAAGGTGCTTACCTCCTCGGTGTCGGACCGCTGCGTCGGCACTTCGATTGGGCGGATTCGGTAGACCCCCGTCATGTCGCCGCGTTCTCACTGGGAGTTCTGGTCATCTTTATTGCCGCAGGCACGCCGCTCCACGAGCTGAGCGAGGGGTATCTGTTCAGCGCACATATGCTGCAGCACGTGCTGCTGACGCTCGTGGCTCCCCCGTTGCTGCTGCTGGGAACGCCGGGTTGGTTGCTGCGTCCGCTGCTGCGTTTGCCGATCGTTATGCCGGCGGCACGGTTTCTGACTCTGCCGCTGGTGGCGTTTGTCCTGTTCAACGTGGTGTTCGCGATCTGGCATCTGCCGGTCCTTTATGATTTGACGCTCGGGGATCACCCGATTCATATCGCCGAGCATCTGCTGTTTATGGGAACCGCTCTGCTGATGTGGTGGCCGATTTTGAGCCCACTGCCCGAGTTGCCTCGGCTTTCCTATCCGAGCCAAATGCTCTATCTGTTCTTGCTATCGGTCGCACAGCTCCCGGTGTTTGCGGTGATCACCTTTTCCGATAGGCTGCTCTATACGGGATATGCCGAGGCACCGCGACTGTGGAATCTCTCGGCCCTCAACGACCAACAGATCGGCGGGATCTTTATGAAGGTCGCCGGCATGCTGATCTTTTTGCTGGTGCTCGCCATCGTATTTTTCCGATGGTTCCATCACGAGGCGGAACAGGAGCAGGCACCGGCCCTGACCCGTCGTCAACACGTCCTCATTCAAGACCTGGAGAAGCACTTGGAGACCGAAGGAACGAAAAAAGACGGAGGCGCAGAGATAGATCATAGATCAGAGTAATCGTTGAAAGGAGAAAGGAGGGTTTCCCGATCTTGACAAACCGTCCGTTTTTCCCCTTGTTGGTGCCGTTGATGGCCGTGCTGTTCATTGCCGTGATCGCAGGTGGGCTGGGGGCACTGTTCTTAGAGATTGGCCGAAACGGGACGATCGCCTTGGGATTGGTCATCGTCATCTTGGTGCCGGCTGTAAGTGCCCTGTTGGCCCAAACTAGACGCTAGGTTGGTGATGATGCGGTTAAAAGATCGGGTGGCGATCATCACCGGGGCGGGCCGGGGCATCGGGCACGAAACGGCGCAGCTGTTCGCCGATCACGGGGCCACCGTCATCGTCTGTGACCTCGATGAAGCCGCGGGCAAGGATACCGAAGATCCCACTGGGACGATTCGCTCAGCCCCGCGACGTGGCCAACCTCTATCTGTTCTTGGCCAGCGACGAGTCAGATTATTCATTCTTTCAGCGGCTAAAACCGCGTACTTTTAGTGCAATGCTATGTGTACCAGGCCGGGCGCGGCCTGCGTGGAGACGAGAACCTCTGCTTGTGCAAGTTCCGTCTGTGAAGCGAGAAGCCACGTACTTTAGTGCGTGGAGCGTCACATCAACGGAGCCGTCATCACCGTGGACGGCGGATTGGTGGTATAATCGACTGTGCTGGCTGAGGTCAGGCTCAGATCCGGTTCTGGGTTGAAAATTTCCCTGATCTCATGCTAACATGTGATGGTTCAAGCCTCAAGGGCAGGTTATGTTGTGGGGGTGAGCTGCAATTTACTCCGTCAAGCTATTGACCGATATTCTCGATCTGTCTGAGCAGCAGGTGCGGTGCCGGATTCACGCCCTGGGAAGCTTGCTCGACCCGTACAGGGAGTGCGGGAGCCACAACCGCATCCTGATTCGCTCAGAGGGCCTGGAACTGCTCGAGAAGCTTGAGTTCTACCTGGCTCCCGGCCGGACCATTCACCATGCAGTAGAGCACCTGCGGGACGAAATCGAAGGGAGCAACGTACACCGCCCGCTTCCTGCCCCTCCGAAACCCCTGTCATCCCCCCAAGCACCGTGGTCACCTGAGCATATGTCATCGGAGTTGGGTTTGGAGAGTGAGCTCGTCGATCAGATGAAGGATTGGATTGGTTATCTCAAAAATCAGATCGAACGGCTCCACGAAGAGAAGAACCAACTCATCCAGCAAATGTTGATGGTGAAGGACTATCAGATCGACCGCCTGCAAACGATACTCCACCACCAGTTCGCCAAGGCGGAGTTGGGACAGGTCACCCAGATGCTCACCCGTGCGCTGCTCAGTCTGGTGGGCAAAGAAGAACTGGAGCAGGTGGGCGATTACCTCAAGGGCGGCGGTGTCGATGCCGAGGTTGCCGTCGATATCGAGCGAGAGTTGAACGAGGTCATCGGCAAAGATGACCGCTTGGAAGACGATTACATCGCCAAAGACGGCCATCGGTGTGACTCCAAGCACGAGAAACAGATCGACGACTACCTGTACGAGAAAGTCGTCCCCCACATTCGCGAACCCCGATATCCTTGGCACCCCAAACTCAACCCCGGTACGCCCAACAGCGATCTGACGGAGGAGGACTGGGCACTGTCCCTGTATGCCACCTGGAAGGTCGGAAGGGTGTTCATCGAGTACTTCCCCCGAGGGCACCCCAAGCTCGAACGGGAGATCGAGCAGAAACATCAGCTGGCGAAAGAAACCGGCATCGAGTTGATCGCTATCTATTCGGAAGATATGGAGAATTCGGAGTGGCAGGAGAAGCTCCGGCCGTTGACCGAGAAGGGAGGCTGGCGGTACCGCAGTCAGAGTCGGGGCCAGGGCCGAGGGAAACGCCCAAAGTTCTAGAGATTTCGCCCTCTCGCACGGCAAAGGAAACACCCTGCTGCCAGCTGTTAGAATCTCCTGTTAGAACCTCATCCGCCACCGCAGGCCACGATGTCTGCCGAAGGGCCTGAATTTGAATTCGAACTCAATACCCAGCTGCTCTCGGGCCACCCGCGCGGCATCCCGGCTGCTGAACCGCCGCCACACGCCGGTCAACACCTTGCCAGCTGCCAGGATCACCAGGCTGTTCTGGAAGTCAGCCAGGGACTGAGCTTCGAATGTCGTCTTGAGAGTATCCCTGATTACTCCCACGGGAGTGTTCACCCAGTCGATGGCCGTGATCGTATTTCTGAGATCGGCCGGGAGATTCTGCCAGGTGAACAGGAGGGTCGCTC
This sequence comes from Bipolaricaulia bacterium, assembly GCA_046758705.1. Taxonomy (GTDB): domain Bacteria; phylum Bipolaricaulota; class Bipolaricaulia; order JBHIAT01; family JBHIAT01; genus JBHIAT01. The sequence continues at coordinate 10,982 of JBHIAT010000080.1, forward strand.
CTTTCACGCCGAGGAAGACGGCGGCGTGCAACACGCCTTTCCCCACCTCTCCGTTCCTGAACTGTCCCAACCCCGGGAACAGGGCAGACTGTCCCGCCCGTCTTATCGGGGTCGTCAGCAGGTTGACCCGGTTGCGGGTCGCCTCGAAATCCTCCAAAGTGAGCTCCCCCAGACGCTTCGATCTGATGTCCTCCGGGAGTAGTTGCTCCAGGGCAGGCCTGCCTCTTTCCGTCTGCGCCGCATGGCTGACGACAGCCATTGCCATCAGTGAAGCGACCAACAGAATTGACACTACGAAACGCTTCATTTTGACCTCCTCTGTCCTTACTCTCGTGCGAAGTTGAAGGTGCGCAACGCAACGATGAACGTCAGGACGATCCAGCCACCCACAAACGCCAGCTCCGTTCCTAACGCCAACAGCGTCTCCCCGTCGAGCGCCACCGCTCGCAACGCCTTCAGCAACCACGTCAACGGCAGCACCTCGACGATCCTCTGCATGATCCCCGGCAGCGCGTCGACCGGGAAAAACACCCCCGCCAGGAACATCATCGGCATGGTGATCACGTTCGCCATCCCCTCAGCCGACCTCGATGTCTGGCTCAAGCCGGCGACGATGAACCCGAGGTTCAGGAAGATCAGGTTCCCCAACAGCGCCAGGATGTAGATATAGATCAGATTGCCATAGATGTTGACGTCGTAGACAAGCTTGGCGATCCCAATGATCAACGACGTCTGCACCAGAGCCAAGATCAGGTAAGAGGTCACCTCGGCGGTGAGAAACCGCCTCACCGACAGCGGCGTCGCCAGAATCCGCTTCAGGATCCGCTGCTCTCGATACCGGGAGATGCTCACCGCGATCCCGATCACGGACGAGGTCATGAGCGCCATCCCGATGACGCCGGGCGTGAGGAAATCCATGTAAGTGAGCTGTTTGGCATCCAGGGGATGCTCCTCGAGCGTGAACAGCTGTGGGGCGCCTGCAGCTTGTAGATTGGCTTCGGACGTGAACTGGCGTAGGAACCCGAGGACGATCGGATTCATCTGCACGTTCTTCTGATCGAAGTAAACCTGGAGTGCGGCGGTCGTGGTCGAAGGGAGCGACGCACCGGCACCGACTTGAGGCGACCCGGACCCGAACGACTCGGGGATGACGATGACGAAGCTCAGCTCACCGTCCTTGAGCGCCTGTCGACCGGTGGCCTCGTCGGTGATGGTCTCATCAATCTCGAAGAAATCGATCTCGCGCAGTTGCTCCACCATGATCTGTGAGACTGGTGAATTCACCTGGTCGATGATGGCCACGTCCGCGCCTCCACCGTCGTCGAAGTTGAACAGGCCGAAGATGAGAATGAACATGATCGGGAAGACCAGGGCCCAAAAGAGCGTCTGGCGGTCGCGGTACATCATCTTGAGGTCGGCAATCAGTAACTTTAGCATCGGTATCTGTATCGGTTAATCTCGGAGTTCCTTGCCAGTCAGCTCGAGGAAGACGTCCTCCAGATTGGCCGGCAGAACCTCAATGTCGGTCAGCTCGACTCCTTGGGCCTCCAACTGTCCCAACAGCGTCGGCAAGCTTTCGTGAGCGTCAGTGACACACAACTCATATCTCAGTTGATCATCATGATCTGTGGCCGGTTTGACCGACAGAACTCCGTTCACGTCTTCGAACATCTCAAGGGGGACTTCACTGTTCGTCATCAGCCAGATGCGATCGGAAGACTGGATCCCATGGATCAGGTTGAGTGGTGTATCGAGGGCGACGATCTGCCCCAGATCGATGATCGCCACTCGATCGCAGAGGAGTTCCGCTTCCTCCATGTAGTGGGTGGTCAGCACGATCGTCTTGCCTGATCCGTTGATCTTCTGAATAAAGTTCCACATATGATGCCGTGCCTGAGGATCGAGGCCGGTCGTCGGCTCGTCTAAGAAGACGACTTCGGGATCGTTGACTAGGCTGGCCACGATCGAGAACCGCTGTTTCTGGCCGCCGGAGAGTTCTTTGACGAGCGCGTTTCGCTTTTCGTAAAGATCGACGATCTTCAGTAGCTCGTCTGCTTGGACATTCGTCCGGTAGAAGCTGGCGAACAGCTCCAGAATCTCGGTGAGGGTCAGGTAGTCGTAGTAGGCTGAGGACTGAAGTTGGACGCCGATCCGTTCTTTGACCTTTCGTCTCTCCGTCCGGGAATCCAAGTTGAGCACCAGGGTGCGGCCGGAGGTCGGCTTCTGAAGCCCTTCGATGATCTCCAGGGTGGTGGTCTTGCCGGCGCCGTTGGGGCCGAGCAGACCAAAGATCTCGCCGGTTTCGACCTCGAACGAGATCCCATCAACAGCCACCAGATCACCGAATCGCTTGGTCAACTCCTCTACCACGATGACGGACATGATGATCTTGGGGATTTTACAGAGTCTTGCTGGATGAGTCAAGCGCAAGTGAAAGCCACCCGACCATTGAATTTTTACGGTCCGGGAAGTTAAGATTAGAATCGTGAATGGAGATGATCTCAACCAAGGGTTTGACCCGGGAGTTCGATGGGATCGTCGCCGTTCGGGACCTCGATCTAGACATCGAGGAGGGTGAAGTCTTTGGGTTTCTCGGCCCGAACGGTGCGGGGAAGACCACCACCGTTCGCATGCTCACCTGCCTGATCGCTCCCACTTCCGGGAGGGCATTCGTCACGGAGCTGGAGGTCGGAATCGATGATCAGGAGATCAGAAGGCAGGTCGGGGTGCTGACGGAGGCGCCGGGACTCTACGAGAAGTTATCCGCCTACCGAAATCTGGAGTTCTACGCCGAGCTCTACGGTGTCCCGGATCAGGAAAAAAAGCGTCAAATCGAAAAGTATCTTCACATGCTCGACCTGTGGTCCCGAAAAGATGACCCAGTCGGAAGCTTCTCGAAGGGGATGCGTCAGAAGGTCGCCATCGCCCGCACACTGCTTCACGAGCCTAAGGTGCTGTTCCTGGATGAGCCGACCTCCGGACTCGATCCGGAAGCGGCCAAGATCGTCCGCGATTTCATCGCGGAACTGGCCGAGCAAGAACGGACGATCTTCCTGTGCACCCACAACCTCGATGAGGCAGACAGGCTGTGTGACCGGATCGGGTTCATGAACGAGCAGCTGATCGAGGTGGGGACGCCCGAGGGGCTGAAAGGCAAACGCTATGGGAAAAAGATCGCCATCCATTTACGAAAACCGCTCCTGGGCATCGAACGGGCTCTCGACTTCGACTTCGTTGAGGAGATTCACCCAACGGACAACCGATTGATCATTACACTCAGCGATCCCGAAACGCAGAATCCACTGCTCATTAAGAAGATCGTCGAAATGGGCGGGGAGATCCAATACGTAAACGAATTGAAGCACAGTTTGGAGGATGTGTATCTGGAGCTCATGAAGGAGGGTGACGATGACGGGTAGTACCAGCAGGTTGATATCGCTCATCAAAAAAGAGTGGGAGGAGGGAGTGCAGAACAAGATGGTGTTGCTGGGGGTGGTCGTGCTTCCTCTGTTCTTCACCGGGTTTTCCGTCTACTTCTTGTATCAGTATAAGCAGGCGGGAGATCCGATCTCCCAGATTATTCTGCTCAATCAGACGATGTTCTACTTCCTGCTGCTGCCGGTCATCATCCCGTTAGCGATCGCGGTATATGCCATCGTCGGGGAGAAGGATCAGGGAAGCTTGGAACCGCTGCTGGCAACTCCACTCACTGATTTTGAGCTGTTTCTGGGAAAGGCCCTGGCTTCAGTCATCCCGGCACTGCTCATCACCTGGATCTCCTTCGGCCTGTTCGTCGGGATCGCTGCATTGCTCGTTTCGAGCGAAACCCTGCCGGCGGTGCTGACCCTTCCTTGGTTGCTGGTCATCTTTGCCCTATCTCCACTGATCTCGATCTTTTCGGTGACGGTTACAATGGCGATCTCGTCACGGGTGAATGACACACGTGCTGCTTACCAACTGAGCAGCTTCGCGCTTCTGCCGATTCTCGTCCCGCTGATCTTTTACAGCACCCGAAAGGCATTGATCGGCTTGTCGGTTATCGGGTTGGAAGCGGGGATCGTTCTCGTCATCGATATCGGGATGCTCTACCTGGGGATCAAGATTTTCAAACGAGAGGAGATCCTGACACGATGGAGGTGAGGAGATGAAGATTGCAGTCGCCACCGATGAACGGACCCATCTGACGGATCTCGTGGTTGAGGAGTTGAAGCGAAGCGGCCACGAGCTTAAACTGTTCGGTCCCTTAACTGGGACGGATGAGGAGGGTGAGGAATGGGCTGAGGTAAGCCAGAAACTTGCCGAGGTGGTTGCCGCCCAGGAATGCGATGAAGGCGTGTTGTTCTGCTGGACCGGGACGGGTTCCTGCATCGCGGCCAACAAGGTGCCAGGGATCCGAGCGGCGTTGTGTTTCGATGCCGAAACGGCCACCGGAGCCAGAAAGTGGAACCACGCCAACGTGCTGGTGATGAGCCTGCGACTGACTTCTGAGGCAAACGCGAAGGAGATCCTCGATGCCTGGTTCTCCTCACCCTACGGAACCGAGGACTTTGACATCAGAAACGTGGACGGGGTTCG
>JBHIAT010000081.1:0-15301 GCA_046758705.1 Bipolaricaulia bacterium
TGGCCCTTCTTCTTTACCTCTCATTTTTTCGATTGCCGACTTTCTGAGAAAGCTCGAAGTCATCAGCTCAATAGTCCGCCGTCTTTCTCTCCCTTGCTGGTCGACCCAGCTGCTTGGACCCTCACCCGATAAAATAAGGCTCAACTTGTGCCGACAGTGAAATGATCTCGATCCGAGCGAGTTTCACCATTCCTTAAACGATTACTGCTCGAATCCTGAGATTGAGGGAATAGTGAAAACTGTCTGACTTGCTACAAAGCTGGAAGAGATAGATAATAACGGAGGACAGGAACGATCGTGGTATTTAGCTTAGCATGAATGGCAAAACAGAGGAGAAACGAATGTCTACCGCTCTAGAGGTAAGTCCGGAAGAGATGGCCGTGTATCGAGCCACCGCGCGACGTCGCCGGGAACAGGAGCATCAGGAACAGGTGCGACGGCAGGAGCGGGCCTGGGAAGTCGCACGGTGTGCCGCCACGTTGTTGAAGGAGCAGTTCGGTGCTTCACGGGTGGTGGCGTTCGGATCGCTGGTGCATGAAGGTTGTTTTACACGCTGGTCTGACGTAGACATCGCAGCCTGGGGCATCTCCCCTAAGGACACATTCCGGACTATCGGTGCGGTGATGGACATGGACACAGACATCGAGGTCAACTTGGTGGACGTGGGCGCTTGTCACCCTTCGCTGTTAGCTGCTATAGAACGGGAGGGGATAGAGCTGTGATCGAACGCTACATGGTGGTTTTAACAAGTGCAGTTGTTGCATACGCAAACCAAGATCAATTGGTGATCCAGGTCGGCGAGGCGCCTCAGAGTGTAGCAGTTACCCCCGACGGCCGGTTTGCCTACGTTACCAATTCAGGCTCACATATCTACTGATGGCATGCTTATTGCCTATCGGTTGCCCGTTCTGTGGTGCTAATCCGTATGTAACCGAGCGCCTTCATCCTCCATCACTTCCCGGAAGACTCTTACCGACATACCCTGACCGGACTCGCTTGCCTTCCCTCCAGTAAGCGTACCAGTACGGGCCGTGTAACTCGCCCTTAGTGCACTTGCAGTTAGGTTTACCACAACGCACCCGCTCCAGTCGGTAGCAGCACGATTTAAGCTGCCGTACCTCGACAACCTCACGCCCCGCCTTGACGGGTATCTCCTCAATCTCCAGCCCATCTAGTTCTTCCAGCAGCTGGTGCAGGTAGCCATCCACGTCGTACAGCTCACCCAGGGTCAGCCGCCCCAGGTCTGACTTGACCCGTTCCGCTATCTTATGTAACCTTGCCATATCCTTATCACCACTTCATATTATTCCCCTGTTACATAAGATTTAGATTTCCAGTTTCACGAAAAGTCTAAAATATCCTGCTGAAGGCTATTTCGATCATTTGTCGGTCGTTCCTATGGTTCGGTCGGCGAGAGGCTGCCCACAGCGGGCTCTTTGAACTTTCGGTTGGTAAAGACAAATCCAATTACCGTCTACACTACATCACTCCGTATGGAAACTCGTAGTGCACCAGGTGGAACAGCCACTCTCCTGCACGTTTTTCCAGGATGCCAATCAGACGGCCAAAGTAGGTCTTCGTCTCGCCGCCGGTTGTACGGTGCAGATTGACGTTGCATCCTATCCACGCCACCGTCCCTACCGCCTTGACATAACTCCAAACGATCTCCACCGACGATGCATCAGTCTCAGACCAATCTTGCTTGAGCCTCGCTCTCACTGGCTGTGGGCACCATCGGTTGGTAATGCCTTCTGTCTGTTTTGTAAGAAAGCTTACATCTACCTGCCATTTGATCTCTTAAAATAGGGTTATGAAGAACCAAAAACCAAACTAAAGGGAGGGGGTAAAGGTGAGGAAACGAATCATATGGGCGATGATGTTCGCCATCGCCTTGGGGTTCTGGCTTTCAGGGATGCCTTCAACCTTCGCAGACACTGTAGAGCTCACCGAGACCTATATCATCCCTGGTTTTGGGTTTAGTATTGACCTTCCCGCTGACTGGACTGTCTTGACAGACGGTCCCGTATTGCAGGCTAGGGGAGTGGTTCTCAGCGATTCGGAAGATGGGACAGCCTATCTCGTTGGTATTGCCATAGATCACCGGAGCAGGCAGTGGTTGAAGGAGAACCGTGGACTTCCGCTGGATGCCACATTAGAAGACTTGGTGGAATTTAACAAGAGGGTAACGAGCCTTGGGGAATTAGAACTCTTTGAGGTCACTGAGGTAGAAATCTTTGGCGTTCCGGCACTTCGTACCAAAAGTCAAGTCAAAGACGCAGGGGGCCCAGGGATCATGTATCAGGGCTTTAAGGATGATGAAGCCTTTCTAATCGCCTTCGGTACAGGATCAGAGGAAGAGTATGGAGATTTCCTTCCCATATGGAACAAGATCCTAGAAAGTATCAGACCTGTCGATGAGGAGTAACGAGATTCGGCATAGCTCTCAAATTGTTTCGCATTACCAACCGACAGTTCCCAGAGCCCTCTCACTTCATCCGGGCCAAGCGCGCCAGCCACCCATCCAGGACGCTTTTCGTCCGGCCCAGGTCCCAGAACAGCTATGTCAGAGTCAGGCGCGAATCGTGCCAACACGCCCTCCATATCGCGCTTTTCGTAAGCCTGAAGGTAGGCATTTAGCGTCGCTATCACGGCGGCTTCAGTCTGGCTGTCGGCTTTCATAGGCTTTCCTGCTCCTCCTCAGAGCTGTATCTTTGCCATCATCATAAGCTCTAAACCCTGGTTAACGCAAGGGATTCTATATTACCAACCGAAGGTTCATAGAGACATAGAGGGCGCTAGGAACTATCGGTTGACACCAGTTTGGTCTTTCCATCCCACCTAAACCCTCCTCGTATCCTGATCAGGCGGTTGGATTTCGGGCCCTCGTTTCAGTTTACGCCTGGGAAACAATCCAAACTCTCCAGACTTACACTGGAACGGGTGCTGACGGTGAGAAGTACCATTGAGACGGCAAAAACCTTGAGTCTCTGAATATAGCTACCAGGATCAACAGATTACTGACGCTAATGTCATCCGTCCCCTGTGGCCTATATATCCCCAAGGGTAGCCGTTGCAGTGGTGAGGGCAATAGCAGGTGCTCAGGATACATTGAGGGATTTTGACAGTCTTCCCAGGGATAACTTATATTAGAAAAAAAGCTCCTCGCCTCTTGGGGGACCTTCAAGTCCATCCTTTTGTAAGGGGGATGATTCATTGAGTGATCACAGGTTTATCTGGATCTCATTAGCTTTTTTGGTAGCTTTTGGAACCATAGCAAGTAGAGAAGGGCAAATAGGCAGATTCAAAAGGAGGAGGTGAGTATGAGAAGGCTAAGGTTATTCCGATCCCTACAAGAACGGGACAGGCGCGAACGAGTGCTCGATGAAACACTCACCAAATTCGTAGAGCGATATATTATGCAAGGACGGCGCAACTCTCAGGATTACCAAGCGCTTCAAGATCTCCTTAAAGAAGATGGGATCAAGCTTTCCGTCGAGCGGCTAAAAGCTTTGGTGGACCAAAAGACAAAGGAACTCTTTTACAATCGTCTAAAAGAGGCACTGTCAACGGCGCAGACTAGAGAAAGCGCTTTAGAGGCGCTTGTAGAGTCGGGATTGACTGATAAGTTAGAAGAGACTTGGAGCTTCTATGCCCCTCTTATTCTCGATTACCTGAAAAATAGGCAGTTGAAGGGATGGTTTATGAATGAAAACCGGCTGTTACGGGAACTAGAAAAAGCGAAGGAGCGACTAATCCGTAGAAATCGCAAAGAAACTTTGAAAGAGGTTTTAGAAGGTGGATCGATACCCCAGAGTATTGAAGATATCGATAAGATGGAAGGGCACGAATTTGAGGATTTCCTAGAACACCTCTTTAAGAAGATGGGTTTCCAAGTGGAACGTCCGCCTTTGGCACGAGATAAAGGGGCAGACCTTATCGCAGCCAGATTAGGGGAAAAGATAGCTATCCAGGCCAAGTGCTACTCTGGATCTGTGGGGATCAAAGCTGTGCAGGAGGTTTCTGCTGCTAAAGACTTCTACGAGTGTGATCGGTCTATGGTCGTCACAAATAGCTACTTCACCCAGGATGCTCAAACTCTAGCTGAGACTATCAAAGTGGAGTTATGGAATCGTGACAAGTTAGCACAAGTCCTTAGAGAATATCCCATATCATTTCCGAAAGCTTAGATTTTTCCGACAGGAACTAGCCTCAAGCATATTTTTAGTTCCTCTAAATTTTCCCAAAGGTGCGCCTTATTGTTCCCCTTTTCCCCCTTTCAAGGTTGAGACTATCAGCTTGATAAAATGTATGTCAAGTCAGGGTAACACCTATGCCCCAAGCCACGAACGGGAATAGAAAGACCGACATTACACGACAGAGTATTTAAGAGCAATAAAAGGTTTTTACTCATTTTTTGCACCTAATCACATCCCGCTTCATATCGCCATCAGCTCCCCTTGCTGCAATTGTCCATCCAACAACGGCATCAACCAGGACGCTTCGTGCTCCAGGTAGTGGATCAACCGCCGGCTCACCCGTATCCCGAGGCCGTCTCTCTTCAGTCCGGCCATCACCCCCTTCCCCAGCCCGCGCTGGCTCACCCGCCACGATGTCACTCCCACCTCGCCCACGCCGTTCCGTCTTCCCCCATGCCGCTCCGCCCAGCGCCGGTCTGCTGCCAGCACATACGCCAACCATACCAGCTCCACCCATCGCTCCAAGCTCTCCTGCCCACGTCCCTGGCAATCCTCCAGTCCGAACTGCTGCTTCAGCTGCTTGATCAACTCTTCAATCCACCACCGCCGCCTCATGTGACGCCGCACCGGCACCGCGCCCAGCTCCACCAGCGTCGTCACCAGCGTGTAGTGCCGTCCACCCCGCACCCGGTGCACGATCTGAACCGGCCGCGCCATCCCGTTTAACTGTACCACCTCTCCGGTCGCCGCCTGCCGCGCATAGCGCCCATCCTTCAACCGCCGATTCTCCACCACATAGCTCACCAATCCAAAGCCCCGTTCGTCCACCGCTTCGATCACCGACTCGTCCAACAGGCTGCAATCGATCACTACTACGACCTGCCTCTTCCCGCCATAGGGCGGTTCAAACGACCGGATGAGCTCGGCCGTCAGTTCCGTCTGCTTGTGAAAGTCCTCTGCCTTGACGAACCGTTCGTTCACATAGGTGCGCCAATCCCACGGGGCGATGATCTCCCCGACCCCCACCGCTGAGATCACCAGCTTCTGGCCCCACACCACCGAGTCGGTGCGGCTGTCGTAGTGCCAACCCAACTGGGGCAGGGTCTTGCCTCGCTTGGCCAGGACGGTGGTGTCGATCATGAGGTAGATCGTCGGGCGGCGGCCGCGACGCCGGAGATGGTGATCGATGATGGCCGTTTCGATGCGAGCACACCGCAGGGAACGGATCGCTTGGTGCGGCCACTCGTCGGCGGAGAAGGCCCGAGACAGGGCGGAGATGCTGACCAACAACACCAGATTGGTGAAGGTCTTCTTGCCTTCGCGGACCATGAGGCCGAGGACCATTGACAGGAGGCTGCGCCAGCGGTAGACTGAAAGTTGGGCCTTGAAGGCCTGTTTCAGACGTTTGTAGACGTGTTTGGGCATGGTGCCCCCTCCTTTCTTGCGTTTGAAAGAAGGGTACCATGCCCATTCCCGTTGATGCGAGCCTCAGGAATCCCCTTTGCATCTTAGTTTCCCCGTGGTGCAAAATATGAGTTAAAACGTTTGACTCTTGGTTCACTGCCCGTATGAAACAGTGCGTCGGCAAACAGGCGTGTGCCATGATCAAGTCTGCTACCGAGAAACGACGCAAGCAATACTACATGCTTGCCAAGCTACAACGCGAGGGCCAGGACACCAACTACCTGCAACGCAAGATTGACCCCAAACCGTTGGTCAAGCCCAATGCCGAGAATGCCAACGCTGAACTAGACCCACGGTTCATCGACTTCCAAGAGAGCCGCGAGTTCGATCTCTTTGTCAGAGTCAAGACCATCGGCACCGGTATGACGTTCAACATTCCGATACGTCATACCAAGGTCAGCCTCAAGTGGCTTGACCAAAGCCCAGGCGAACTCAAAAATTTCATCCGACTGACACCCAACGAAGTTATCCTAATCTATGATGTCTTTGACTCACCTAAGAAGCGGGGGGTAACTGTCGGATGTGACCCAGGCTATAAATCCGTCGTCACCTTGTCCGACGGGCAGACGACGGGACCCGATCCGCACGGTCACACGTTGGAGTCCATCCAAAAGAAGCTGACGCGTCGCCAACTGGGCAGCCAGGGATTCAAACGCACCCAAGCCCACCGGGAGAATTACATCAATTGAGCGCTGAACCAACTTGATTGGTCTGATATGGGTAAGGTTCGGCTTGAGGAAGTAAAGCGGTTGCGCTACGGCAGGCGCAATAACCGCCTGATGACCCACTGGACCTACACGGTGATAAACCGGAAGCTGGACAGCCTCAGCGAAACGGACGGTTTCCGTCTAGTTGAAGTGCCAAACGAGTTTCGTTCCCAGCGTTGTAGTGCCTGTGGGTGGGTTCGCAAAGCGAACAGAACAGGAAAGACGTTCACGTGCGACACATGTGGTTTCATCACGGATGCGGACTTGAATGCAGCTTCCAATCTGGAGCTTGACCTCTACGAGGTTCCCGTCTGGGTGCGACGGCAGGGTCTAAACCGTGAAGGGTTCTACTGGACCCCTGACGGTTTGTACACGGTCGGTCACGAGCCTATAGTCCGTGATCCCATTGAGCGAACGGAATATTCCTCTATTCTTTTTGCAACTATTTCGGGAGTGGTGGCACAGCCAGGAAAATGAACCGGGAGGTTGATCTGCATGACATGAGCTCACGTTCTCGCATCTAAAATGTCGGTTTTTGGTGTAGAATAAAGAGTGAATCCCAAAAACACATCCACGACAAAGGCAAACTCACCGAAAGGTGGGGGCGCAAAGCCGCGGATCCGAAAGGAAAGTCGGGCTACCAAAGATGTGTTACCGACCTCGAAAGGGTAAACCTCCCGAAAGGGAGGGACACAAAGCCACAGACCCTAGCGTAATAGAGCCGAGGGTGGCTGGGTTGCCGAAGGGCGACAAAAGCGTACAACCTAAACTCAACTTGGACAAGTTGGGCCTCACCAGCCACCCTATCGGTTTAAATCTTCCTGCTCTGATTACGCTTCTCAACAGTTCAAGCCGGTTTCATCCTTATAAGGGGAAGGAGGGAAAATTCGTGGCAAAACTCCCGAAGGCGAAGGTGAACTTGATGGTCGACGCACCGTTGTACATCGATGCCAGGCAACAACTCTGGCCTCATCTCTCACGGATCTTCGAGGTTGCGTTGAGACGGGCCTTGCGATTAAAGGCCGAGGGGATTCACGTGGATCAAATTATAGCGGAGATCGAGGGAGCTGAGGAAGTAGTTCCTTCATCCCAGTCCCAGGGGTGAGAGGCGCGATTTTGGGCAATGTCGGAACGCTTAAGACCTTCCAAGTAAGCGGTGAAGACGCCCTGTAGAGAGGGTTTTTCTATCATAAGGAGTCTGTCACCGTTTGACGTATAACGTAACTCAGACCCTGAAGACCCAGTTGAAGATCGACGGCACGAGCAACGTCACGATCGCCCCGAGACTTAAGAACGGCCCGAACGGAACCGTCGCGCGCCGGCCCGCCTTCCCCCGAGCGATCAAGATCCCGCCGATGACTGAACCGACCACCGACGCGATCAGCAGGGTGATGAACAGATTCTGCCAGCCGAGGAACGCGCCGAGCATCGCCGCCAGCTTGATATCCCCACCGCCCATTCCCCCCTTGTATAGTACGCCCAACGCCCAGAGCAGCCCCCCACCGGCCACCGCGCTGGCGAGCGCGGTCCAGATGGAGATGTCCCCGAGCCAGAGCGTGCTCAATAGCCCGAGCAGGATCCCGGGGAACGTGATCCAGTTGGGGATCCGTTTGAACTCAAGGTCGATGAACGTCACCACGATCAGCGCCGAAATCAGAACCAGGGCAACGATTCGGTGAGGCCAATCGTCGAGCACCAGGTAACTCGCCAGAAACAGCAGCCCAGTCAGCCCCTCGATGATCGGATACCGCCAGGAGATCGGCTCATCACAATATCGGCACCGCCCGCCAAGCAGGGTGTAGGAGAGGAGTGGGATGTTGTCGTAAAAGTTGAGCTGTGTCTGGCAATTGGGGCAGTGAGAGGCCGGGTGGACGATCGACAGACCTCGGGGGGTGCGGTAGATAATGACGTTCAAGAAACTGCCGATGCTCAGGCCCAGGATGAACAGGGCGGCGGCGTAAACAACGGTCACATCCCCTCCGACGCCTCGAGTTGAGTGATACCCTTCAACTTACTCAGATCGATATCTCATGACGGTTTCCGACAAGGCATTTTAACGGACGCCCCGGCACAATGCAAGCTGAGAGATCGGTGAACCGGTCCCTCGGCTTGCCGGATACCCCCCGAAGGTATAAGATGGTTGACGTAAAGGCCGTTTTATCGGCGGCCTATGGCTCAGAGATCTGGATTCTGAGGGGAGCGAATTTGATGGCCCCGAGCTGGACTCTTGAAGAAGCTGACCCTGAACTCAGTGAGTTGCTGCACCAGGAGGCGAAGCGGCAACATGATGTTCTGGAACTTATCCCCTCAGAGAACTACACTTCACTGACAGTGCTCGAAACACTCGGCTCGGTGTTGACCAACAAGTACTCCGAAGGCTACCCCAATCGCCGCTATTACGGCGGCAATGAGTTTATCGATCATGTGGAGCGTCTGGCGCAGACGCGGGCCAAGCGCCTGTTCAAAGTGGCACATGTCAATGTGCAACCTTACTCAGGCTCACCGGCGAACCTGGCCGTCTATCTCGCCACCTGTCAACCCGGCGATCCGATTATGGGACAACACCTCACCGACGGTGGTCATCTGACACATGGCTGGCGGGTGAGCGTGACCGGCCAGTGGTACCGGAGTATCCCCTACCATGTCGATTCTGAGGGATGGATCGATCTGGAGGAGGTGGAGCGACTGGCGACGGATCACCGTCCCCGGTTGATCTGGGTCGGGGCGACCGCCTACCCCCGCCAACTCCCATTCGAGGCGTTCGCAAAGATCGCCGATCGGGTGGATGCCTACCTGGTTGCCGATATCGCCCATGTGGCCGGGTTGGTGGTAGGGGGAGTGCATCCCGATCCGGTTCCTCATGCTCACATCATCACCACCACCACCCACAAGACGTTACGCGGCCCCCGGGGGGCGTTAATCATGGTGACCGAGCGGGGACTTGACAAGGATCCCAAATTGCCCCACAAGCTGGAACGGGCCGTCTTCCCAGGATTGCAAGGGGGCCCCCACAACCACGTGATCGCCGCGATCGCTGTAGCGCTTAACGAGGCCGACGGCCCGGCCTTCCGGCGCTATGCCCGTCAGGTCGTGGCCAATGCGAACGCGCTGGTTCAGGAGCTGATCGAGCTGGGTTTCCGGTTGGTGACCGGCGGGACGGACAACCATATGATGTTGGTGGACTTAAGCCCGATCAAACCGGGCTTCGGCAGTTTAGCTCAGGAGGCCCTGGAGCTCGCTGGCATCGTGGTGAACAAGAACACTATCCCCAAGGAGCCGAGTTCTCCGTTCTATCCCAGTGGGATGCGGTTGGGGACGCCGGCGGTCTCCACCCGAGGCATGGGGGAGGAGGAGATGCGAAAGATCGCCCACTGGATCGATGCGGTGCTAAACGAGGCGAGTGCCTATCAGCTACCGGATGACAACCGTCCCGCCTTCCTCAAACGGTTTCGGGAGGAGATGGCCGAAAACCAGGTGATCGTGGAGATCAAGCAGGCTGTCCGAGAGCTGTGCGCGGCGTTCCCTCCTCCGACTCCTGCGCCGCGCTGACCCTGTCGCTGAGACCATTGATATTGGCCGTGCCCATCTTATGTTCACCCACGTTACGGTATACGGATCTTTATCTTTAGACGGTCGCTTCCTCAACGTTGGCGCGTCACCATGGCGTACGTAATGCCGAACCCCACCACGCACCATGCTCCCAGCACCGTGAACGCCAGCCCGAGCTCGCCCGAGTCCCCTTGCGTCAGCGTCCCACGGATCACGTCCGCCACATACTTCAGCGGCAGGAAGCGGTGCAGCTCCGCGAACCAGACGGGGAGCCGTTCTGCCGGATAATTGACGGGCGAGAACATGAACAGGCCGACAATGACGTTAGTGATCAGGGTTGTCAGCACGGGTGACGGCGACAGGTGGGCGATGGTATACCCGATAGCTGTCGCTGTCAGCGCCACCAGCAGGAAGGCTGGCACCACCAGCGGACTGATCTGGAGGTCGAAACCGTAGCGCAACGAGCCCACGATCAGAGCCAGCACCACACCCGGCAGCGCAGCCGACAGCCAGATGGTCACGTCCGCCGCCAGGTAAACCATGCGTGGGACCGGCAGAGACCACATATAATCGAAAGTCCCCTGCAACTTAGCTTGAGCCACCATCTGCGGCACCATCACTAACCCCACAGTGATGAGGGCGAGGGTGGGCGCTCCAGTGGCGAGGAACATAGCTGAGCGTGGGTCAATCTCCGGGAGGAGAAATCCCAGGCCAATAACAGTGCCGACCGCAATGAGCAACTGAACAACCATGATGAACGGCAGTATCGGTTTGAGCCTGAGAGCCTGCCACTGTAGCATCAGACGATAGCTATTGAGCCAGTGGGACAGGAACATGATTCACCTCCTCGGTCGGCACCTCCAGCGCGTCTGGACGGCCGATCATCCGTACATAGATATCCTCCAGCGTGGCCGGTCCTATGGAGAACTCCTCCACGATCCCCTTCTCCTTCAGGCCATGAACCCATTCCACCGCCGGGCCCACCCAAGTCGCCTCCACCTTCGCGAACCAGCGTCGGCCTACGATGACCGACCGATACACAAAGGCGGGTAGTGCTGGCAGCTCCGCCGTGGGCTCCATAATCAGCTCCAGGCGCAAATACCCCGCCTCGTGCTCCTTGAGCGAGGCAGGTGTTCCGGTTCCGATCACCCTGCCCCGGTCGATGATCGCCAGGCGGTCGACCGAGCGCTCTGCTTCAAGCACATTGTGTGTGACCAGTAGCACCGAAGAACCCATATCGGTGAGGGTACGCACCTCTTGCCAGAGCAGGCGGCGGCGTAGTGGGTCGACGTCATTGGTCGGCTCGTCCAGGATGACGAGCTGGCCGGGTACCACTACGGCCATGCAGAAAGCGACCAGCCGGCGCACGCCCCCGGAGAGATTTTCACCTCTCTTCTCAGCCCACTGCCCGATCTCTAGTGCATCGATCAGTTTGCGTGCTCGCTGACGCACACGCTTTGGCTGGCCGCCGCGCATGCGACCGATGAGCTCGATCGCTTGCAGCGGGGTAACCCCATCAATCGGTACTTGGGTCTGGGGCTGGAACGAGCAGGCCTGACGGGCGTAGCCAGGATTGGCGACGACGTCCACACCCGCGATGCGGATCTTCCCAGAGGTGGGCGTCGCCAGACCGATGATCTGACTCACCAACGTGGTCTTGCCAGCACCGTTCGGCCCCAGCAGGCTAAAGATCTCGCCCACCTCGACCGACAGCGAGATGTTATCATTTGCCCGGACTCCGCGGCGGTACTCCTTGCTGACGTGTTCGATCTCAAGCATGGTCATGGTCATGTCCCCCTAACCTGGCGATATAGACGCTTCATCATGTTGCTTCCCTGGTACAGTTTGCGATTTCATCATCTTCATCGAGCGATACCAGTTGGGTCTCCGGTTGCGGCAAGAACGCAACCAACAGGTTGACCAACCTCCGAATCCTCACCCGTGCTCGAAACTGTGGAGGCCGCAGCGAAGGCGGTTGCGCCGCTCGCACCAATCGGGCCCGCTCTGCCTCCCGATGGAGTTCCTCCATCCTGGCCTGTCCCAGCCTCATGGTGAGATATGGGTGATACATGATCTGGCTCCTTTCTTCGTATTGCCAGGAGGAAGTATATCTTGTGGATGTTAAGAATTTGTTAAACCGAATTGTTAAAAATGTTAATCATGGAGACCCCATAGGGAGGGACTTCCCCGAAGCCCCACTCACTTATTGAAGTTCGCGTCTTAATATAGGAGCACAGCCAGCAAGTTAAAGGTTTTGAATTTCATTTAGAACTCAACTCCGAAGCCGGCGACCCAGCCGCGACGGTTGTGGTAGTTGACGTCGATGTGCATCAGATTGCTTACCCGAAGCGATAGTCCGCCCATCGTGATGAAGTAGAGTTGCGGATCCTGTGGATAACCGAAGAAGAACCCGGACGTTCCCTGATAGATTTCAACCCGCTGTTGATCGGCGATCCCGGCCCCGGCCTGGAACGCGATGCGCCCGATCGAGATCCCGAACTTGAGGTACAGCTCCCCCTCGGGGCCATCGTTGCGCTTCCCTATTTTGGTCCATGAAGGGTCAGGAGGACCGATCCCCGTCTGATCTTTATAGTTCGGAGGAGCCTAGTTCCCGGTGAATCGGAAGGCTCCCCCGATCCGGAAGTTTCCCGATCCGGCTTCAGCGCCGAGGCTTAGGATCCCACCTTGATCACTTCCCCCGTTCACCCCGACGAAGAGCGGAGACGGGAGTGGTGCTACGATGAACGGTCCTTCATCCTCAAAATCGAAGTCGAAGTCGGAGTCAAACTCGTCCTCGGATGCTTCCGCTTCCAACTCCTCGATCCGATCGACGGCGTCTTCCACCAGGGACTGCGCCGTGCGGACCATATCGAGCGCCCGAAGCGGATCGTCCTCGGTCCTCGCCAGGACGATGAGCGACTCGGCCGGGACGAGGGTGCTCCTCACTCCGGGATCGTCGGTCCGGCCCTGAAGCACCGCGATCTCACTCTGGGCCACCCGCAGGTAATCGATCGCCGCCGGGGTGACCGCCCCCTCGTCCCGGATGATCTCGGCAGCCCGATCCAGGTAATCCTGTGCCTCTTCCCCGGGGCCGATACCGATACCGATGGGGATGGTAATACAGCCGGTGAGCCCCAGCAGCAGGAGTACCACGCCCCATAAAGCGATCCACCTGTGTCTGATGTCGATTACCCCAATCTGAATATGGCGTTTCATCGTGTTGCCCCCTGGTACAGTTTGTGCTTTCATCATCCTCATCGAGCGGTACCAGATCGGGTCTTCGGCTGCGGCAAGAACGCAGCCAACAGGTTGCCCAGCCTCCGGATCCTCACCCGTACTCGAAACCGTGGAGGCCGCAGCGAAAGCGGTTGCGCCGCTCGCACCAATCGGGCCCGCTCTGCCTCCCGATGGAGTTCCTCCATCCTGGCCCGTCCCAGGCTCGCGTTCGGTATTCAGAACAGTGGAACATCCCTTCCTATTTGGATAAACGTGCATTCATGATCATGAGGAACAGTTGTCCAATTGCTTCGTCGGGGATGCTCCATGCTACATCTGTATTTACGCGATGAACCAACACCAATTTGAGGTCCGGTACGATGGCAAGCACATGAACGCCAATTCCTGTGTGGTAATAAAATGGATGTCCGACGGACTGTGCCAATTCAGAGCCTTCCGGAGCCACTTTCCACAGATATCCATACCCTTGGCCTGATGCACTATCCACAACCGAATATGAAGTCGTACTTTCAGCAAAATCCCAGTTATTGTAGTAGTAAAAGGCACCGGGTGGATGACTGCCTCGTTCCGGACGTGAATCTATCATCGATTGTGCTTCAGCGGCTGCCTCATGGTAAACGCCGGAGCGGGATTTCAGCAGGTCGCTGACCTTTGCTTGTTTTTCTTCAGCCGTCAGACTGGGAGGTATATCATCGATGTTCAAATCCTCCATGGTTGCATCCAGGTCAATTTCGCCGCGTTCAACGTGAATGCCATAAAGTGCACTGGGAAAAGGTTTTCTAATAGAATGAACCAGGAAATTCCTTGTCACCTCACCCCATGAGAAAAAGACCTTCCCGTCGTAAACCGCCATCACGGCAGCAGAACCGATTTGCTCAGCAAACCTTCCTGCTTCCTCTAATTTTTCAGATGACCACCCTACTTCCTCAGGCGAAACATACTCAGGCTCATTATCATTATCTACTGTATCTTGCTCAGACTCATCGGTTACTTCGGTCGGAGGTGCCTGCGCGTTGATCCTTTTGAAAGTGAACGTCTGCCCCTCTTGTTCGAGTACAGCTTGAGTCACCTGCCCGGTTTCATCTGTGATGAATGTCACTTCAAAATCAACTTCATCTCCATCAAAGTCTGTGTGAAAGAAGCTCGTTTCTGATCGCGGAAACAGCTCAAACATCGGCCCGCCCCACATAGAAAGATCCACATAGAGTTTGTCATCCTCGCGCGTCACTGCAATAAAAGGGAAGGGTAGTTCGCTTTCAGCCAATTCAGCTGGCACCTCATACTGCCCCACATAACCGTCATAGACCTTCGGGTCGACATCCGTCGCAAGTCCCAGCGCCGCCAGTCGTCCCTCAAGATATCCCTGTGTCTGTGTCTGAATATCTTCCAGTCGACCTCTACCGACGCTGGCAAACAGCATCTGATAGGAGAAGAGCTCTCTTTCGAGGATCTCCCGCACATTGCTGTCTGTGTATTGATTCAACTGGTTCATCAGGTCACGCGCATTCGCTTCCCAGTCAATGTCTGGTACGATCTTTCCGTATTGAGGTTGGAACGGGTGTCCTTGTAACGTTGGGTAAACCATCCGAGCCCATACGGAAGCTCGGTGCCGGCCGTCGACACGGTGGGCGTAAACATCTGGTCTTTCGTCTGTTGACGGACCAGGAGGTTCTGATCGATGGCGATGTCGAATTTGACCAGGTCGACAACGGTTATGAGGCCGGCGGACGCGCTGAAACTCATCGGGTAATACCCCGCCACGATTCCGTACGTTGGGTCAAATCGATACGGTCTGGCGAGTTCCCTGAGAACGTGAGTAAAGTCTCTGCCACTCCAATTCGTCATGAGGCTGGGGGCCGTGTTCATCATGTCGAGAGGTTCAAGAATTCTCTCGATCAAAAGCTCTGCGAATGACCGACCAGAGGCCTGCTGGATCACTTGGCTCAGCAGGGCGAAACGACTTCCATTGTACCTGTAGAAGCTGCCAGGATAGCCTTCGGAGGTATGCGACAACAGATGCTTTACTCGGACAACCCACGGGCTTTCTAGATCAACACCATATTTGGATATCGGATCATCCAGATCGAGTACACCCTGTTCCTTTCAACTTACTCAAAGTTGATCAGGTCATTCGCTCTCCGTTGATGT
>JBHIAT010000082.1:0-15153 GCA_046758705.1 Bipolaricaulia bacterium
TCAACACGTTCGACCCGGAGGCCCACCCGAACTTCGACTACTTCCTGGGGCTGATCGCGCGCAACGACATCATCATCAGCCAGTACTTTGATACCCCTAGTAATAAGGACATGGATATTCATGCGTCGCTGCTGTCAGCCGAGGGGAGCTTCTGGCACAGCTTGTTCAGCCAGGACTCGGCCTCGGATCATACTGACATCAACCTGTACGGCGGGCTGGCCCAGGCTAACCGCGGACCGGTGGGACTGTCCAACGGCCAGGGATTTATCAAGAACTATGTCTACGACAAGCGGCTCGCCGGAGTGATCAACGAGGATTCTAACAATCACCCACCGGTCTACCCGCTGGTGAAATCGGGCAATCCCAACAACCCGCAAATCAAGCCGTCGATCAGCGTGTTGCTGGTGAGCATGTACGATCTATAGATATAGCAGTGTAAGACGACGGCGCATTGGGAAGGGGCCAGGGGGCGTGCCGTCGCCCGGCTCAAGCCCCGCAAAGCTTGATCTGAAGAGCATTACAGTTTATAGTTGTCGGTGCCGTTTAACGACGACGACTGAGAGGAGAAGTATGGGGCATAATAAAGATATGGTAAGCGATCAGCGATCAGCAGTCGGCTGTCAGGAAAACACTAAAAATAATTAGCCTTTGGCCTTAAGCTGATAGCTGAAAGCTGACGGATAAAGGCTTGCTTATTAAGGAGGAGATCGATGATCACAAACGTGCGCAACATGCTGTTCACCATGATGGTTCTGATGTTCGCCATCGGTCTGATTGGTTCGGCGGCGAGTTTCCCGGTTGCTGTCATCGATGATCAGGGGCAACGAGTGACGATCGAGGTGCGGCCAAGGCGGATCGTTGCGGTCACCGAATTGGCGGTCCACACGCTCATCGACATCGGAGCCGGCAACCGACTGGTCGGCGTCCTGACCTCATCCGACCTGCCACCGGAGGTTAGGAACGTTCCTAAGGTCGGCCCGTCTCACAACCTCAGTGTTGAGAGGATCATTGCTCGCGATCCGGATCTGGTGCTGGGGGCGGTCGGGGCGGTGCGCAACCAGCTGAACCAGCTGGGGGTTAACACCTACACCTTCCGGCCGATCATCCGCGTCGAGGATAATATGGAGTTCATCCGGATCTACGGACAGATCACCGGCAACGTCGCTGAGACCAATGAGATCGTCGCTGACATCCAGAATGCACTCGATGAGGTCCAAGCCTGGGTCGAGGACAAACCGAAGGTGCCGGCCGCGTTCATCCACGTGCGGGGGGAGGCGGTATTCGTCTCCGGAGGCAGAACACCGGAGCACGATCTGCTCACCAAAGCGGGCGGACAGAACGTGTTCTCCCATATCTCCGGTAACGTCCGGCTCAGGAGGCCCGAGGAGCTCGGCAACCCCCAGATCATCTTCACCGACCCGGCTTACGTCAGCAAGATCCTCAATATGGAGGGTTTTCAGTTTATCGATGCGGTGAGAAATCGGCAGGTGTTCGCGATCCCTGCCGATGAAGTGACCGGCTCACAGGTCGGTCGGGTGCTGACCGATATAGCTAACCGGATCCATCCGCCGCTGTTCTTTTAAATCTGTGTTCATCACGCATGTCTGAAATCTCGGTTTTTTACGTATAATAGTAGTGAAGCCCAAAGACGCGTCCACGACAAGGGCAAACCCACCGAAAGGTGGGGACGCAAAGCCACGAATCCGTAAGGACAGTCGGGCTGCCGAAGTTGGAATGAACGGGCTTCCAATGACCTTGAATTAATTGGAGGTGCGTAATGCACATAAATCGGAATCGGATGGCCATAACGATCGCCACGGCCTTGGTGCTGGTGATCTCGGCATCCATTGGTGTTTGGGCGGTGACCGGAGGCAACAACGGTGCAGCCGTCAATGGAACGGTCGGACCCTTGAGTGATGGGACGCCCGTCGTCTCTTGGAGTGCTTATACCTGGGCGCAGATCGCCGTCCACGGCGCGGTTGCCCTAGGGACCATCGATGACACGACGGCCTACACCGGCGCCACGCCCAGCGGCGGTGGTGCCTTCGGGAACCTGGAGAGCCTGACTAACAACGTGTTCGTCATCACCAACGACCCCGACGGTTGGGTGCTCCAGATCTCGGTGACAGGTACCAGTACGCCTCTGGGCTTCACCGGAGACCTGTTGGGCGACTTCCAGTGGCGGGAGACGCCGATAACCGCTGGAACTTATGCAGCAGCCACCGGGCTTGATTTACTACCGGCCACGGTAGATACGACTGCCGCAGCTGGCTCCGCGGTCTACGGCTTCGACTACAAGTACAATATTGACATCAACGACATCCCGGGCAACTACAGCGTCACCGTCCAGTACACCGTGACCACCAACTAGACTCGCTTGTAACTTGTAAAGATGCAGAAGCTGTAGAGGCTAGAGGCGACGGCGCGTCCTCCCCCCGACGTGCCGTCGTCCGGTTTAAGGTGAACGATGAAGGTGTCAAGGTCTGTTTCGGTCGCAGTTCTATTGGTGTTCTTGATTCTCGTTTCATTCTCCGTTACGGTTAAGGCCCCCCAGCAATGCAGCCCTGGAGGCGGTAATCAGCGGGTCTGCATCACCGTACACGCCAATCTGAACCTGGGCCTCATCGATGAGACGATCTACAGCGGGGCCACACCGGGTGGCGGCGGCAGCTTCGGGGACCTGGAGAGTCTGAGCAACACCGTCAACGTCAAAAGCAATCCCACATGGAGTCTGGAGATTGAGGCGACGGCCACCAGTGCACCTGCGGGCTTCACCGGGAACCTGTTGGCCGACTTCCAGTGGCGCGGCGGCGATCAGGTGGCCTACACCTCGTTCCCCGCGCTCAACACCATGATGACCGTCGTCGCTTCCGACACAGGAAACAACGTTAATGTCGGTATGGATTACCGATACAGCGTGGACATCGATGACATCCCGGGAAGCTACAGCATCACGCTTCAGTATACCGCATCCAACCAGCTCGGGTATACGATCTCGGACACGGTGACCCTCAGTTGGGACACCTACACCTGGGCACAGATCGCCATCCACGGCGCGATCAGCTTAGGGATTATCGATGAGACGATCTACAGCGGGGCCACACCGGGTGGCGGCGGCAGTTTTCAAGCGCTGGAGAGCACCGCAAACAACGTGTTCATCATCACCAACGACCCCGACGGCTGGACACTGCAGATCGAGATGACGGCTAAGACGGAACCGGTGGGCTTCACCGGAGACCTGTTGGCCGACTTCCAGTGGCGCGGCGGCGACCAGGCGATCTACACCTCGTTCGCCGCGCTCAGCACTCCGATGACGGTGGCGACCACCACCAGTCAGGGATCTCAAGTCTACAATATAGATTATCGGTATACCGGGGACACCGATGACATCCCGGGCAACTACAGCGACACGCTTCAATTCACAGTGACGACCGGTTGATCCCTAGGAAATAAGGAGGACGCTGATGGGCAAACGTCGCAGGTTTCTGTTGATCGCGGCACTCTTTTCAGGACTTATCTGCTATTCGTATTCGTTCACCGCCTACCCGATCCGGGTCTCGAACATGGTCTTCGAGCTGAGTCTGGCGCCGGGGGAGAGCGGGACGTTCTCGTTTGAGGTGCTCAACAACGAGACGCGGACGACCCGGATCACCGTCTATCTGGTCGATTGGCGCATCCATCCTGACGGCTCCCAGGTGTTCCTCGATCCGGGGATCTTGCCCCGTTCCAACACCGCATGGATCGTTGTCTCACCCTCCGAGTTCGGATTGAATCCTGGGGAGACCCAGGAGGTCCGGTTCACGATCAGCGTCCCGGAGAACGTAGAGGGAGGAACCTATTGGGGGATGATCTTCGTCGAGGGCTCCCCAATCGTGACCGAGAGTGGGGGAATCTCCATCCTCACCGTGCAACGGTTCGGGATCAAGGTCTATGAGACGACCCCGGAGGCGACGCTGCGCGACGGTCGGGTGACCGGCATGAGCCTGATCAGCTTGGACCCGCTTAAGGTGAAGGTCGCGTTCGAGAACACCGGCAACGCGAGCCTACGACCGGAGGGTCGAGTGGAGGTGATGAACGAGCAAGGTGAGCTGGTCAAGCGGCTGGAGATCGGCGCGTTCTCGGTGCTTCCCGGGGCCAACCGGGAGGTTGAGGTCGTTGACGAGGGCGGCAAGCGCCTGGGGCCGGGACGCTATGTCGTCTTGGGTATAATCGACTTCGGAGGGGAGAATCTGGTCGCCGGGCGGTTGCTGTTCCAGATCACTGAGAACTGAGAACGGCTGAACCCTTTCCCCGACCTGTCAGCGGCTATGATATAAAGCTGATCTTGAGGTCAAGAGATTTCCGTACTGTTCAGCCGATTCTAGTGAGGATCCTGCCTGTTCTCCTCCCTTTTCTATTTCTGCTCACCTATAGCGCATCGGTCGGGCTAGCTCAGTCCTCCCTTGATGTCACCTCCGCCCCTAAGGTCGGATCGTTGGGCGACTTCATCACCCACACGTTCCGACTGACCCATGCGGGCGGAGCTCAAGAGATTTATGACCTGGCACTGGAACTTCCCGAGGACTGGGAGTCCCTCGACGGGTTGGACCCGGTGACGCTGGACCCCGGCGAGGCAGACACGATCTTCATCACCGTGTTCGTCCCGTTCGCTGTGGTTGCCGGGGATTACGAGATAACGCTCACGGCGACCGCCCGAGTCACGGCGGTTCAAGTGACGGCCTCCGCTTCGGTCAAGGTGCTTCAGGTCGCCGAGGTGATGATTCAAGCGCCGCCGGGCGCCCAGGCGCTGCCGGGGAGTCAGTTCAGCTACACGTTCGCGATCGTCAACCGCGGCAACGCTCCGGATGTGTTCGAGATCTCTGCCGACTCGGCCCATGATTGGATCGTCGAGATCTCAGAAGACCAAATCGAGCTGGTGCCCGGCGAGCGGGGAACGTTCGATATAACCCTCCAGATCCCATTGTTCGCGTCGGAGGGCCGGGATCGGCTCACCGTCGAGGTCATGTCTACCGTCTCCTCAGAGGTCTCCGATCGGGTCACGCTGTTCACCACCGTCCTGCCGCCCTCGCCTCAGGGAGTCGGGAGGAGGCTGTTCGTCGAGGTGCCGGCCGAGATCGGGTTGATGGCAGGCGGCTCGCCAGCGGGCGTGAGCACCTCCCAGTTGAAACTGTTCGCCGAGGGGGGGATCGGGGCGGACCGCCAGTTCTCTCTGGAGTCCACCCTCGGTGGGCTGACGACCCCGACGCCAACGCTTAACGCACTCATCTTTAACTATGAGACGGAGCGGTATCGGCTCAGACTGGGGAACATCTCGACCGAGTTCGCCGAGTTTGCCAACCTGTCGGGGAGGGGGGCACAACTCGATCTGGGCGGCGAGCGGCTGGGTGTCACGGTGCTCGGCCTGGAGGTGACTGGGGGGCAACAGATCGGTGCCGCGGCCGGTCTGACCGGCGCCCTCGGCCCGATCGATGCCAGCCTCTCCTATATCGGACGGTTCGATCAGCCGCTGAATCTTCAGACAGATCTGCTCGACCTCTCACTTGCCTACCCACTGAGTGACACCTGGACAATCGGTGCGGAGGGAGCGATCAGCCGCTCGGCTTCAGGACAGGACGTTGCCTGGTGGCTCGGTTCAGTGTTTCAAGGGGAGAACGCGTTCCTCAGCGCCGACTATGTGAAGATCGGCACAGAGTTCGTCGGTGAGCGGAGCGACGAGGCCGGCTTCCGGGTCTCTCACCAGCTGTCATTCCGCAAGCTCTCTCTGTCTCTGAGGTTCCTCATCGAACAACTCAGCGATAACGTGGCCGGGGATCCCACCCAGCCGACGGTCACGACGACCCGCCTCCTGTCGGACTCGACCTTCTCCTCACCGGGGTTTCCCGCGCTCGGTTTCGGAACGAACTTCGAGACGCGGCGCAGCCGCGGCCCCGCGCCGCGCACCGATGAGGAGGAGGTGGCACTCAAACTGAGCCTTGCCGGACCCCTGGGGCCGTTCTCCTACCGCCTCTCCGGCAATTGGGGGGAGATCCGGGATCGGATCGCGGCGACTCGGTTCAGTTCGGTCAGTTACGACGTCAGCCTGAGACTGGCCCGGGGCCGCTTCTCGGGCGAGGTGGGCTATGTCGATCGTACCGTCTCAAACGCCATAACCAGCCAAATCGAGGACCGATCGATCGAGGAGCGCCTATTGCTGACCTACGAGCTGAGTCCATCTCTGTCGGCCTCCCTGAGCGCCGATCGGGATGAGCTGGGGGGAACCACCACCCTCACTCCAAAATTCACTTACCGGCTCGGTGGGGAGACAGAGATGGCAGTTGGCGGTGAGTTGGGATTCGTCGATGGACAGGGGGATGTCACTTGGACCGCTCAACTGGAGTACAATCGTGGGTTCTCTCTTCCATTGCCCTGGATCAAGACGAAGGGGCAGGTCGAGGGTTACGTGTTCATCGATGAGAACGGGAACGGCCGTCCGGACGACGGGGAGGCTGGCCTCAGCCGGCTGGTGCTGCGCACCGGCCATACGGGCGTGCTCACCGACGAGACGGGGTTGTTTCGCTATCCCCCGCTGGAACCGGGGGAGTATGAGCTGGTCCTCGATAACCCGCCAGCGGACCTCGTCCCGTCCATCCAACTTCCTCAACGGTTTGAACTCGCCCGCGGCGAGGTCAAGCGGATCGATATCCCGATGCAACGGGCCGCCTATATCGACGGCCGGGTCTTCGATGATCAAAACCGGGATGGTCAATTGGACCCCGGGGAACCAGGCGTGACCGGAGTCCGGGTGGCTCTGATGACAGCCGAGGGGGAGCCGATTCGCGAGGGGTTCACCGGGCCCACCGGGTGGTTTGCGTTCACCGGCCTGCTTCCCGGAGGATACCGGCTCCGGGTCGATGAGACCTGGTTCCCCCCCGGATACGAACCGACCACGCCTCAGGACCGCGAATTGACCCTGGAGCCTGAATCCCATGCCCAGGTTCAGTTCGGGGCCGCTGCCAAGGAGCGAGGGATCATCTTCACCCTGGAGAACACTCCGCCGACCGCATTATTCGTTCTGACGCCCGATCGCCCCACTATCCTGGATGAGATCCGGTTTGCCGACCGCTCGACCGACCCTGACGGGGAGATCACCCGCTGGCTTTGGGACTTCGGCGACGGGGGCGAGAGTGATGAGCCAAATCCGATCCATCGCTACCGGGAGACGGGAACCTACCAGGTACGGCTCACCGTCACAGATGACCTCGGCTCGACCGACACGGCGGTCATCGAGCTACAGGTCGTCAATGCCCTCCCGCAGGCAGCGTTCGATCACGACCCCGACACGCCGACGGCCGAGGAGTTAGTTCGGTTCGTCGACCGCTCCCAGGACCCCGACGGAGAGATCATAAGCTGGCTTTGGGACTTCGGCGATGGGGCGACCGCTCAGATCCGAACCCCCCAACACACCTACCCGCGTCCGGGTCGGTACCGGGTGACCCTGATCGTTACCGATGACGATCGGGGCCAAAATACCGTCTCCCGGGAGATCGAGGTACTTCAACGTCCCAACCGCTCCCCGGTCGCCGACTTCTCCTTCGCGCCGCAACGGCCGCTCACCGGCCAGATCCTGCAGTTCTTCGACCGTTCGACCGACCCCGATGGGAACATCACCACTTGGCGCTGGGACTTCGGGGATGGCCGTTTCTCGACCGAGCGAAACCCGATCCATCGCTATGAGCAGGCCGGGACTTATCGGGTGAGTCTCCAGGTCGTCGACGACGATGGGGCGAGGAATACGATCCTGCAGGAGATCCACGTCGAGGCCCCCCGCGGAGCGATCGCGGTGGAGGTCTATCGGGACCACAATGGCAATAGGATCCGAGAGCCGGAGGAGGAGCTGGTCGAGGAGGCGATTGAGATCCGGGTCAACGGGAGAGAACAGACGATCGTCGGTCGAGAGGTGCTGGCCGACTTGACGGTGGGACGCTATACCCTGGAGGTCATCGACAGGAGCCTGCCCACCGGTCTCGTTTCGACCGGTCCTGCGACCGTTGTAATCGAATTGAGGCAGGGCGAGCAGGAGACGATCCCCTTCGGGCTAGCGCGCGGTGGGATGGTTGAGGTTCGCGTCTTGGAGCGCCGATTGCTCTCCCCGCCTGTTGAGCTGCTGAGCGGTGTGTTCGCGTTCCCCGGCACGTTCGTCGCCGCCCCACCGGTCAGCGAGTTGGAGATCCTCCCCGACAGCCTGAAACGCGAACTCCGGGCCCCGACCAGCCGATTGGCGTTCGCGACCATGATCCTCAACAGCTTCCAGATAAGGCAGCAGCTCACCCGGACGATGATCGGCTTCCATCTGAGTCAGCCGGCAGAGGTGACCGCCGAGATTCTGGATCAACATGGTGAAGTGGTCAGAACACTGCTGAAGGAGGAGTCGCTGGGGCATGGGCTGCACTATCGGGTCTGGGACGGACGGGCTCAGACGGGGAGAGTCGTTCCAGAGGGAACCTCCCGTTATCGGGTTTCGGCCGAAGGCGTGGATGGGGATGGACGCTCATCGCTGCTGGAGGGCGAATTGATCGTCCAATCCTGGGTGCTGCTCCTGGAGGCAGACCGAACCGGGGTGTTCGAGCGGACGTTTGAATTGGGATTGGTCGTCGGCGTCGCTCCCGGGGAGTTCGCCGGCGATCGAGCCATCACCGCCTGGGAGGCCAAGACGATCCTGGCCCGGGCGTTGAATCGGGAAAAATTCCTCCCGATCCGGATCGGCTGGATGCTGCAGGAGATCCTGGAACCGATCGAGGGGAAAGAGTCTGAGGAGACGATCACCGGGGAACAGGCGGCCCGGATCATCGGAACCTATCTGAATCAGACCCCGCCGATCAAACCGATCAAGATGACCGGCGTACTGAATCGGGGTTTCGGGATCGAGGTCGACGAAAAACCTGTCCCATCCGATCACGACGGTCAGTTCCGAGCGCTGATCGACGCCCGGGATATCGACGCTCTGGATGGTGAAATCCCATTGGTCTTTGTGACCGAGGAACCGGACGATCGCCTCCAGGTCATCCGGGAGGGGGTCGGCGGCTTGATGGTGGCAGTCGGCGATGTGGGGCAGCTCACCGACGAGACAGGACGAGCGAGCTTCACCGGGGTGGGGCCGGGCCGACATAGGGTCAGGCTGTTTCCTGAATCGCTGGCGGGGAGGTTCAAGTTGGTATCCGACGGGATTTTTGATATGATGGTGGAAGAAGGGGAACGAACGGTTGTGACGTTTGAGGTGGTCGTGATCGGAATGTAGCGGTTTTTTTCGGGGGATTTCGAATAATTCTTAAGTAAAAGGAGGTTGCAGTGTTTAAAACTAGAAATATTTTCATTTTTATCCTCATCCTGACATTTTCGGTTTTAATCCTCCTGTTCTATTCCACAACCATCGCGTTGGGTTCCGAGCTCCAGCTGTCTGCGTCGGTTGTCCAGGCGAACTCCCTGTTCCGGATGACGGTGGTCTCCACCAGGGTAGAGCAGATCACCGTGACCCTGCCCAACGGGTTCTTGTTCCGGGCTACGCCCAAGCTGGGCAAGGCGGAGGGAAATCGTTACTGGGTCCTATCGATCGACGACGAGCGGTTCGAATTCACGGTGATGAGCGGCGCGCCCCCCGGACGTTTCGTCATCGGGGCGATCTTCGACGTCATCGGTGGAGAGCCAGTTGAAGTCAAGCAGGAGATCCAAGTGGAGGGTCCGGTGGGTGCCGCTGTCGAAGTCGAAGCTGAGGCTGAGGCTGAGGTTCCGGTGTCAGGACCGAGGGTGGCGGTCACAGAGACGCTGATCCGACTCAGGAGCAGCGGATCGGTCGAAGTCGTGCTCTCCGAGGCTCCGCAGGGGCTTCGGGCGTTCGACTTCACCGTCTTCATTCGGTCGGAATCGAATAGAGCTGTGGTCGGGCTTGCCGGCCTTGAACCCGGCGTAATTGACGGACAATTCTTCGAACAGGTGAGACGTGGCCCGACGTTCGCTACGTTTAGGGGGGTGGACTTCAGCGATCGGGTCCGTGCCGGTGCCCAGGGGGTGCGGCTCGCCAAGCTCATTCTGAATGGAGTCTTCGAGGGAACGGCGACAGTGGCCGTAACCGTCAACATCATGGTGGACGATCTCGGCGCATCGATAACGTCTGCAGGAGTGCCAGGGCAGGTCCAAGTGGTCCAGATCCTGCCGATCGGTGATCATGACATCCCGCCCCAGGACCTCGACGAGGACGGGCGGTTTGAGGACATCGATGGCGACGGCCAGTTGACCAGACGCGATGCGATCAGCTTTGCCTTCAACCTCGGTGATCCTGAGATCAAGGTGAGTCCGAAAGCCTTCGACTTTGATGGGAACGGACAGGTGGAGTTCAGCGATGCGATCACACTGGCGACGGCTACGCTGGGAGCATCGAGGGTAGAGGAGCCACCGGTCACCGTGATGGCGGTGCGCTTCTTCGCCCACCCCGATCACACGCGTATCGTCTATGACCTCAGCAACGAGCCGGACCCGGAGATCATGGCGGTTTCGGACCCGCCGCGCATCGTCGTAGCGCTTGGCAACGCCCAACTTGCCGGAACCCTCGATTCCCGCGACGTCCCGGTGGGTAGCCCTGAGGTCACACGGGTCCGCTATCAGCTTCAGGAGACCGGGGTTCGCCTGATCGCTGAGTTGAACGGCGAACACGGTTACCGGTTGTTCACCCTGACCGATCCCTATCGAATCGTCATCGACGTAGGGATATAATGAGCGGTCAGCCGTCAGGAAAACACTAAACAACTTTTGACCTTAAGCTGAACGCTTGCATTCCTCTACCTCACCTAATCATGGCTAAACCTTTGGGTTTCGGCGTATAATTATGGGTCGAAGCCCAAAGACGCATCCACGATAAAGGCAAACCCATCGAAAGGTGGGGACGCAAAGCCACGGATCCGAAAGGACAGCCGAGCTTGAGTTGGGACGGGCTTCCAGTGACTTTACATTCATTGGAGGTTCGTATGCACAGGTTGAGCGAAACACACTGGGCGGACGACCGGGGATCGATGATGATCGTCATGTTCTTCGTCTTGTTGGTCGTCACCCTACTGGGCGTCGGCTACTTCAGCATCTCCCTCAACAGCCAACGGTACAGCTCTCTGATCCAAGACAGCGAACGGTCCCTGTACATTGCCAAGGCCGGCATCCACCGCGCCGAACAGTACATCGTCAACCGCCTGGGCGGCTTTGAGGCGTTCCAGATAGCTGCCCCGAGCTGGATCCCCGTCGAATATCAGACGAACGGCTACCTGCTGGCCAACGAGACGGACATTACCAACGCTCAGATACTCAGCGCCGATGTGTTCATCATCACGGATACCTCCGGCATCTCCCCGGCATTCCTCATTCTGTCCCGGGGCCAGCATGAGGGGACGGAACGGCTGTTGATGGAGCGATTCGAGTTCGGTGGCGGGATCAGCTCGTTGGCCCGCTACGCGTTGTTCCAAAACTCGAACAGCATGTCAGACAAGTTTGGCGGTTACGATATCTGGTTCATCGGGGGTGATTTGATCGACGGCCCACTTCACACCAACACCCAGGACCCAGACGATATGCTCAAGCTCATAATGATGTATAGTAAGAATGAGTTGAAAGAGCACCCCCAGTTCCTCGCCAAGGTGACGACCACCAACAACCGGCTGAAGATCCGACGTTGCCAATCGCCATTGTCCTGCACGAGCGAATACTTCCGGTTCCAGGCAAACCCCGACACCTATGGCGACCCGTTGTTCGAAGCCGTCCATCCGGGCTGGCAGGAGAACATCTTCCAGGGCGGGATCGTCTACGCTGCCGAGCCCCTGCAGATGATCTACGACACCCAGACCGGCAGTGACTTCGACGCGATGCATCGCGAAGCAGTCCGCCATGGCACCGTCCTGCCCGACTATCGGCTGCTCAAGACCTATGTCCAAACCACGGGTGGAACCG
This sequence comes from Bipolaricaulia bacterium, assembly GCA_046758705.1. Taxonomy (GTDB): domain Bacteria; phylum Bipolaricaulota; class Bipolaricaulia; order JBHIAT01; family JBHIAT01; genus JBHIAT01. Next base: position 11,962 of record JBHIAT010000082.1, read on the forward strand.
CCGCCACCGATCCGGACACCGGAGATTACCTCATCCCCGAACTCACCTACTGGGCGTACACCGGCACCCAGACCGCCCCATTCTGGGGCGTCGATCCATACGACCTGGGCCAGAGCTCAGACGTGCCGACCGATCTGGTGGCTGACTACCAGTACGCTGGGGTTTCTGAAGCGGCTCAGATCTGGTATGACAACCCGGCCAATCCCCAGTCGAAGGTGGTTCTGGAGAAGCGCAAGTTTGAGTATCCGTTCCACTGGCAGGCGGACTACTACGTACGGGTGACCGATGACCAATGGATGCACGAGCTGCGCGACTGGGACGAGTTGACCGGGGAGATGACCGACATCGGGTTCCAGCAGCAGGCGGGAACCGGCGATACCTCCACCCCTAACTCCACGCTGTGGATGAACCCGGCGACCTACCAGTGCGTGGATGAGTGCGATGGACCTGAAGATCTGGTCTTGGTCAGCCAGACGGAGTACATCGAGATCGAGGAGATTCAGCAGTGGAAGATCTACATCAACGACAACCAGTTCGAGTACTACTACACGACCCAAACCCCGAACTATTTCGGTCCCAAGAACTTCAACATCTACGGCAACTGCAGAGGCTCGATCATCGACTACGGCGAGCCGAACGTCTGCAACGACGGCGGCGACCTCGATCCCAATGACTCCACCATCTGGAACCAGGTCCAGACTGCGACCACCTCGATCTCGGGGATGAATCCGATCGCCCCCGGCCAGAACATCTGGGGACTGCTCAGCTCGATCCAGTCGACCAACAACACCCTGTACAGTACAGGGAACCTGTATGTCGCCGGCAGTTACGGGACGTCGGCCTCCATCATCAGCCGGGAGAATATCTACTTCTACGACGACATCACCGCCAAGTATCTGGACGATGGGGGTTACGACATCAACACGTTCGACCCGAACGACCACCCGAACTTCAACTACTTCCTGGGGTTGATCGCGCTCAAGGATGTGGTCATCAGTCAGTACTTTAATGATCCTGATAAGGACATCGACCTGCACGCGGCGATCCTGGCAACCGAGGGGAGCTTCTGGTACAGCCTGTTCAGCCAGGACCCGGCCTCGGCTCATGACCAGATCAACCTGTACGGTGGGCTGGCCCAGTATGCCCGTGGGCCGGTGGGGCTGTCTAACGGCAAGGGGTTCCTCAAGAACTACGTCTACGACGAGCGGTTTGCTGGGTTGGTCAATGAGAATTTCAAGAACCACCCGCCGGTCTACCCGCTGGTCAAATCGGGCGATCCCACCAACCCCGAGATCAAGCCGTCGATCAGCGTGTTGCTGGTGAGTATTCAGGAGCTATAGAGGTGAGGACGGAGATCCCTAAGTGTCTGACCGTTCATCTGCAACTCGATGTGAACTGCTGAGACTAGAGGCATGGTATTTCACCTTGTTATACTTATTCGATGGGTTGATGTCGTCATGTTATATGGATGGGCCATCGAGAGGGTCATGCGAGATGAGAGATAGCTGTCAGCCATCAGCTCAAGAAAATATGCATTTGCTGTTGACGTTTAGCTGAGAGCTGATCGCTGAGGGCTTAGGCTGTTTTGCGATCTGGTGGGCGGGGTCTCTCTACGGACGCCTATCCGGACATGCTCAGAGCGAATGAGTATTAGGAGTGTCCAAGGCCAACTGCCAGAGCTCATAGCTTATTCGATGAGCTAGGTATTTCGGGCTCAAATCCAGCTCCAACATAGCCGTCGCGCTTAGATGGCAATAGACAGCCGCTCAGAACATCTGGCGTCGAATTGACGCTCTCTCCACGATCCACTCCGTTGGCTCACCCGTTCAGGTATTAGGATTTGGGTTTTTGGGGCACAATAGGGGGTGAATACCAAGGGTACGTCTACGACAAAGGCAAACCCATCGAAAGATGGGGACGCAAAGCCGCGAATCCGAAAGGACGGTCGGGCTGCCGAAGGACCATGCAAAGCTTCAAGCTTGGACTCAAGCTCACCCAGGTCTGGATAGGCCGTACAATTCACTTTTGCAGACCCTTATATAAGGGCAGGACGGGCAACCGGGGCTCGGCGATGGTCGTGGTCGTCATCTTCTCTGTCCTGTTGGTGGGCACCCTGCTGGGCATCGGCTATCTGATCACCTCTCTCAAAAGCGAGCGGTACAGCTCCCTGACCGAGGACAGGGAAAAGTCCCTGTTCATCGCCAAGGCTGGCATCCACCGTGCCGAACAGTACATCATCAACCGAAGGGGTAACTTCGCTTCGGCGAAGGTCAACGCTCCAAGCTGGGTCCCCGCTGACTACCAGTTCTCCGGCTACCTGCTGGCGAACGAGGGCGTCTCCGACGATCAGCGGCTCAGTGCTGAGGTGTTCATCATCGAGTCGAACCCGAGCACCTACCACATCCTCTCCCAAGGCAAGTTCCAGAAGACACAGCGCATACTCCTTGAGACCGTCAACTTGTCCGGCGGCTCGGTCGTCGATCAGTACTTCTCGACCGCCGTCGTCGCCGATGCGGATGGGGGAATCCTAACCAGCGAAAATACCATCATCATTGCACCGGAAGGGGATAGCCTACTGTTTTCGGGGCTTCCCCCGATCATCGAGCCCAACACCTACGATGAGGATCACAGCGGCGAGATCCTCAGCTCAGAAATCGTCCTCTCCGATATCAATCCCCACAGGCCGAAGACCTACTTCTACGATGGGATCGACTTAAGCAGCAACCAGGAGGTCGTCGTCGACGGAGACGTCCAACTGTACGTGAATGGGGATGTAGCCATCTCAGGAGGAGCACAGATCGGTCGCTGCATAGATGCGGTGAACATCTCCGGCCTCGGTAACTGTTCACTGGTCATCTACGTCCTGGGGTCGGGGAACGTGACGATTGGGGGGACTTCCGAGGTGCGTGCGGCGATTTATGCGCCACAGAGCACGCTCGTCGCCTCGAGCGGAACACCTGAGATCTACGGGGCGTTGGTCGGGTTCGCCGTTGATCTGCGGGGGAGTGTGATGGTGGTCTACGATTCTGATCTGACGGCCAAGTTGGCCGATTTAGAGGAGACCGGAGTCGAGACGATCCAGGTTGACCCCGAGGTGCAGTTTACCGGGTGGGAAGAGATCTGAGTGATCTAAATAAGGGTAGTCTCCCTTTCAAGTGTTGCTGACAACAGGAATCGGTAGAGTTGTCAAAA
>JBHIAT010000083.1:0-15136 GCA_046758705.1 Bipolaricaulia bacterium
AGCGATCAACGGTGGGATGACCCCCTTCATCGAGGATGGCCTGCGCAAGGTCATCAGCGGGGTCACCTCTCTGGAAGAGGTGCTATGTCATAAAGGTACCGGGCATCCGAATATCAGGGAGGGAGAGTAGATGTACGAGCCCAAGGACCACTATGAGATAGTTGAGATTGTCATGCAGGATGACCGACTCACCGGGAAGGTTCACATGCGCGGCTACCATCGGCTCTCCGACCTGCTCAACAGGGCAAAACGCCCGTTCCTTGCTGTCATCGATGAGGATGATCGGTTGATCATCCTCAACAAGGAGACGATTCACTACATTGTCCCCCAGAATCAAACGACTCGCCGGGTCGAGAAGCGGAGGGAGCGGATGGGGTTTGTCAAGGTGGAGATCCATGGCGATGGCTTCCAGGTTATCGGCGACGTAAGCTTACGAGGCTTCAGGCGAATATCGGATTTGATGAACGATGAGCGTTACTCGTTCCTCCCGGTCATCGACGACCAGGGCCAGGTGATGATCGTTAACAAGAGCACGGTCGAATACGTGATCCCTCTGGAGGAGGAGTGATGGCTTTGAAGGGACGTTTAGACTCCATAGCAGGTTTTCCCGGAGATGAGATCTGAGAACGGATTTACCCTGTTTGAGTTGCTGACTGTCATCGCGATCATCGGGATCTTGGCTGCCTCGTTGCCGTCGCTGCGGCCCTTGTATCTCTTCTACCAGATGCGGTCGACCGCCAACGGCCTCGTCTCCGACATCAACTGGGCTCAGGGCTTCGCCCTTAAGGAGCGGGAGACGTTATGCGTGGACTTTCCGCAGACCGGCTACCGCATCCGTATCTCGGATGGCACAGACCCACAAACGGCCGTCCAGGTGCGGTACATCCCCAAGGAGTTCGTGCTCATCGATCGCGGGTTCTTCGTCTCCAGTGACGATTGCAGCAATGATGCGAACCTGTTGATCATCGAGCCACGGACATTGTCAAACGGCAGTGTGGTCGTCGCCCCCAGCGATTTCCAGTCGGGCACCCAGGGCCGGGGAGCGGTGACCAGTCTATTCAGGGTGACCGACCAATGTTACCAATACGACGGAGCTGCTTGGCAAACATGCTGAAGAACGAACGAGGCGTAGGGTTGATAGAGGTGATGGCCTCTCTGGTGATCTTCCTGCTGATCACCATCGGCCTGATCAACTTCTTCCTCAACGGCATCCGATCGAACGCCGATGCCGAGCACCGTGCCCAGGCGACCGGGCTGGCGAAGGGGAAGATGGAGGCGATCGAGACCATGAACTTCGACGACATCACCCCTGCTGGCCTTCAGACCCAGTGGTTCAGGTATTCACCTGACAGACGCCTGACATGGGGACAGACCGGAGACCGATTCACGGTGGCCACCACCATCCCGCAGTCGTGGGACACGGACAGCGACGGGGAGGTCGATCTGAAGCAGGTGGTGGTGACCGTCTCATGGATCGAGGGAAACTCGTTTAGGGAGGTGGAGGTTGAAACGATCATTGCCGATGTTACGACGATCTCGAGCTGAACCCGAGCACGGCGAACGGGGCTTCACCCTGCTCGAGCTGATGCTGTCCGTTGCCATCTTCAGTATTTTGGCACTCGGGCTCTATGAATTCCTGATCCGCAGTGGGATCCAGACGTGGGAACGGAATCTGATCCGGAACAAGCTGATCCGCAACGGCAATTACGATGTCGAACTTCTGGTCCGGGACCTCCGCGAGGCGCGCAACCTCAAGATGGGCGATGACGACGGGTCGGTTCAAAGTCCATTCACCACCACCTTCGAGGTCACCCATGAGATCGAAGTGGCAAACGGCGTCGGACCGGACGGCGCCGGCTGGGTTGAGGTGCTCGGCGGGATGGGAACGGAGGGCGCCAACTACGATCGAACCTGGTGTTTGGAGTATGATGACCCGCCCGGGCGGTTCGACGTCTACAGCTTCGTGGAAGATGCGTCCCAAGCCGGAGGCTGCGATTCAGGCACCGCCGAGGGGTGGATTTTGATCAACCAGACGTTCGATTCCGGCGGCCTGCGTTTCGTCGTCCGCAGCGGAACCCAGACCTTCGGGGACGGTGATCGATTCGCTATCTCCCCGCAGACCACCTTCCGGACCAGCGACACCACCCCGCAGACGGGATCGGTCCGGTTCCGGATCCGGGATACTGGGGTTCCGCTCTTACTGAAGATACAGGAGAACAGCGGAGGAAACGGCAACCCGATCATGGAGGAGAGCATCCTGAAAAGCATCGCGTTCATCCAGTACAACAAGAGGATCGAGATTCAGCTGCTCCTGGCGGAGAACGGCCAGACGGTCTCGATGTGGACCCTCGTCGTCCCAAGGATATGGGCCAGCCAGATATGATAGAGATGGGCAATCAGCCCGCGATTTTGACAGAGATGTATGATAAGTGTTACCCTCAATCGGGCCGATGTGCACTCGATGCTTGGCCTACCACAAAGTCTGCCCTAGCTGGATGCGCTAAAATGGCAAAATGGGGGTATAATGCCAAAATGGGAGACATCATAATAACTTATGTTATAAGGTTAAAACACAAGAGGTGGAAAAGAGATGGCCTTCTCAGAATGGATTAGTAAGCTCGGTGGGAATGTCAAGCATAATACAGCCATCGATATCGAAGGTTCCAGCCTGAAGCTGGTTCAACTGAAGTATACCCGGGAGCAGCGCAAGCTGATCAATTTCGATATCGAGCGACTCGAGACCGGTGGTCTCGAAGGGGCGGAGATCGCCGACGAGGCCCAGGTGATCGGGGCCCTCAGAGAGTTGAAACAACGCAACGGCTTGCGGGACGGGGAAGAAGTGATCTCGTGTCTGCCGGGTGAGAAGGTCACCGTCCGGTATACCTTGGTTCCGAACATGTCCGATAAAGACATTCGGGAGGCGGCCCGGTGGATCTTTCAAGATGAATTGCCGTTTTCGATCGAAGACGTCGAGAAGAACTATCTTCGGGCCGGTACCTCCGCCGATGCAGACGGCGTGGAGAAGGTCAAAGTCCTGATCGTCGCCAGCCCTAAAGAGTTTGTATGGAAATGGATTGAACTCTTCGATGCCGCCGGACTGCGCATGGGGCCGCTCGATGCTCAGCCTTTTTGCCTGATGAACCTGCTCGAGGGTCGCCTGCGCAGGAACGCCCGGACCATCATCGTCAGGCTGGGCCAGCAGTCATCCGATATGGGCATCCTCGACGGGGATCAGATCCAATTCACCCGGAATATATCGGTCGGCTGGGACGACCTGATCGAACGGGCGGTCACCCAGTACAACCTCCCGATCGGCGATGCCCGAAAGCGGCTGGCTGACCTTGCCGCACGGTATCCTTTGCAAGAGGCGACGGAGGACTCCCAGGAGGAAGGGATACAAAATCTGATCACCAGCTTCATCGAGAAACTCGTCTGGGAGATCCAGCGATCGACTCGCTTCTACTACGATGAGAGCCCCTCTGGTGGAGAGATCTCCAAGGTGTTTCTCACCGGTCCGGGCTGCTCCATCAACGGGATCGAAGAGGAGTTCGGACAACGGTTGGAGTTAAGTGCCGAAGAGATCTCTGCGCTAGAGTCTGTCGACCTATCCAGCCTCGATGATGTCCGACGGGAGCGCCTGAAAGTCCAGGCGCGGGACTACACCACCGCGATCAGTCTGGCGATGCGAGATATGTAAGGTTTTCCTCTTTCCGTTGTGGATTGAGTCGGGATTAAAGGAAACAAACGATGGCAGCAACAATGACACGGGGCCAGATCGATCTCAGACCGGCAGGTTATAGCCGGCGTGGGATCAGGCTACAGCTGAACTACAGCACGGCGTTGGTCGGGGGGGTGATCCTCGTGGCTCTGCTGATGGGCGCTGTCTACACCCTCAATAACATGGAGATCAACAGTTTGAATGTGGATATTCAGAAGGTCGACAAGGACATCAGAAAGCTTCAGGAGCTCGAGAGGAAAGTGAGAGAAGCCCAACGAAGACGGGATCAGATCAACGATCGGATCGCGGTGATCAATCAGCTGGAGGGTCTACAAATCGAGTGGGCCAGGGTCCTAAACGAGCTGGTCTGGGCGCTTCCCTCCGAGGTGAAGATTGATCGGATCCAGACGATTCGAACGGCTGACGCGGGCGGAACGAGTCTCATCGTGGACGGCAGCGGAAGCTCAATCAACAGGATCATCGGAGGATTCATGGCCAACCTCGAGCGCTCCGATCTCTTTGAAGCGGTGAACTTGCGGAGCGATATCAAGGCAACCGGACGGCAACGGTTTCCGTTCTCGATAGAGATTCTGCTCGCTGAAGATAGCGCCAGAGCCAGAGGTGGAAGAGGGTAGGGATCGGACATGCAAATCCCGTTTTTGGAGAACCTCGCAACCCGGGAGAGAGCGCTCGTCGCCATCATCGTGCTGGGAGTCATCCTTTTCGGTTTGTACTCGTTCATCTACACCCCCCAACAAGAGGAGCTCCAAACACTGGATAAGAAACTGGCGGAGAAACGTCTGGCCAGGAAGAGCTTGGAAAGAGACAATACCCCGGAGAAGATCCAAGAGTTGGAGCGGCAGATCGTCGATCGGGAGCAGGAGTTGATCCGGTTAAATGAACGGATCCCTCAGCGTGAGGAGCTTCCCTTGCTGGTGAGGAATATCTCGACCTACGGAGAACAGGCAGGCGTCAGCATCACCCAACTCAAGGAATCTGATTTTAAACAGGGCGAGAAGTTCTGGACGAAACCCTACACGCTGGCGAGCGAAGGGGGCTACCTGGGCATGGTCCGCATGCTTTATGCGGTTCAACGCGGACGCAGGATACTCAATGTTGACGGTTTCACCATCGTCGGCGACGATCCCAACAACCTGCACGTGACTTCGGTGATCCATTCCTACGTCATCCCATCGGAGGACCCAATCCTCATGAGCACACCCGCGCAAACCGGGCCGGTAGTCGACGAGGTCGATATCGAACCCGACTTTGAACTGGTGCTGCAGAACCCGTTTGAGGATTACTTTATCCCCGAACCGGAGCCGGAGATCGTGGCGGAACCCGAGGAGGAACTGATTGTGGTGACTTTGGAGCCAGATCTGGTGCTTCAGGATAACGCGTTGACCTTCCAGGGGCTCCGGAATGATTTCGCCCTGCAGGACTTGGCTACACAGGTTATCCCCCCGGCACTGTCGGAGTTGGCGGATGCCCCGCCGTTCATCCCGTTGAAGCAACTCCAGCTGGAGGATCGTTACAGCTATAATGGGTTCTTCGCATCGGACGGCCTGACGACTGCAATCATCATCAAGGACGGTAGGGAGCAGCTGGTCAACGAGGGGGATCTGATGGATGGTTATGAGCTCGTGGAGATCGATCACGGGAAGGTCCTGTTTAAGAAGGATGGTAGAGACTACATCCTATTAAAAGAGGAAAGATGAAATCGCTCGCTCGCTGCCCGCATATACCGGTATCTCTCACTCTGTTCATCTCCGCCCTGCTCCTCTGGTTGTGCCTTTTGTTGGCACTTTCGCCATCGACCTTAGGACAGACCGTTCCCAGCCCGATCGAAGCGATCCAGGCGGTGGAGATGCCAGGGGGGGTGGAGGTCACCATCCAGGCCGATGGAAAGATCTCCAGGGAGAATCTCGTGGAGATCCGCACGAGTGAGGCGCGCGACACGCTGATCTTCCTCCTCAACGGCCTCACGATGGAGCGCAGACATCTGGTGACCGTTCCCCCAGGGTTGATCCTTGCCGTGGTCGCTGAGATGGAGGACGAGCTGGTCAAACTGTCGGTCGATTTGGTCGATCCGGTTCCCTTCGATGTGATCGAGACCGAGGCGGGCCTGTCGATCCTCATCGGTGATGTGGAGGCCGTCCGGACATCGGTCTTGAAACGGACCGCTCGCAGCCCGATCGAAGCGATCCAGGTGGTGGAGATGCCAGGGGGGGTGGAGGTCACCATCCAGGCCGATGGAAAGATCTCCAGGGAGAATCTCGTGGAGATCCGCACGAGTGAGGCGCGCGACACGCTGATCTTCCTCCTCAACGGCCTCACGATGGAGCGCAGACATCTGGTGACCGTTCCCCCAGGGTTGATCCTTGCCGTGGTCGCTGAGATGGAGGACGAGTTGGTCAAGCTGTCGGTCGATTTGGTCGATCCGGTTCCTTTCGATGTGGTCGAGACCGAGGCGGGCCTGTCGATCCTCATCGGTGATGTGGAGGCAGTTGCCGAGGAACGGGAACGGATCCGAAGAGAACAGACCCGGCAAGCGATCGCCGAGCTCAAGGAGGCTCGGACCACTCCCCAGCAGACCCAGATCACAGAGACCGAGACTGCCCTCCAGGAGATCGAGACCCCAGAGACCCCAACCACGCTCCACGAGACTCAGAATGCCTTGGGCGATAATCACGAAGAGGTGATCAGTACTGCGATCCTCACAGTCGCCACGGTGGAGTCATCTGAGATCATCCGGACATCGGCCCAGGAACAGACCGCTTCCAGCCCGATCGTAGCGATCCAGGTGGTGAAGGTGCCAAGGAAGGTGGCGATCACCATTCAGGCCGATGGAAAGATCTCCAGGGAGAATCTCGTGGAGATCCGCACGAGTGAGGCGCGCGACACGCTGATCTTCCTCCTCAACGGCCTCACGGTGGCACGCAGACATGTGGTGGCTGTCACTCGAGGGTCGATCCTCGCCCTGGCCGCTGAGATGGAGAACGGGCTGGTCAAGTTGTCGGTCGATTTGGTCGGTCCGGTTCCCTTCGATGTGATCGAGACCGAGACGGGGGAGCTTTCGATCCTCATCGATGATGCAGAGGCGATTGCCGAGGAACGGGAACGGATCCGACGAGAACGGGCCCGGCAAGCGATCGCCCTGGCCGAGACCGAGGTCGACCTGGCATCTGCCAGCCTGAAACAGGCGAGGGCAAACGGGCTCGCCGATGATCCGTTCGCCGAGGCGACGGCCAAGATCGGAGAGGCCCAGGACACCCTTCAGAAGGCTCGGAATGCCTTTGCGCGCGGTGACTACGAGGAGACGATCGGCGCCGCGATCCTCACAGCCGTCTCGGCACAATCATCCTTCAAGATCGCCCGGACGGTGCTCACTACCCCGGTACCCGTACCTATCGTGGAACTGCCCATCCCTCCTGAACCCGGACCCGAACCCGAACTGATACCCGAGGAGACGATCCTGGAGATCGTCGAGTTTACCGATATACCGCTCCATCAGGTGATCAGCACCCTAAGCCGCGCCACCCGGAAGAACATCATCATCGACGATGTGATCCGAGATATCCTGATCACCCTGTCCCTGCAAAATGTCACCTTCCAGGAGATGCTGGAGAGCATCCGGTCCACTCACGAGCAGGTTGACTTCATCGAACGAACCGACGGATTCTTCATCTCCACACCGGAGAGGATCCTGTCACTCCAGACTCAACCCCAACCGCAACCCGAACCGATACCCGAGGAGACGATCTTGGAGACCGTCGAGTTTACCGATATACCGCTCCATCAGGTGATCAGCACCCTAAGCCGCGCCACCCGGAAGAACATCATCATCGACGATGTGATCCGAGATATCCTGATCACCCTGTCCCTGCAAAATGTCACCTTCCAGGAGGTGCTAGAGAGCATCCGGTCCACTCACGAGCAGGTTGACTTCATTGAACGAACCGACGAATTCTTCATCTCCACACCGGAGAGGATCCTGTCACTCCAGCCCCAACCCCAACCTATAGTCGTGCCGCAGCCTGAGCCTGGACCCGAACCGACGCCTGATGAGACGATCCTGGAGACCGTCGAGTTGAGTGATATGCCGCTCCACCAGGCGATCCGCACCTTAGGCCGCGTCACCCAGAAGAATGTCATCATCGACACCGCGGTCCAGAACATCCCGATCACGATCTCCCTCAGGAACGTCACCTTCAGAGAGATCCTGAGGAACATTGCGTTCATTTACGAAAGCATCGACTTCATCGAACGGTCCGACGGATTCTTCATCTCCACACCGGAGAAGATCGAGGATTTGCGGGGCGGGGTCGCGGATCCGCTGTCCCAAGTCCATGTCTTCGATCTTCGCGGGTTCCAACCCACCCAGGTGCGCTCGATCCTGATCTTCTACATCCCCGAACTCACGGAGAAGCACGTCGGGGTTATCGGAGATCAACTGCTCGTCCGCGGCACTCCAGAGACCCTCGTCCGTGTTGATGCATTGATCGAGGATCTGCAACGCCGGGCCGGACAACCTACTGAAGAAGGAGGGACCCCGTTCAGCCTGAAGGTCGATGCGGGGGGGATCTCGGCCAACTTGCGTGAGGCCGATCTCGTCTCCGTCCTCAATCAAATCGCCCAACAGAGTGACCAGAACGTCGCTATCGCCCCCGAGGTCAACGGGACCACCACCGCCAACTTCAAGGACCTTAACTTCGAGGAGGCCCTGGAGATCCTCCTGTTCGCCACCGACTTCCAGTTTGTCAAACTCAACACCACCTACATCATCGCCTCGTCTCAGTACATCCAGGGGCTGAGTCTGGAACCCGCAAGGGGAGCGGAAGAGGAGGGAGGGGAAGAGAAAGTTCTAAGAAGATTCCCGCTGACCCACATCTCCCCCGAGGACGCCCGGGCACTTCTCGCCACGTTCGTGACCCTCGAGACGGCCGCGATCGATGCCCGCACGAATGCGCTGTTGATCAGGGACACACCGTCCAAGTTGGAACAGGTCGAAGAGATTCTGAAGTCGATCGACCTACCGTCTGAGCAATCGGTGGGACCGGAAGTCATGGAACTCATACCGACGGAACCGGGATCGAAGCTGGATATCGAGATCGATACGTCCGTTGACCCGATGTTGGTCTCGGTCAAGCTCAACGATGCCGAGCTGTCTCAGGTCCTGGCCATCCTGGTACAGGAGTCTGGGATCAACATCTTCTTCGATCAGCAGTGCAGCGGCACGGTGACGGCCGATTTTGAGGTTATACCATTCGACGTGGCCTTGGATCTCATCCTCAAGCCATCCGGATGCAGTTTCACCACGCAGACCTCCTCCGAGCCGACCTACATTATCTCCTCAGAGACCCGGATCAAGGAGGTCTTCCAGGAGCGCGCCACGCAGAAGTTCCCGGTCGACTTCGCCGATGCCGAGGCGCTGGCATCGGTGTTGGGTTCTGCGTTCTCCGATGCCAGCCTCACGGTTGTCCAGGCAGGGACCGGACTGTTAGTGCGGGCGACCCCGGATGAACTGGAGGAGATTGGGCAGCTGATCGTCGACCTCGATACCAAGTTGCCCGAGGTGATGATTCAGGCTCAGATGGTCGATCTCAGCCGGAACGCCTCCCGGCAGCTGGGGTTGAACTTCACCGGGACCGATACCGGGGCTGGGGATGATCCCGTCTTCCTGGGCGAGGATCCCGCGGGAGCGGGAGGTTTAATTGACATCGGCCTCCAATTCGATTTCGCGGCCGGAGTATGGGGACTGACCACCACGATAGACCGGCTGACCTCAGCCCTGAGAGCCCTAGAGCAGCAGGACGAGGCGTCGGTGCTCTCGAGCCCCCGGGTCGCCACCATCTCGGGCCAGCAGGCCATCATCGTCTCAGGGCAGACAATCTTCTTCAAGATCCGGGAGGAGACCGATTCGGGCATCACCGAGAGGTTCGAGTCGATCGAGGTCGGCATCCAGTTGACCATCACGCCGATCGTGAATCCGTCGGGGTTCATCACCGTCGAGCTCACTGTCACCGAGAGCCAGCCGATCGGCGCGATCCCCGCCGAGAGCACACAACCCCCGAACACCCAGACCCGGACGATCAATACCACGATCCGGGTTCGGGACGGGGAGACGATCGTCATCGGCGGGCTGCTGCAGAACTTCTCCGAGGAGACACTGAATAAGGTCCCGCTGCTCGGCGATATCCCGGTGCTCGGCGAGCTGTTCAAGAGCCGTAGCACCAGTCAACAGGAGCGAGAGTTGACGATCTTCATTACCCCCCGGATCCTCAACAGTTAGTTATTTGCTATCTTCCTCTGCGGTCGGGATCGGGATTCGGTGACCACAGTTCCGCTGGCTGCATCTCAGCTCATCCTTGAACGCCATCAGGACACCGGCTTGGCACTCCGGACAGATCCCAGTCGGTCTCCGGTTCACCGCGAACGTACAATCGGGGTAGCGATTACAACCGTAGAACGGCTTGCCGGTCTTCCTGGAGAACCGCTCGACGAGCTCCCCGTCCCCACAGCTAGGACAGGAGACCCCGGTGGGTAGGGGTTGTGTATGGCCACAGCTCTGATTGGTACAGGCCTGGTACCGACCATATCTTCCGTGCCGGACCTCCATGGCCGCCCCGCATTTCGGACATCGGGCCGCGGTCGATTCGAGCCGCTCCGCGTACTGCTCCAGGCGCTCCCGCACCATCACCTCTCCGGCATGGTATTCGAACCCAACATCCAACGGGAATTCCTTCTTCTCCTGACATTCCGGATAGCGGGAACATCCTAAGAAGCGATTCCCCTTCCAGTATCGAATCTCCATCGGACTCCCACACGCAGGGCAGGGTACGTCCGTCAACACCTGGAAGGCGCCGCCGTCTTCGATGTTTCGCTGAACCTGGTGGAGTTGCTTCTCGAACGGGACATAGAACGCTTGTAACAGTTGGGTCCTGGAGAACCCCCCGTCACTGATCCGGTCCAGGTTTTCCTCCATGTCGGCGGTGAAGTCGGTGCGCACGATCTCGGGGAAGAATCTTTGCAGAAAGTCGGTGACGATGAATCCCAACAGGGTGGGATGGAGGAGGCCGCGTTCCTTGTGCACATACCCGCGGTCCTGGATCGTGGAGACGATGGTGGCATAGGTGCTCGGCCGTCCGATCCCTCTCTGCTCCAGAGCCTTGATCAAGCTTGCTTCAGAGTAGCGATTCGGTGGCTCGGTAAACCGCTGGTCGAGGAGAATCTCCCGCAGTTCCAACCGATCCCCCACGGCGAGTTCGGGAATCTCCACCCCTTCGTCGCGCAGCGGTTTGAGCTTCAGCACCTTCAAGAAGCCGGCGAAGATCTGGATGGACCCTGAGATCTGGAAGGTATAATCCCCTGCCGCGATCACCAACTTCCGCTGCCGGTACCGGGCCTCGGCCATCTGAGTGGCCACAAATCGTTCCCAGATGAGCTTGTAGAGTTTATACTGATCCCCAGTGAGGTACTGCTGAACCCGATCTGGAGTCCGCCCCACCTCCGTCGCTCGGATGGCTTCATGTGCATCCTGTGCCGTCTTCTTATTTCTGAAGATCCGAGGCTCGGGAGCGAGGTGGTCCTCTCCCCAACGGTCCGTAATATAGCTTCGCAATTCCTCCTGGGCCCTCTCCGCCACTCGGGTGGAATCGGTCCGCATATAGGTGATCAATCCCACCGTCTCCCGATCGAGTTCGATCCCCTCGTAGAGCTGTTGGGCGATCCGCATCGTCCGCTTCGGGGAGAACCGCAGGATCGAGGACGCCGCTCGCTGGAGGGTGCTGGTGATGAACGGAGGCGGTGGTGTCCGAGTCCGGTCACGCGCTTCGACGTGTGCCACAGCGAACGTCTCGTTTGCCACCGCTCGCTCGATCCGCCTCGCCGCCTTCTCGGTCTCGATGCTCAGCCGCTCGCCCCGATACGCCTTGAGCTGCGCCACGAACTCCGACCCCCCTGAGTCAGGGGCAAGCCGAGCGGCGATCTCCCAGTACTCCTCTGGCTGGAACGCCTGGATCTCGCTCTCCCGGTCGCAGATGAACCGGAGTGCAACCGATTGCACCCGGCCAGCGCTCAGTCCCGCATACTTACTCCCGCTCACCGACTTGGAGAGCAGCGGGCTGATCTGGTAACCCACCAACCGGTCCAGGATGCGCCGAGCCCGCTGTGCCTCGACCTTGTTCGTGTCGATCTCCACCGGATGCCCGATCGCCTTCAGGATGACATCCCGGGTGATCTCGTTGAAGATGACCCGTCGGAAGGGAAGGTTTCCGTCCCTTCCCTTCAGCACCTCGTAGAGATCGTAGGCGATCGCCTCTCCCTCGCGATCGTTGTCGGTCGCCAGATAGATCGCCTCCGCCCCCTTCGCCTCGTCGCGCAACTCCTTGATCAGTTTTCTGTTCCTAAGAAGGAGGCGCGGGGTAAAATCGTGCTCGATATCGACCCCGAGTTCCTTCTTGGGCAGATCACGCACGTGTCCTTTGGAAGAGAGCGCTTTAAAGCCCCGGCCTAGATATCTTCCGATGGTGTTCGCTTTGGTTGGGGACTCGACGATAACCAACCGCTTCCCGCTCATCCGCACCTCCCTTGTCTTAGTATTCCCGTGCTCTGAGTCATTTAGAAGAGTATAAGAGCCGTTGAAGAACCTGTCAAGGGACGCTGTCTTGATGGCATCGGAACTTGCTTTGACTCATTCTCAATAGTTATGGTATGATTGGGTATAATAGATACAATCACATGGAAGAGTACGAAGTCTCTTTGCGAGAGTATATCGAGGTCCTCTGGCAGAAGAAGTGGATCATCCTGATCGTCCTGGTCGCCGCGGTGGCGACCGCCGCCGTCTTCTCCTCCAGAGCCCCGGAGCAGTACGAGACGCAGACGAAGCTGTTGATCAGCCCCCGGATCGCTGAGCAGTTGACCGACGACCAGGAGAATCCGCTCCCTCCGATCCTCGGGGCTTTCTCAGCGGGAACTTATCGCAGCCTGGCGATGGCAAGTGATCTGCTCCAGGAGATCATTACCTCCCTGGATCTGAGAGGCAACCCGGATGGGAAGCTCTGGTCGGTCGAGCAACTCGTCGGGATGATGGACCCCAGGGTCGAGGAGACCAACCAGAGACGGGAGGCGAGGTCTCTGCCGCTGTTGACGATGGTCGTCCGCGGCGGGGATCCGAAGATGATCCAGCGGATTGCCGACAAATGGGCAGCGCTGTTCATCGCAAAGAACACGGAACTGCTCTCGACGGCTTCGACTCAATCGTTCCAGTTCATCGAGGATCAATACCAAAAGACGAGTCAGGCGCTCCAGACGAAAGAGGAGGAGAGGAAGCGGTCTCAGGTAGGGGGCTCGCTGGAGACCCTGGAGAGCGAGTTCAGGGTGCTACGAATTCAATACGAAAGTTCTCTTGTCCAACTCCTCAGCAACCGGTTGAAGTTGGTCGAGAAGGAGGCAGAGGTCCAAAACCTGGAACAGGAACTCGAGACGGAGCCCGAGTTCCTGAGTTTCGAACGTGCGGTCCCAAACGAGGTGATCTGGAGCCTGCTGAGGGAAAACCCCGACGTGAGCCAGCTCAATGCGCTGGCGGATCTGGTCCTGATCGACCAGGAGCGGAACGAGATCTTCTTCTCACTGCGGGAGCAGTTGGTACAGGCGCGGATCACCGTCAACATCCTGAAAAGTGAGATCGCTTATCTGGAGGATCAGACCGTAGCGGTTCGTGATATGATCGATGAGCAGGCGGACGGAATCACAGAAACCCGGCTCACGCTGGATCAGCTCGACCGGGAGATCTCCGCGTTGAAGAGCACGTTCTCCCTGCTGTCGACCAAACTGCAAGAGGCGCGGATCGCTAAGGAAGAGCAACTCAACACAATCCGTGTCGTCGAGGCAGCGATTGTCCCGCAAGTCCCGATCGGGTCTAATCAACGACTGAATGTGCTGATCGCCGGTGTGCTGGGACTGTTCCTCGGTGTCCTGCTTGCCTTCTTCACCCACTATATGGAGGCCCCGAAGGACGTCGCCGCTGATCCCGATTCCAAAGAGGCGACCAAAGAGTGACGGCTTGACCGGGTGGAGAACGAGGATCATAATTTGTAGAACGGGGTAAGAGCAGTGGAAGAGAATGAAGTCCCTTTGCGAGAATATATCGAGATCCTCTGGAAGGGGAAGTGGATCATCCTGATCGCCCTGGTCGCCACGGTGGTGAGCGCCGCCCTCTTCTCCGCTAGACTCCCGGAGCAGTACGAGACGCGGACAAAGCTGCTGATCACCCCCCCGATTGCTGAGCGGTTGACGACGACCGGGGAAGAGGGAAATCTCTCCTCCAGTGCCAGTACCAGGGAAGGAACATTCTCGGTTGAGACCTACCGAAGTTTGGCCACGGCCAACGATCTGCTCCAGCAGATCATCGACGCCCTCCATCTCACCAGGGGGAACCCTGATGGGGAGAAACTGCCCGTGGAATCCCTGGCACGGATGATGAGCTCCAGCGTCGAGATGGCCGAGGGGGGAAGGGAAGCGAGACCCCTACCGCTGTTGACGATGGTCGTCCGCGGTAAAGATCCTGAGCGGATCAGGCAAATCGCTGATAACTGGGCAGCGCTGTTCATAGAAAGGAACGTGGAACTGCTCACCGCTGAGTCAACCCTGTCCTTCGACTTCATTGAGACCCAATACCACAACAACCAGGGGGCTCTCGAGGCGAAGGAGGATGAACGGGAACGCTACAAGGCGGAGAACCCTCTCGATATTCTGAAGGACGAGCTGGGGGTCAACCGGACCAAGCTGAAGGGTTATCGCATCAGTCTCGCTGACACGACCACCCAACTCGCGCTGAACCAGGGGGAGCTTGCTCAACTCCTACGACAGATCGACGAGCTGAGCATCGCGGGACGATGGGCGGGGTTGTGGTTGAACGATGGCGAGGAACTGACGTTGCTACCTGAGGAGAGCCTGGCACAGCGATCTTTGAACCAGGCCAAGATCCAGTTCTTCCAGGCCCAGGAGGCGAGCCAACAGTTCCAGATCCAAAGCGACCTCACTCAGCTCAAACAGCAACTCCAGATCCAGCGTGACAAGCTCTCCAGTGCCCGTTCCCAGCTCCAGGACACCACCACCCAACTCAACCAGCAGCAAAAGCTCTTCGATACCTACCAGGGCCAACTGGCCGAACTCACCCAGAACGATCGCTGGATTGGCATCATCGCCGTCGGTGACGTCGAGTCCCAACAGCAGGAACTCACCTCGTTCCTCCAAAATGAGATCGCCTTAGCCAAAACGCAACTTCAGGAGGCCGAGCAGCAACTGCGCACCTTCCAGCGCGACAGCGGCCTCACCCAGCTCAAACAACAACTCCAGATCCAGCGTGACAAGCTCGCCAGCGCCCGCTCCCAGCTCCAGGACACCACCACCCAGCTC
>JBHIAT010000084.1:0-14952 GCA_046758705.1 Bipolaricaulia bacterium
GCGTGCAGGTGGACAGTGATCCAGAGATGACTCCCCGCCAGCAGATTGTCAGTATAGCCTATGCGTTTGTGGCGGACACAGCGGACAGTATTGCGGACAACACCGTGAACTCCTCCAAGATTGTCGATGGCAGTGTCGATACGGTGGACATTGCCGACGGGGCCGTGTCGCTCGCGAAGCTGGCGAGTGACTCCGTAGACTCCTCCAAGATTCAAGATGGCAGCGTCGCGGCCGCGGATGTGGGCTTCAACTATGCCGGGAGCGCCACTCCAGGTGGGCCAGCGAGTGACTTGAACTGCACCGGCTGTGTTTCCTCAGGGGAACTAGATTTTACCCCTGGAACAGGAGATATCACGGCAGTGAATGCCGGGACGGGTTTGACCGGGGGTGGTACCAGTGGGGATGTGACGCTCTCCGTTGACTTTGCTGGCACCGGTATTGCCGACACTGTGGCTCGCAGCGACCATGACCACGACGCTACCTATGTTGACGTGACAGGGGATACGATGACGGGCGCGCTCACGATGAACACCAGCACTGGAACTGACGTCGCTGTCACCGAATCTGGCATTGACCGCAGCTCTCCTACCGCCGAAACGTTCAACATTCAGAATTCTGATGCTGCTGGCACGATGACCCTGCAGGTAGACGGCAGCACCGTCTGGACGGAGGGCAACGATGGCTCAGGCAGCGGCCTGGATGCTGACCTGTTGGACGGGCAGGACGCCAGCGCCTTTGCCGCAGTCAGCCATAACCACTCCAGTGATGACATTGTCGACGGTACGGTGACACTCGCGAAGCTAGCAGCCAACTCCGTGGACTCCACCAAGATTGCGGATGGCAGTGTCGCTACAGCGGACATTGCCGACTTGGCAGTGACACTCGCCAAGCTGGCAGCTGACTCCGTGGACTCCTCCAAGATTGAAGATGGCAGCGTCACAACAGCGGACCTGAATTTTACCCCTGGTGATATCACGGCAGTGAATGTGGGGGGAGGTCTGACCGGGGGCGGCATCGACGGGGATGTGACACTCTCCCTGACCACTGCCTATCAGTTGCCGCAGGGCTGCTCCGCCGACCAGGTCGCTAAGTGGAACGCCACCAACAACCGGTGGAAGTGCGATGACGATGTAGACACCGACACCGACACCACCTACACTAATGGCACAGGGCTGTCATTGTCGGCTGGCAACCAGTTCAGCGTGGCCACTGCCTATCAGTTGCCGCAGGGCTGCTCCGCCGACCAGGTCGCTAAGTGGAACGCCACCAACAACCGGTGGAAGTGTAGTGACGATGTAGACACCGACACTGATACTGACACCACCTATACCGCTGGTACAGGGCTGTCATTAGCTGGTACCCAGTTCAGCGTGGACTTCAACACCGTCTGGAGCCTGACCGGCAACAGTGTCTCCACCACCGACTTCCTGGGCACCACGAACACCCGAGATCTCGTTATCAAGACCAAGGGAGCTGAGGCAATGCGCATCGACACCAACGGCAATGTCGGCATCGGGACGGCGAATCCGCAGAGCACTTTGCAGGTCGAAGGATATATCCAGCTTGCCTTGACCGCAGGAGCACCCTCCAACGGGGACTGTAAAGCGACCACGAAAGGACGTATGAAGTTTGATTCGGCGACGGGTACCCTATACATCTGCGGAGACAGTGGGTGGGTCTCGAAGTAGTATTAACAGCAGATCCAAGGTCCTCGCAATGCGAGAGCAATTGGGTAAGGGGAGAAAACGAGCAAAATGAGCCGGGGACTTAAGTTACTGGCGATGACCATTAGCGGTCTCTTTTTGGCCCATCTGGCTTGGGCCCTATCCTCGTCTAACTTCAGGATGGATTGGCCGGCTCTGACCAGCGGAGGGGGGAGCCGTAGCTCGACAAGCCATCAAGTGGATGATACTACCGGTCGGTATGCTATCAGAGAATCCAATAGCACCAACTTCCAACTCTGCACCGGTCTTCTATGTCTTAGTAATGTTACACCGACGGCTGGTTTTACTTTCTCTCCCAGCAATCCCACAACACAGGACACCGCTCAGTTCACCGATCAATCAATCGATCTAGATGGGACGATCGTCTCCTGGCTGTGGGACTTCGGAGACGCCCAGAATGCCAGTCAGCAGAATTCCACCCACCAGTATGCCAATAATGGCGTCTATACCGTGAACCTGACGGTGGCCGACAATGATGGGGCAACCGGCACAACCTCCCAAGAGATCATCATCACGCCTGATGACGTCGACGTCACCTCCACGACCCAAACGACCGCCTCCGGGACCGATATCGTGGATGCCCTCACTGAGGCGAACACCAGGGTGACCAAGGAAGGGGACGGCACCCCCAGGGTCACCGTCGTCCAGTTCTCCGACAACCCCGGCCTTGACACTCCGTTGTTCCAGACCTTCGACGGGAGTTTCATCGACGTCCACTTCGACGACGTGACCGACGTCACTGGAGTGACGATCGAGTACTTCTATCCCAAGGACGTTGACGAGAACAAGGTCAAGATGTACTGGTGGGATGGGAATGAATGGGTGGTCGCCTCCGATCAGATCGTCGACCCAACGGACACTAACTCCTATGGTGGCAAGATCGTGGTGACGGTGAATGCCACGACCACCCCGTCGCTGTCGGATCTCATCGGAGCGCTCCTGGCGGTCAGCATCAACGAGCTGCCGAAGAGCACGGTGACCTCGCCGAACGGCGGGGAGCGGATTCATGGTACACATGCGATCACCTGGACCGCCAATGATCCGGACGACACTCAAGCCGACTTGACGATCAAGCTGGAGTACTCGGTCGACGGCGGGAGCAACTGGAACCTGATCGTTGAGGGTCTGTCCGGCACCCCCTCCAGCTTCGACTGGAATACCACGTCACCCAACCTCCAAAGCGGGAATCAGTACAAGGTACGGGTGATGGTCACCGATCCCAATAGCGCCAGCGATGCGGACGAGAGCGACGCAGCCTTCTCGATCGTCAGCTTCGCCGGATTGGTCACCCACGGGCCTAACCCGGTCGACACCTCTGCCATCTTCTACGTTGCGCTTCCTGAGGATGCCACACCACCACCCTCCGAAGCAACCTTGTATATCTTCGATGTCGCCGGGGTGCTCGTCCATCAAGAGTCGCTTGACCTGACCGGACTCGCTGCCGGAGAGTTCCTGGATCCCCCGCCGTCGTGGGACCCCTCGGGGTTGTCCAACGGCGTCTATCTGTACATCGTCATCTACGAGGACGGAACCCGGTCTAATACTGGAAAACTGTTTATCCAGCATGAGTGAGGGAGGTTCGTAGTGTAGCATGGAGAGGATGATCATGAAAAACTTCATCACCGCGTTCCTGGGGAGTCTGTTGTTGCTGAGCGGAGTAGTGACTTCTGGGCTGGCGCAGGGGACGTCACCCCCCGCTGCCCTGTTCCAGATCGGCATGGGCGCTCGGCCGTTGGGGATGGGCGGTGCGTTCGTCGCCGTGGTCGATGATGAGAGTGCGCTGTTCTACAACCCTGCCGGGCTCGGTGACCTGGAGTCCATCGGCCTCACCTCGTTCTACAGCACTCAATTTAACGCCGTCAACTACGGGGCAATCGGGTGGGGTCAGCCGTCCCTGGGGCTGGGGGTGCTTCTTCTCAACACCCAAGGGGAACGGCGGGACACGCTCGCTAACCCGTTAGAAACCTTCAGCCACACCGAAGTGGGGGTGATCGGCTCAGCCGGGGTGCCGTTGGGTCCGATCGCTGCAGGGGGAGTCAGAGGTCGGTACTACCAGGTGGTCAGTCTGGATGCCGGGAGTGGCTCAGGATGGGTCATCGATGTGGGTGGTTTGCTCCGACTGGGGCCAATCCGGATCGGGGCGATGATGGAGAACGTCTTCAACCAGACGATCACCTACAACAGCGGCTACAGCGAGGCATGGGCGCAGAAGCTCAGGGTAGGGACGGCGCTGACGCTCGGCATCCTCAACCTGGCGGTGGATGTCGATAGGCTCGGGCTCATCGGAGAGAACCCAGTGATCCATGCGGGGGTTGAGGCATGGTTTGGAGAGCTGGGCATTCGGGGTGGAGCGTGGGGGTCATCGGAGGCATTGGAGGCCGGGAGTGTGAACTTCACATTGGGGGCGAGCTTTCGATCGGAGAGGTTGGAGATCGACTATGCGTATTTGATGCACGCCCAACTCGACGACACGCACCGGGTGTCCCTGACCCTCCGGTTTGGGTCTTAGCGCCTATCCTTATCCCATCCCGCTTCTACTCTTTTGGTGCTTCATCGTCTTGAGTCTGTGATTGTAAGATTTCTATGAACCGTGCCGGAGAGACGATCTGGACTCCCTCATAACTGCCTAAATCCGTCAAATCTGGATCTCCAGAGACGATATAGTCAGCTCTGCCTTCGACAGCGACGATCACAAATTTGTCATCATCTGGGTCCCTTTCGATCACTCGGATTTTCAGCTCGCCCGCTGTCTTAACAGCCAACCGTTCCACCGACTGGAGAAGCTCCTTTACCTCCGCATCGCTCCAGGGGCTGATTGCCCTGATTCTTGGGTAAAAGAGCACCTCCTGCATCTCCTCCAGAATGGCAGGTGAGGTGATCAGTTGATACTGCCGCTCTATCCGTCACGCATCGACAATCTTAGCCGGATTTCCTTCAGCGACCACGGTGGCACTAACGAAGAGGTTGGTATCGACAACCACCTTAAGGATTGCTTTGTTAGCACGTTTCATTCACGACCCTTCGCTCGTTTCTCCCGTCTTACAGCAGCTACAGCCTCGGTCACCGCTTGCTCTATCTCCTTGGGGTCCTTATCCTTGTTGTATACTCTTGCCTGATTGATCAATTCATCCAGCCGCTTCCAGGCCTGTTCACGGTCGAGGGTAACGACCGGCCTTAGGACGATGAGGTTGTCTTTGAGCTCGGCTTCTAACAGGTCACCTCTTTCTAGGTCCAAGGCCCTGCGTATAGCGGCGGGAAGGGTAATCTGTCCATTTCTGAGGACTTTGATCGTTGCCATCGGTAAGGTTCTCTCCTCGTTCTTGGTTCGGTGATTACTAATTTACATAATTAGTATAAATCGAAGTGGGATCTGGGTCAATGTCAACCCGAGGAACCGGGCCGCTGGAAGCAGATGACCAAGCCCTTCACCTTCCGAAGCTCCCCATCCCAAGCGATAAGGTCTATGCTGGTGGACAGGGCGATCCGGCTTTTACATTCGTCTTAAAGCTTATCACTTGAGCCGACGGAAGTCTTCTTCAGTAATGCCCAGCGACCCTTTCCAGCTCCCTTCCTTATTTCGCTCAGTTCACTACAAAATCTTACCGCAATGTAGAAGGTCTTTCCAACTTCAACGGGGTCAACCTCTAGGCATTAGTCAAGGATTGGCTCTTCTAGAAGCTACGGAGTCAACTCACTCGGGTTTTCTACATGCTACACGGCCTTTTCGATCTCCTCCAGCGCCTGGGGGTTCTCCAAACCCGAAAGGTCGCCGGGGTCTTCGCCGATCGCCACCGCCCGAATCGCTCGCCTTAATATCTTCGCATTGCGCGTCTTGGGAAGCTCTTTGGCGAACTTGATTTGCTTGGGTGCGAACGGCTTACCCAGCCTGTCCACAGCCAGCCGACGCAGCTCGTTTCTCAGCCGGTTGCTGGGCTCATAGTCGGTCCGGAGCACCACGTAACACAAGATCGCTTCACCTTTGAGCTCATGCGGTACGCCGATCGCCGCCGACTCTGAGACGGCCGGGTGCGAGACGAGCACCGATTCGACCTCCGCCGGCCCCAGACGCTTGCCTGCAATCTTAATGGTGTCATCACTTCGGCCGTGCAGAAACCAGAAGCCGTCCTCGTCGATATACGCCCAATCGCCGTGAATCCAAACGTTCTCGAATCTGGACCAGTAGGTCTCTAGATAGCGATCGGGGTCCTTCCAGAGTCCGCGCGTCATCGCCGGCCAAGGTTTTTTGCAGACGAGCTCCCCGACCTGCCCTCTCACCGGCTTTCCTGATTCGTCGAAGACATCGATATCCATCCCCAGCGCTGGGCCGCGTAGCGTACAGGATTTGAGCTCCGTGATCGGCAACGGCGAGAGAAAACACGCCCCTATTTCAGTGCCTCCGGAGAGATTGATGATCGGACAACGTCCCTGGCCCACGTGCTCGAAACACCACCGATACGGGTCGGGGTTCCAGGGCTCGCCCGTGGAGCCCAACACTCTCAATGAGCTCAGGTCATGTTTTCTGAGGGGCGCTTTGCCATAGCGCATCAGCGCCCGGATCAGCGTGGGCGAGATCCCCAGCGTGGTGATTCGATGGCGCTCGACCATCGCCCACAGGCGATCGGACGCCGGATGATTCGGGGCACCCTCATATAGAAAAATCGTCCCACCCAGGGCTAGACCCCCGACGACCTCCCAAGGGCCCATGATCCAGCCCATGTCTGTCACCCAATAGAGCACATCTTCATCCTGCAGATCCGTTTGGTAGGCGACCTCCTCGGCAATCTTCACCGTGAAGCCCCCGTGTACGTGCACGGAGCCCTTGGGCCTGCCGGTTGTCCCCGACGTGTAGATGATCATGAACGGATCCTCGGAATCCATCGGTTCCGAAGGACACACTTCAGACCGCTCGGAGACCAGCTCGTGCCACCAGAGATCTCGCCCTTTCGTCCACGGAATCTTCAATCCTGATTGTTTCAGGACGATCACCTTCTCGATACCTGGAGACCGTGCGACGGCCTCATCAACGACCCTTTTCATCTCGACCGCTTTGCCTCTGCGACTGAAGCCGTCGGCCGTGATCAACAGTTTCGCTTCACAGTCATTGATCCGGGTGGCCACCGCTTCAACTCCGAAGCCGGAGAAGATGGGGACGAGGATCGCTCCGATCTTCGCCACCGCCAGAAACGCGGCCACGATCTCGGGAACCATGGGCATGAACAGACCCACCGCGTCGCCCGTGCCGATACCCAGCTCTTTGAGTGTATTCGCCAGTCGGTTGGTCTCGCGGCTCAGCTCCTCATAAGTGAGCCGTTTCACCGCCTCGTCCTCGCCCTCCCAGATGACGGCGACTTTGTCCTTTCTGGGTCCGTGGACATGCTTATCGAGACAGTTATGGGCCAGATTGATCTTTCCCCCGACGAACCACTGGGCCCAGGGGATGCCCTGGGACAGATCTAAGATCTTTTCATAGGGCGCGAAGAACTCGATCTTTAAATCCTTCACGACGGCGTCCCAGAACCACTCGATGTCGTCCGTCGAGCGCCGCACGAGTTCATCGTAGCTTTCGATCCCATGTTGGTTCATGAAGCGTTTCACGTTGCTCGTTTCAACCAGCTCAGGGAGCGGAGCCCAGATGATCTCCTCAGCCATATCCTTCACCTCCAATCCAAGGCGGTTATAGAGGTCTCTAGAAGTTCAACGATCAGGTCGATCTCATCCCTGTTGATGCTCAGTGGAGGAGCGATCAACAGGTGGTCATGTGCTATGGAGCTTCGTGGGTAGAGGATCAGGCCCTGCTGGAACGCTTGCTCGGTTAACACCAGGCTCAACGGTCTCCGTTTGTGAGATATGTCTCTCCCGAACTCTAAAGCCAGCAGCAACCCCTTGCCCCGCACGTCGGTAATGAGCTCATAGCCCTTAGAAAACTCTCTTAACCTTTCCAGCAGATATTCCCCCATCACCTGAGCGTTGTCGACCAGCTTTTCCTCCTGGATGATCTTAACGACCTCCAACCCCACAGCGCATGCCAAGGGATTGCCCTGATAGGTGAAGCCATGGAAAAATCGACCAGATCCTGTCCGGAGTCTTTCCACAATTGCTTCCCGGGCGATAACGGCCCCCAAGGGGCAGTAGCCACTGCCCAGTCCTTTCCCTCCGATGAGTATGTCTGGGATGACATCGTAATGCTCGATGGCGAAGAACTTTCCTGTTCTGCCGAAGCCGACCATCACCTCATCGGCGATCAGCAACACATCATGTTGATCGCAAATCTGACGAATCATTCTGAGGTACTCCTGCGAAGGCACTAGAGCTCCACTGGAGGCCCCACCGATGGGTTCGATGATCAAGGCTGCGATGCTCTCCTCCCCTTGCTCTTGGATCAGTTTCTCCAGCTCCCAAGCGGCGTCAGGGTCTTGCCCAGGGTAGGGGGCAGAGATTTTCGGGAAATCGATGAGGATCGATCGGTAAGGCTCCTGGAGTTCCTCGCGATAACTGGCCGAGAGCGCTGCCAGGGTAGAACCGTGATAAGATGGCCGAAGCGAGACGATCTTATATCTGCCCCGATCTCCTCGCTCGACGTGATACTGCCAGGCCAGCTTGAAAGCGCTCTCTACAGCTTCCGAGCCCCCGGAGACGAAGAAGACCTGGCTGAGATCTCCAGGAGCTAATCTGGCCAGTTCATGGGCCAGTTCTTCAGCGGGTTGGCTGGTGAACTTGCTCCCATGGGCGAACGGGAGCTTTTGGGCTTGCCTGATCATGGCCTCGATAACCCGCCGGCGTCCGTAACCGATGTTGACCACCACCGCTCCGGATGCTGCATCGAGGTAGCGGTTTCCCGCGCTATCATAAAGATAGATGCCCTCCCCTCTGTCGATAATGGGAAGGCGTTTTCTTAGATCTCTATAGAGGATGTTTGACATATTCTACTATGGGTCGATCGTACTTTCGTCTCTCGGTTCCGGTCGAATAGATCTCCTTACCATACAGTCTCGACCTGATCTGAGTCCCGGAGAATTTGATCTTTGGTGAGAATCGTCGCTTCATAGTGCCGGGCTGTAGCTGCAATGATCCGGTCATGAATGCTGAAAGCCTCGGACAACTTCAGCATGATCTGGAAGACCTCGAAGTCAAAGGGGATAACAACAAAGCCATCCGCTTGTTCCACCTGCTCTAGGATTTTCTCAATAGTTGTCTCGATCCGCTTCTGCTGAGTGATGTAATGCAGCTCAGCCAGCACGATGGTCGGAATCAAGACCTCCACCTCAGCAATCTCCCCTTGCCTCAGGATCTCCCGAGCCTGTTGTGACAATTTCTTATCCTTGGCGATAAACCATCCAAGACTGTGGGCATCAGCAACGTAGATCTTCATGCGCTAATCCTCGAAGCTGTAAGCATCCTCAAACACGGCCCGTTCGGCTTCTTCGAAGTCCTCTTCGGTGATCTCAACACCTTCCCAGAGCCCTTCGAGCTTAGTGGTGCGTTTCTCTCCTTCTAGCTTGTGACCGATCAGCTCACGCAACCGGTCGAGCTCCTTCTGAATGGCCTCAAGCCGGGTGAGGACGTAAGAAGATGTCTTGTCCGTCATGATAGGCCTCCCAAAGGCTATTAGGAATTGCTATTTAGTATATCCTATCGAATTGCATCAAGTAAAATTACGGGGTAAAATTCGATTGAGGAGAGATGAGCCATGCAAAAAGAACAGCTGAGAGGTTATGAGTACCACGGCTTCTGCCAGTACTATCAAACTCCCATCGCCCGGTTGGTACTCGTCAATCGGACGGAGACCTACCTGCCCTATGACTGGCACGAGAAGGGATTCAACCGCTGTGGCAGGGAGCAGACCGGCCTGGACCTCCCGTGCTTCGGATGTGAACATCATACCTGGAAGGAGGATTTGAATCGGGAGGAAGTGTTGCAGCGGTGGGTACCCGACACATGATCGGTCACAATCACGGCGATTATCGATCAAGCGACTTCCTCTTATACAGATTGTCCCCACCCCAACACCGTATGGCATGACAAATGCCAGCCTGTTCGATGACCAGGATCATAGCATTGGCCAATCGAGTCAATTAACTTAAATCAAGTATAAACAGGAGACCGTGAGCTATCGAGGAGGGATATATCATGATCAAGCGTCGTGACAACCACTACCGGATTCGGATTCTCTCATTGCTGGTCATGGGGGTCCTAGTCACCCTCCTGATCGCTTACGATGGCGTCACACCCACTGTAGCGCCAGCAACAGTGTCAGCTGCTGATGAACCGATCGTTCGAGGCAAGCCGGTTTCAGCTTTCTTTCTGGACTCGTGTGCCGGCTGCCACGGCACCGATCGCCGCGGTGCCACCGGGCCGGCTCTGTTGCCCCAGCGCCTTACCCAACCCGATTATTACTATTTCGATGTGATCAAGAACGGCAAACCGGGGACAGTAATGCCGCCGTGGGATGGGCTGCTCTCCGACGACGAGATCAATGCCCTGGTAGTCTTCATCCACAGCGAGCCAGCGGCTGGTTCGCTGGAGTGGACGCTGGAGGATATCAAGGCCAGCCTGGAGGTGCTTGTCCCGGAGAACGAGTTACCGGATGCTCCGACCCATAGTGGCAATCTGGACAACCTGATGCTGGTCACGGAGCGTGAGGCGCGAGCGATTGTCGTGATCGACGGTGACACGCACAAGTTGCTTGGGAAGATCCCCGCCTCCTACCGCGCCCACGGCTACACCTTCTCCCCGGCCAACTCGCGCTGGGCCTACAACATGGGCCGTGACGGCTGGGTGTTCAAGATCGACCTGTACAGCCTGAAGTCGGTACGGAAGGTGCGCGTCGGGCTGGACTCCCGTGGCCTGGCCATCTCCGACGACGGCAAGTACCTCATCGCCGGCAACTACATCCCCACCACCGCCGTCATCATGGACGCCAAGACCCTGGAACCACTGAAGGTCATTGTCACCGAGGGCGTTGACCCGGATGGTAACTTCGTCCAGTCGCGGGTGTGCATCACCAGTGATGTCTCACCGGACCTGGTGGGCCCTTACTTTATTATTGCCCTGAAGGAGGCGGGACACGTCTGGCGCATCGATTACTCCAGTCCAGACTTCCCTATTAAGAAGGTGGAAAACGCAGGGCGCATCCTGCACGACGGGTTCTTGAGCCCAGACAACCGATACTTCTACCTGGCGTCCCAGAAGGATAACTGGATGACCGTCATTGACGTGGCCAACTGGGAGTTGGTAGAAAAGATCTCCACAGGCGACACCCCACATCCCGGGTCCGGTGCTGTGTGGGAAGCCGATGGCACGATTTACGGCGCCACGGTCCACGCCGGAGAAGGTAAGGTCACCATCTGGGACCTGGAGACCAACGAAATCATGGGCACCGTTCCCACCAAGGGACCTGGCCTGTTCATCCGCTCCAGCGAACACAGCCCCTATGTCTGGGCGGACGCCCTCTTCGGCGTGCCTGCCAACACCATCACAGTCTTCAAGAAGGGGAAGCCCTTTGAGGTGGTGAAGGTCATCCAGGAAGGCGTCATGACTCTCCACCCGGAGTTCACCGCCGATGGAAAGTATGTTTACATCAGCGACTGGCAGGGGAACGTGGTGCGGGTCTACGATGCCGAGAGCTTGGAGAAGATCACCGAGATCTCCGGCATCACCACGCCCACCGGCATCTTCAACGTGGGGCGGCGTCTGGAGACACTAGGGCACTGATCTTACTGCGGCAGAGATAACACACTGTGCATGTTCTTTACCTGCTGTCAGTCTGGCTGCACATCCTGGCTGCAGCGATCTGGATCGGGGGGATGGTCTTTCTAGCCCTGATTCTGGTCCCGGTGACCCGACGGCCAGAGCACCGAGGCATTGCTGTCTCCCTCATCCACTGGACCGGGGTGCGCTTCCGTTGGGTGGGTTGGATCTGTCTGGGGTTGCTCCTTCTCAGCGGCATCTTTAACCTGGCCTACCTCTTGGCCTTGGTTGTGGTTGCTCTGGGGGTGATGCTGGTGCGAGGCTGGCCCTGGTAAACCACGGTGGAGGCAAGCTATGAAACCCCGATATCGCATCCATTTTCCTCTGATGGGGCTGGGGATGATCGCCTTATTGACGGCTTTGTGGGCCGGGCTGGTACGCTTGGGCTGGAGGTTGCCTTCACTGCAGTCCACCCTACCCATCGCTCACGGCCCCCTGTTCGTCTCCGGTTTTCTGGGCACCCTCATCGGCCTGGAGCGGGCGGTAGCGCTGGGCCGCCGTTGGACCTACGCTGTACCATTGCTGACCGGGCTGGGTGCTCTGACCCTGAGCATCGGCCTATCTGATCCACTTAGCCCGTTGCTCATCACCCTGGGCAGTTTGGGCTTTGTGGTCTTCTCTATCGTCGTCGTCCGTCGCCAACCCGCTCTTTTTACGGTCACCATGGAGCTTGGCGCGATGGTCTGGCTGGTGGGCAATGCCCTCTGGCTCTCAGGCTGGCCGATCTACCGCGTCGGTCCTTGGTGGACCGGCTTCCTGGTGCTGACGATCGCGGGAGAGCGCCTGGAGCTGGCCCAGCTGTTGCGCCTTTCGGGCACGGGCCGCGCCACCTTTCTGTTCGCTATAGGTCTCTTCCTAAGCGGGCTCGCCCTGACGGGTGTGGCCTTTGACGTCGGGGTACGCTTGACTGGAGTGAGCATGATCGCACTGACCCTGTGGTTGTTGGTCCACGACATCGTCCGATACACGGTGCGCAAGGCGGGACTGACCCGCTTCACCGCGATATGTCTGCTTGCCGGTTACCTCTGGCTGGGAACCGGTGGGGGGCTGGGATTGCTCTTCGGTGGCGTCGTGGCCGGACCACACTACGACGCCCTACTACACGCTTTCTTCCTGGGGTTTGTCTTCTCGATGATCTTCGGCCACGCACCGATCATCTTCCCGGCGGTGCTGGGCCTGTCTGTGCCCTTCCGACCAACTTTCTACGCCCACCTGATCTTACTACACCTGTCGCTGCTCCTGCGGGTGGTGGGGGATCTGGTAGGCTGGCTGTCGGGGCGGCAGTGGGGTGGGTTGCTCAACGTGGTGGTGTTGTTGCTGTTTTTAGTGAACACGGCGCGCTCAGTTCGGCAGGGGAACTCCCTGTCCGCCCCCCGCAGAGGTCGAAGATGAATCCCGGAAACAATGCTCCGAAGTGAGGTTATGCACCCACATTTGCTCCGGTGCCTGGTACCCCCACGCAAACCTTGATCTGTAGGGAATCAAGATTTAGAATATTGCTGTAAAAGTAATGCCGAGGAAGGGGGACACCATGAGCAAAGTGAGTGAGGCCATCCGCAACCACCATCGAGAACTCATGAGCACGCTGACGGCGCAGGTGACAGCTCTGGTGGAGGGCCGGCCGGAGGCCGACCCACAGATCCTGGCCGCTTTCCTGAAGG
Source organism: Bipolaricaulia bacterium (assembly GCA_046758705.1). Lineage (GTDB taxonomy): Bacteria > Bipolaricaulota > Bipolaricaulia > JBHIAT01 > JBHIAT01 > JBHIAT01. The sequence continues at coordinate 13,133 of JBHIAT010000084.1, forward strand.
GTGATCTGCTGCCCCACGCCCTCGGCGAGGAGCAGCACCTTTATCCCGCCGTTGAGCCACTGGTTAAGGCCCACGGCCAGGCCACGGCCACCATGAGCGTAGACCACGAGTTTATCCAGAACTACATCCGCCAGATCGAAGAAACCACTCAGGCCCTCCGCACCGCTGGGGCAGATGAGCGGTCGGGTCTGGAAGGCCATCTCCAGCGTTTGGCCATGCAACTGGAGGCTGTGCTTCAACTCCACCTGGAGAAGGAGGAGCGGGTTTATCTGCCCCTGTTCGAGCAGTATCTGTCGGAGGAGGAACAGCGACACGTGCTGGATGAATGGCATGCACGAGGCTTATAGCAGAGGATTTGAATCGGGAGGAAGCGTTGCAGCGGTGGGTGCCTGACACTTGATCGGCCGCGATCACGCCAATCATTGGATTAAACGACTCTCGGTCGTATCAGAATTATCCCAACATCGCATGGCATGACAAATGCCAGCCTGTTCGATGACCAAAACCATAACATTTGACAATCTCGATCAACTTAAATTAGAATTAAAAAATTGTAGGTTATCGAGGGGGAAGCATGGTCAGAGTTGGGGATTTGGTGTACTTCTCCTCCGACGCGGCCTTTGCCGTGGACCATGAGCTCCGGGTCGTAGCCTGGAACCGGCACGCCGAAGAGTTTCTCGGCTACCGGGCGCAGGAGGTCGTCGGCCGTTTCTGCTACGCTGTCCTCCAAGCCATCCTCCCCGATGGACAGGTTTTGTGCACCCCTCACTGCCAGGCCGAGCTGTGTTTCGGCCACTGTCAACCTTATGCCATCCGAAGCTGCCTGGGCCGTCACAAGGACGGCCAATGGGTGAATCTGAGCCTGAGTAGTATGGCCATACCCAGGACTGCCCAGGATGATGGGATAGTGGCTGTCGTGTTTTTCCGACCGCTGGAAGCGTCCGATGAAACACCTGCCCCTGAGGCGATGTTGCGGCTGTTCACCTTGGGACGGTTTAACATGGGGGTAGGAGACAAAGGTATCCCGTTCTACAAATGGGAGCGAAAGCAGGCATTGACGCTGCTGAAGTACCTCATCACCCATCGGGGACATGTGGTGCACCGAGAGCGTCTCATCGAGTGCCTGTGGCCCGGGGCAGCCGAGCACCAGGGGCGGGAGCGCCTCAAGGTGACGGTGTACTCCCTGCGGCGGGAGCTCCGCAGGGCCGGGGTTCAAGAGCAGATCATCGAGACAGTCGACGAGGCCTATATCCTGCGGCGGGAAGGGATCTGGATGGACGCGGATGCCTTTGAAGCGCTTATCAAAGAAGGGTACAACCTGGAACGCCAGCATAAAGCAAAGGAGGCGCTCCGCCGCTACCAGAAGGCGGAAGACCTGTATCGGGGCGACTATATGGAGGAGGACCGGTACGCCGATTGGTGTGCCGAAGAGCGGGAACGACTGAAGGAGCTCCACCTGGATATGCTTGGCAGGATGGCGGAGTTGTACGCCGCTCATGGTGAATACGCCCAAGCAGCGCAGGTGTGTCGCAAGGTTCTGGTGCGGGAGCCCTGTCGGGAAAGCTTCCACCGCGCCCTTATGGAGTACCTGTGGCATCAGGGCCGGCGGGACGAAGCACTGGTCCAATTTCACCACTGCAGGCAAGTGCTGGCAAACGAGTTGGACGTAGAACCGATGCCGGAGACGCAGCACCTCTATCAGCAGATCCTGCAATCCCCTCAAGAAAAAGCTTCCGTGACATCCTCCCGGCATTAAACATGCCGCGCATCCCGTCGTTGGAATGCCAGCGTCCACCTGGTCGTGGACGGTTGAGGTTTGA
>JBHIAT010000085.1:0-14776 GCA_046758705.1 Bipolaricaulia bacterium
AAAGCAAACGCAGAACCGTGAGAGAGATCTGGAGCTGATGTTCCGATTGCTCCAGAAAGGAAGCTCCGACGCCGAACGGCGGATCGTCGAGGCGAAGTTCGAATTGGTACAAGCGGTCGCTGCGGAGCTTTCCGGCTTGAGCCAACCATCGGATGAACTGATCCAGGCCGGCTATATCAGCCTATTAAACGCCATCCACAGTTTCAATCCCTCTCAGAAAGGTGGATTCGGCTGGTTCGACAACTATGCGACCCTCCTGATCCAGGAGGGGATCCGGCGCCACCTTCAGGAAAAACCGTCCGATGAGTTCCCTGAGTGGATACAGATGCTCAGTGGGAAGGTGAGGATCGCCATCGCTGCCTTCTTCGAGGAACATAGTCGATTCCCGTCGGTCGCCGAGCTCTCCAATGAGCTCAACATCAAGCAAGCAGGGATTCTGGAGATCCTCAAAGCCGGGGGGGCAGAGGAGATCGACGCCGATAAGATCCGGAGCAAACGACCTAGGACGTTCAAACTCTCTATCGAGGACATGATCCGGATCGCAAGAGCCATCGAGAAGGTCTCTAAGGTTCAGCGGACGGTGGTTCAGAGGCTGTTGCGCATCGGCAAATCCGAGGCGACCGAAGCGGATGGATCTCAGGTGAACGAGCCGGACGAAGGCAGTCATGACGAACGCAAGTATCTGGAGCAGTTGGAGCGGGAGCTCGATCACCTGCGCAACTTCATCACCGCGATCGATACCATAAATACCGATACCGATACCGATACCGATATCCATGAGGAAGCCAGGATTCAAAAAGAAGATGTAACCAACCGGAAGTTGTTTTTCAATTTGTATCAGGAGTACCAGGAGCAGGGGCAGAAATTGACCTCTCTCCAGTTCAAACAGTGGTCCAGAAAACGGATCGAGGCGCTTAAAGGGCGACAGATTCAATGGTGGGGACAAGTCTTAGATGTGCATGAAATGGACGGGGGAATCCGAATCGACGTTCAGGCGTTACCCACCGTCCACAACGTACATCTCTATCTCAAACTACCGATGGACCGGCTTGAGGAGGTGCTGGAGCAGGAAAGAGGTGCACTCACCATCTTTAGGGGTGTGATCAGCCAGATCCAGAGTGAACCATTTGCTATGACGTTGACCGATGTGGAATTTGCTGAATAACGTATCTCTTACCGTAAAAGCACATTAACCAGATCCATATTTCCTTCCATATCGAGTCCAAGATGGCCTGCACCGATCTCTCACGGTATACTGTGACTGTGTATGCTGTTTACCATTTAAAGAGATTGGAGAGGAGAGGGGATTAATGAGCAAACGTTCCTGGGCTGAACCTTTCAAGATCAAAGTTGTCGAGCCGGTTAAGCAGACCACCCGGGTGTATCGCGAACAGGCGATCGAAGAGGCGGGTTACAACACCTTCTTATTAAGGTCTGAGGATGTCTACATCGACCTGTTGACCGACAGCGGCACCTCAGCGATGAGCGATTACCAGTGGGCTGGGATGATGTTGGGGGATGAGGCATATGCGGGAAGCCGCAACTTCTACTACCTGGAGGAGATGATACGAAAGTACTATGGCTACCGCTACGTGGTGCCTACCCATCAGGGTCGGGGGGCGGAGCATATTCTTTCCAGGATCATGATCACGTCGGACGATTATGTGCCCGGCAACATGTACTTCACCACGACCAAGCTGCATCAGGAGCTGGCCGGTGGCACGTTCGTCGATGTGATCATCGATGAGGCTCACAATCCCGAGAGCCGGCATCCGTTCAAAGGGAACGTGGATCTGGACAAGCTGAGCACCCTGATCGAGGAGGTCGGAGCCGAGCGAATCCCCTATGTCAGCCTGGCCGCTACGGTGAACATGGCCGGAGGGCAGCCGGTCTCGATAAACAATCTCAAGGAACTCAGGAAACTGACCTCCAAGCACGGCATTTCGATCATGCTCGATGCCACTCGGGCGGTGGAGAATGCCTACTTCATCCAACAGCGGGAGGAGGGATATGCGGACCGTTCGACCGCCGAGATTCTCAAGGAGTTTTGCTCCTATACGGATGGCTGCACGATGAGCGGCAAGAAGGACTGCCTGGTCAACATCGGTGGATTCCTGGCCGTCAACGACGAGCAACTGTTCGATGAGGCTCGAGGCCTGGTGGTCGTCTATGAGGGTCTGCACACATACGGTGGCATGGCCGGGCGCGATATGGAGGCCATGGCTCGCGGCATTGAGGAGTCGGTTCAGGACGATCATATCCGTGCTCGAGTGGGGCAGGTCATCTATCTAGGAGAGAAACTGCTTAAGGCGGGTGTCCCGATTGTGGAGCCCATCGGCGGACATGCGGTCTTCTTAGATGCCAGGCGATTTTACTCCCATATCCCTCAGGATCAGTTTCCAGCCCAGACACTGACGATGGAGCTCTACATCGACTCCGGCATTCGGGCGATGGAACGGGGGATCGTCTCAGCGGGACGGGACAAGCAGACCGGGGAGCACATCTATCCCAAGTTGGAGCTCGTGCGCCTCGCCTTGCCTCGTCGGGTGTACACCCAGGCGCACATGGATGTCACCGCAGAGTCGGTGGAGGCGGTCTATCAGGATCGCGAGCGAGTCCGAGGGTTGCGCATGATCTATGAGCCTAAGTATTTGCGCTTCTTCCAGGCCCGCTTTACACGGCTCTAGTGAGCATGTCGTGATGGGTGAATGCTGAAGCGTATCCATTGCAGCCCATCGGGTTATCGGATATATTAAGGTCGCTATGGCGAATCGGATCTTTAAGGCAGTTATGTCCTTAGGGGTGCTGTTGGCAATCGTCGCTGCCCTGTCTGTCAGCTTCGGACGGTTGGTCTGGGAACGTGAGTACAAGGACGTCGGAATCACCATCGAATACAAGGACGTGGTAAAACTCTCCTCCAAACACGGCTATCCCGATGGGGAATTACTGTTCCAGTTGCGCGAGCGGAAGGTCGATTCGCTCACCCTCTATCCGGTGGAGCTGGAGGAATTTGCAGCACTGCTCACGCCGGTGGAGCTGGAGATGGAGGAGGAGGAAAAGGGAGGACCGCTCGTCGGCAGGTTCTTCGAGAGCGATGTGACGAAGTTGCGTGCGATGGGGTTTGGGATCGTCCTCCGGCCGATCAATTTCCAACCTCCCACGAGCGATCCCGTGTTCTTCGAAAGATACCTGGAAAGACTGGGCGACCTCGAGCCACGGCAGATCATCTTCGGGGGCCGGGAGGTGCTGGGGTACCCGGATTACCTCGAGGAGACCACCGCTTTTCTCAAGGAACATAGCAGCCTGGTGGGCCACATAGAGTTCGGGAATCAGTTAGGAATGGGAACTCTGGTCGATGGGGTAACCGATCAATTCGTCCGGGTCCATAGCATCACCCGAGACGAGATGAAGTCGATCACGATCGATGATGCGCTGGCCCGCTGGGAACGGGCGGTAGAGGAAAGGAACATCCGCAGGCTATACGTACGGTTCTTCGAGGATAAGACGGTGGAGGAAAACCTCAGCTACGTGGAGAGTCTGGTGAATCGTCTGAATGATAGCGGTTTCCAGGTAGGTAGGGTGAGCCTGGCTGAGCCATTCGAGGTGCAAGATCGGTGGTTGCTCGTCATGATGATCGGTGCGGTCAGCTTGGGCATGTTGAACGTGAATCGGGTCTGGAAGCCGCAGTTCCTTATCAACCTGCTGCTGTGGGTGATAGGGATAGCCATCGTCATCACTGGGTTGAGGTTGGACACGCTGCTCACCCGCCAGGCGGTTGCCCTGGCGCTTGCCTTGCTGATCCCGGTCTCCGCGTTCCTCTATCTGCGTCCCGTTCTTATAGGCGAGCGGGAGACGATCGGAAGCGCACTGGGGGGTGGGATGTTGGTCTTGGTCTACTCGTCTCTCATCGTAGTCTTGGGAGGGATCGGGATTGGCGCGCTGCTGAGCGGGGAGGAGTTCTTCCTGAAGCTCAGGGAGTTTCGCGGCGTCAAACTGTCGTTGGTTGCCCCGTTGGTGTTGGTGTTCATCACCTATTTCATCGTGGTCGGCAGGGACCGGTTCAAAGCGTTTGTGACCAGGCAGATCAGGATGGGCGATCTGATCCTGATCGGGCTGGGGGGGGCGGCCCTGGTGATGGTGGTGTTGCGCAGCGGAAATTTCTCGATCGTTCCGGTTCCCGAGTTGGAGGTGTTCTCCAGGCGTTTTCTGGAGGAATCCCTGTTCGCCAGGCCCCGGTTCAAGGAGTTCCTCTTCGGCCATCCGTTGCTGTTCCTGTGGGGAGGGGTGGGCTTCAGAAGCCTGCGCGACTATGATGTCATCGTGTTACTCCTCGGTATGATCGGCCAAGTCTCGATTATCAACACCTTCGCTCACCTGCACACTCCTCTGATCGTCTCACTGTCCAGGACGGCCATCGGGGTAGCGCTGGGAATCATCGTTGGGGTGATCCTGGTGGTGATCTTCAAGGAGGGTGAACGGTTTTGGACGAGGAGCTGAGTCAAGGGCAAGGCGAAGGGCAAGATCAAGAGCAGGAGCGCAACGCGGCGCAGGGCAAATTTCTGATCGTAGGGTACTATGGGTTCGGCAACTTCGGCGACGAGGCGATCCTGGCCAGCTTGGTGAGCGGCCTGTGCCTCCGATTCCCCGATGTCGAGCTGGTCATCCTGTCCAAAGACCCACAGGAGACGAGCGAACGGCACGGAGTGCGGGCGATCAACCGCTGGAACCTGTTTTCCATCGTTCGAGAGTTGCGCAAGACCACGCTGTTCATCAGCGGGGGTGGCGGACTGCTGCAAGACAGCACCAGCCGCCGATCCCTCTGGTATTATCTGTCTTTGATCCTGCTCGCCCGCTTGTCCAGGAAACCGATCTTCTTGATCGGCCAGGGGATCGGTCCGATCCGAAGCGAGCTGAACCGTCGGTTGACGGCGATCGTGCTGCGCTGGGTCGATTTCATCTCGGTGCGGGATGAAACCAGCCTATGGCTGTTAAGAGACTGGGGTGTGGACGAGGATCGACTGCTGCTCGGCGAGGACCTCGCTCTGTGCCTGGAGAACCGGGACGATGCGAAGGGATTAAGCCTGGGGTCCGCGGATGATAACCGGAATCTGTTGGGTGTCGCGTTGAAGGAGGGCGCCCGGAATCAGGAACGGTTCACCCGTTCGATGGCCGAGGCTCTGGACGAGGCGAGCCGCCGTTGGGGGCTTCAGGTGGTGTTCTTCTCTACCTTTCCCGATCAGGATCTTAAGATCGCCGAGGAGATCCGTGACAGGATGCAGGAGCGAGCGTTCATCGTCAACTCGGCACACCTATCGGTCCGGGAGATGATCAACCTGATCGATGAGGCCCGGATCGTTATCGGAACCCGGCTCCATGTGCTGGAGTTCGCCGCCCTCTCGGGAATCCCGTTCATCGCCCTCAGCTACGATCCGAAGGTGGATGCGTTCGTCGAACGCCTGGAACAGGCCTCGGATCTACAGATATCGCTCTGGAGCGTCGATAGGATCGAAAGCGGGCAGATCATCCAGGAGCTCGGCAGGTTGATCGAACACGAACAGAATTACCGGGAGCGGTTAAAACACGGGGCTGAGTATTTGGGCCGATCGGTTCACAAAAGCTTCGAGACGCTATGCGAACGGATCTGGGAACGGATTCAAGTAGACTGAACCTGAACCGATGAAATGGCTGTTGATTGCCGTTCTGCTTGTCTTGGTGATCGTCTTGGGTCTCCCGGTCCTGAGCGGTGAAGTCGAGTGGTTAAAGAGCTTCGAACCTGAAGAGCTCGGATCGTTCTTCTTTGGAGTGCTCGACTACTGGATAACGGTCGTCAAGACGATATTGAGGCTTCAGCAGGATCAGGAGCCTCAAGTGATCTAATTCTAGATTGGAGTCGGAATCCCCTAACGGCATGGAACATCAACCGGTCCTGCTCGACCGAGCGATCGAGCTTCTCGATGTCAAATCGGATGGGATCTATGTGGACGCCACCGTCGGAGGCGGCGGCCATGCACTAGAGATCGCCAGGCGGCTCTCCGTTTCCGGGAGGCTCATCGGGATCGATCTGGATCGCGACGCACTAGAGATCGCTGCAACCCAACTCAAACCGTTCTCCGAATGGGTGACCCTCATCCACGGGAACTTCGCTGAACTTGACAGGTTGCTTGATCGGGTCGGCGTAGACCGGGTCGATGGGATCTTGTTCGATCTCGGCCTGTCCTCGATGCAGCTCGATACCCCTGAGCGAGGGTTCAGCTTCCGATTCGATGCGAAGCTCGACATGCGCATGGACCCAAATGGCAACCCGCTGACGGCCGAGGAAGTGATCAATACTGATTCCCAAGCTGAATTGGAACGGGTGTTTCGGGAGTCCGGTGAAACGCGCTGGGGAAAACGGATTGCGGAGGCGATCGTCAAAACGAGAAAAACGGAGAGAATCGAGACGACCGGCCAGCTGGTTGAGACGGTGAAGAGTGCGATCCCAACGGGATATCAGCGCAATATGAACATCCATCCGGCTACCAAAATCTTCCAAGCACTTCGGATTATCGTCAATAATGAGTTGACAAACCTGCGACGAGGGATTATAATAGGCTCCCATTGTCTCAAGGTGGGAGGGGTCATAGTGGTCATCGCCTATCATTCCCTTGAGGACCGGATTGTCAAAGGGATCTTCGTCGAGCAGGCGAGCGATTGCATCTGTCCACCGGAGTGGCCGGTCTGTCGTTGTGATAAGGAGCGAGAGGGAGAGATTCTCACCAAACGACCGATTCAGCCCGACGCTGAGCAGGTGGCCTGTAACCCCCGATCGAGAAGTGCGAGGCTCAGAGCGATCCGGAAGCTGATCGGTTGAGCAAAGCCAACGTTTAGAACAGGAGGTAGGTGGGGTGGCGCTTAGAAGGGCCAAGGGGCTGAGTCTCACTATCACCCAGCAGACTTACACAACTGGGGTCTCAATCGCTACGGAGCGAGAGCAACATGAGGCGTTTCTCACCCCAGCGAGAACAGTTGGCATCATTCTGCTCATCCTCGTGACCCTGGGGTGCCTCATCTACCTGTGGCAGTCGTGGGAGCATCGACAGCTGGTGCAACGGGTGCGGATCGGTCAGGAAAGTTTGACCAGACTGCAAGCGGAGCACCAGCAGTTGGAATTCGAACTCGCCCAGTACCACTCCCTGGATCGGATCGAGCGGATCGCTCGGGAGAGGTTGGGAATGGCAGAGCCGGAGACAGTGGTGTACGTCCCGCGCCCCCTGTTTCCGCTCCTGGCCTCCAAGGGGACGCAAGCGGAACCTGCTCGTTCATCTGAGGTCGAGGCCGAGGCTGAGGTCGCAATCCAGCCTGGGTCGGAACGCTGATGAGATGGAAGGTGCTATCGATCGCCACCCTGGTGATACTCGCTTCCGGGGTCGTCTTGGGAAGACTCGTCTATCTCCAGGTGTTCCAACATGAATTGTGGAGCAGTCGGGCGGAGGCGATCCAAACCCAGGTCATCCGGGTTCCTGCGAATCGGGGGCGACTGTTCGACCGGAACGGCATACTCCTGGCCGACAACCTGAGAACCATCGATATCGCCGTCGATCCGTCCTACCTGACCGAGCCTGAACTGCTCAAACCGATTCTGAGCCAGGAACTCGGACTCGATGCTGCCTACCTGAACGCCCAGCTGTCCCGGGAGGGCCGGTTCGCATGGATTCGTCGTCAGGTGCCCCTGGCGATGGCAGACCGAATCCGACGTAGGGCGGAGATCAGCGGGATCCGGGGACTCATCTTCCTCGACTCGACAAAACGGATCTACCCCCAAGGGCAATTGGCAGCCAACGTGATCGGGTTCGCCGGGGTCGACAATCAGGGGCTGGAAGGGATCGAATTCGGATTGGACGAGTTGTTGGACGGCGAGGACCGGGTCGCCCGGTTGGTGAGCTACACGAGTGAGATCGCCGAGGTCATCGAAACGGGCCGGCCGGGCCACGATGTCTACCTGACCCTGGACAGCCAGATCCAGCATATCGCCGAGAGCGAAGTGGATCGGGGAGTGAACGAATTTCTGGCCCGGCACGGGTTCGCCGTGGTGATGAACGTCAATACCGGTGAGATCCTGGCGATGGCTCAGGACGCCCGCCCCGATCCGAACGACTTTCAGAGCACCTCCCCCGATCAGTGGCGTAACCGCGCGATCTCCTACATGTTCGAACCCGGTTCTTCGTTAAAGATATTCGCCGGGCTGGCCGCGCTTGAGAACGGGGCCATCGAACTCGATGAGCAGGTCAGCGGGGACGAGCCGGTGGTGATCGCCGGACACGCCTTCCACAACGCTGAAAACATCAACTACGGGATGGTCACCCTGAGAGATATCATCCAGTTGTCGATCAACACCGGGATGATCCGGGTGGCTCAACAGCTCGGCCCGGAACCCCTGTATGCGTTCTTGAAGCAGCTGAGATTTGGGGAGCGGACCGGTCTGAACGGTCTGAGCGGGGAGGCTGCCGGAATGCTGCGTCCCGTCGAAAATTGGTCAGAGCTCGCCATCGGTGCGGTCCCCATTGGTCAGTCGATCGCGGTCACCGGCCTTCAGTTGATCACCCGAGCGGCGGCGATCGCTAAGGATGGTCTGCTTCTCAAACCGCAACTCGTCCTCCGGGTCGAGGATCGTGAAGGGAACCTGGTCCAGCGCGCCCGACCCGAGGTGCTCGAACGGGTGATCTCCGAGGAAAATGCCCGGATCATGAAGCAGATCATGCGTCAGGCGGTGATGGACGGCACCGGGCGCTGGGCCGAGGTGGAGGGCTTCGAAGTGGCGGGCAAGACCGGCACCGCCCAGAAGGCGAGCCCTGAAGGCGGCTACGCCGAAGGGAAGTTCACGTCGCTGTTCGTCGGTTTTTTCCCGGCGTCACATCCGCAGCTGGCCATACTGGTTGTCTTGGATGAGGTTCAGGTGAAACCGTTCTGGGGCGGCCAGACGGCCGGGGTGATCTTCCAGCGCATGGCAAGACGAATCGTCGAACGTAAGCGGATTCCACCGGTCGTGGTCGCAGACGTTGAGCCGGTGCAACCAGAACCACTCCTCTTCGCCCCGCTCCTACCCTGAGCAGCGCTCCGAAAATGGTCTTATTCGTTGACGACGGTGGTGTGCTGAACGATAACACCCGGCGGTCACTGCAGTGGCAGCGGTTGCTGGGAGAGTTTTTTCCACCGATCCTGGGTGGCACACCCGAATCCTGGGCCGAGGCGAACCCTCAAGCGAATTAGAGGGCTATCTGGAAGGAATGGGCGTGCGAGATTGCTTCGGGCGCCTCTACGGACCCGACCTGGTGGATACGCTGAAACGGGGTCCCGAGTACTATGTGCGAATCTTTACCGACGTAAGGGTATCTCCGGCCGATGCCCTGGTGATTGACGATCAACCTCTCTTCATCAATTGGGCCGCCCAAGCCGGCGCGAAAACGGTGCTGGTTGGCCCGGCGGCCGACGAGGAGTGCAAGCCGGGCCTGATCATCGCCAGCCTGGCTGAACTGCCCCAGGCTCTGGAAACTATCGGGTGAAGGCTCATGAAGGAACGAGGAACTTAAGGAGGTGAAGCGTATGGCAATGACAGCGCAGGATAGAGTCATGACGGCTCTGCAACATAAGGAGCCCGATCGTGTTCCTTTTGACTTGGATGGAACAACGGTGTCAGGGATTCATCGCATCGCGTATCGCAACCTGCTGTCCCATATCGGCATGGACGAAGAAAGCGAGATTTCCGTTTATGATATCGTCACCCACAGAAATCAGGTGGAAGCGCTGTCCCAAAAGACCGGCTGTGCATTGACCCTGGTGGGAAGCGGTTCGGGAATCTTCGAATATGCATGCTGGATAAGAGGATTTAAAGAATTCTATTTAGATTTAGCGAGGGATCCGTCTTTAGCTACAAGTCTGTTGGACAAAATCACCGATTATAAGATAAGGATTTGGGAACTTCTGCTGGATGAGCTCGGTCATCTGGCTCAAATAGCCCAGGAGGCAGATGATCTCGCCGGTCAAGTCGATTTATTAATATCTCCCGACATGTACCGCCAGCTCATCAAACCACGACATAAAAGAGTTTTCGAGTTTATCAAGAAGAACGCTCCAAAACCGATGTACGTGTTTCTCCATTCTGATGGAGCGATTTACGACTTGATCCCTGACCTGATTGAGGCAGGCGTCCAGATCTTGAATCCCGTGCAAGTCAGTGCAGCGAGAATGGATACCCGGCGACTCAAAAAGGAATTCGGAGATGTGCTGTGCTTTTGGGGAGGCGGGGTCGATACCCAGAACGTGTTACCCCGAGGCACCCCGGATGAAGTCAGGGATGAAGTGAGAAGGCACCTCGATGATCTGGCCCCTGGAGGGGGTTACATCTTCGGCGCGATCCATAATATTCAGCCGGACGTGCCCCCGGAGAACATCATCGCCATGTGGGAAACTTTACAGGAGTATGGCAGGTATTAAGTTCTAGAATTCGAGTGGTTCACCCTCTTGGGGAAGACGTACTTCGCAAAGGTCCCCCAGCTCTTTGGAATAGATTTCCGGATACTCGGTATGGATGGGGATTAACGTCTTAGGCTCGATCGCCCGGGCGAATTGGAGCAGCTCGGGGCCGCTCGCGTGCCCGCTGGCATGGATCTGGATCGGCTGGTACCCCTGCTCAGGATTGATGCCAAAGTGCTTCAGCCAATTGTGCAGCCGCTCGTCGGAAAGCTCCATCTCTTCGTTGAACGGCTCGGTGCTGGCCCGGATATAGCTCGAACCGGCCGGCGGCTTAATGTCCAGTAGGTTATTGAAACGCCAGTAGTCGAGCTGGAACACGTAGCGCTCCGGCTCACGGTTTAGATCCAGTGCGGTGACTCCGCGCTCTAAATGCGGGGTCTCAGGTTTCTTCCCTTTGAGCCAATGGGCCTGATATCCTGCCTTGTACTTGTCGTAGACATAGTCAGCAGGGCTATAGAGCAGGCTACGGCTCCGCTCCAGATAGACGTAAACCCCGGGCTCGGATTCCAAATCGTAGCCGAGCTGATGTAGGAGATAGGCAAGTCGGGGGAAAATGACCAGCTCGCGACCTACCGCCTCTGCCGCCTCTTTCATCGTTTCGTAGCGCTCCACGTCCTTCCAACGGAAGCCGATCATCGCTAGACCTTGCGTCTGGTGGATGGCTCGGACAAGCTCTTCAAGGACGCGTGTCTCATCATCGTGTTCCTGGCTGGTGATGCGTGTCCCCTCAAGCAACAGCACATCCGGTTGGAGTCCTCCCAAGCTCTCTAACGGATCAAAATGCCAGCGGCCGTGAAAGCGTATGTCACCGGAATAGACGACCGTCTGGCCGTCAGCCCGGATCACAAAGGCGACCGAACCGGGAACCGAGTGACCGACGGCTACGGGTTGGACGGTGATCGCCGAGTTCTCTTGTAGTGTGAACGGCTGACCGGGCTCAAACAGGTGGATGTGGCGGGGCTCCTCGTCCCCGGCGGCGATCTTAGGCGCACCGGGGAAGAAGCCGCCCTTATTGGGTTGCAACACTCGTCGGCTGATGCGCAGCACGTCCCGTTCACAACCGCTATAGTTGCCGACAGAGACAGCCGCCTCAAGCAGGGTATGCGTCTGAGGCGAGCAGTAGATCGGAAGGTGACCGAGAAAGCCGATCAGGCCAAAGTGGTCATCATGACCGTGGGTCAGCAACAGGGCATCGACCGGTGGTTTGCCACGGTCTCGCTGGTAATCTTCGGCGCATTGGACCTCGATCTGCCAGAGCGGGGCACTGCGACCGAGCAGATCGGGGTCTCCCAAAGGGGTCAATGCATCTTCGCGATAGAGACCGTCGACACGGGGCAAGATGCCTAACCGGAGGTAGTCACAGAGTTGTGAATTGGTGCGCGGGGCCAGATACTCTTCGTAGAAGCGTTCCCTGCATTTGAAGGATACACCAAAATCGAGCAGGACTCTTCCGGAGGGGAACTCGACCAGGATCTTGTTGCCACCGATCTCATTGACCCCACCATAGCAGGTAATCTTCATCTTGCTACATATACATTTGCATATTTAGTGCTCATCCGTCAAACAGCCAGTAGTAGAGCTTGGAGGTAACAAGGTTATCAGGGGTTAACGTCGTTCTATAGCCATGGCCCTCGTCCATGAGCTTCCCAAGCCTGCCACTTTGACCGGAAGCGCCATAAAGAAGAACCGCCTCCGCCTTATTATCGGTCAATACACCGGACTTCAGTCCGCGTGGACTTTCTCCTCTTTCCATGGTATAATGATCACAGATCTTTGACAACGTATGGGGTTGTTGCCGCAACCCTGAGCAACGTAAAACGTTGTGGGTATAGCCAGGTGCATTTTGCCAGCGTTTTGCTGTTCAGCGAAACAGAAGCTAACAGCCGCGAAGCCTGGCCTAAAGAAACTAAAACGTTGTGTGTGAACTGGCCGGGCGCGGCCAGCGTGGAGGCGTGAACCGCTGCGAGAGCAAGTTCCGCCTGTGAAACGAGAAGCCCCGTACTTTAGTGCGGGGAGCGTCACGAGGGTTACCCCTCGGGAACCACGCCGAGCTGTTGCATCATGCCCAGGAAGTCGAACTCGCCCCAGCGTTCCACGGCCTTGCCGCCTTCGATGCGGATGATGTCGATCCCCGTCATCGCCACCTGCTTACCGGTCGCAGGAATGCCTTGAAACTCACCTTGGTGTGTGCCGCTCAATGTCAGGCGGGTCGTAACCTTGTCCCCTTCGGCAATCATGTCTTCAATCGTGAAGTGTAAGTCGGGGAAGGAGACGAGGATCTGTGCAAAGATTTGTTTGACGCCCTCAAGGCCGGGTGCCTGTCCGGGATTGGGATTGTGATCGACAAAGCCAGCGCCGATAAACTCGTCTAATACGTCCACATTCCTCTGGCTCAGAACCTCCTCGTAGAAACGGCGGGTCTTGGCCTTGTTTTCTTCTGTTGACATGGGATGGCCTCCTTTGACATTTTGTCTCAGGATATACCTAGAGTTACCTAGAACGCAACTTTAAGAAAAGTGCTGCTTTCATGGCCTGCAGCGGATCAGGACATTCACTCCCATTGAAAAAAGCGGAGTGAGAGAATCGCCGATCCCAAAAGAATGACGATCACGATGAACATCTCGGTGGTGTTCCAACCGAAACCGAGCCAGGCGTCCTGCAGCAGGTAGACGAGGTGCGTCAGCGGTAGTATGTCCCCGATCTGTTGCAATATATCCCCAAGGACCTCTGGGGGTGGCCCGGTGCCGGAGAGGAGCATCATCACGAAGAACAGGATCAGGCCAGCCATTTGGGCTGCCCGTGCCGTGGGAAGCAAGGCGCCCAGTAGAAAACCCAAGGCGGCAAAGCTCAGCGTGCCCAGCACGAAACCTGCTACCACCCCGGTGGTAAAGTGGGGCGAGTTCAGATCATAGATGAGCCGGGTCGCCAGGATCATCAGCGCACCGCTCACCGTTGCGACCACGAATGAGATGATGATCTGTGACCCGAACACACTCCAAATCGGGATCGAAGACGCCCGAAACCGGCGAAGTACGCCCGCCTCTCGGTACCCGGACAAATGGACCGGGATGCCGACCAGGCCGACGGATGCGATGACGAGACCGATATACGCTGGCACGTAGAAGTCTATGGGGCCGACCCCTCGATAGATTTCGGGATCAGGGTTGTTGCCGAACACCTCGGCGAGCACAAATAGCAAGATGATCGGAAAGAACAAAGAGAGGACCATGGTAATCGGCTCTCGGATGAAGAGCTTGATCTCGACCCAGGTCAACTTGGTTAACGTGTGCATTACGTCTTCGCCTCTACCTCCACCTCATTCTCGATTTCACCATCGGTGAGTGTCAGGAACACGTCCTCGAGCGTCGGTTGCTCCACACGGAAATCGGGCGGTGTGATCCCGTGTTCGACCAGCGCTGCCGCGACTAGGACGAGCACCGAACTGCTACATTCAATCTCAACCCGCGGTCCTCGTCTCGTAACGCGGCGAACGTGCTCCATCTCCTCAAGCCACGACAGGTCAGCGTGGTCGGTACTGAAGATGACTCGTGTGTGGTCTGCGTGGTTGGCGATCAGCCCCTGAGGTGTATTGAGGGCAACGACCCGGCCTTGTTTCACGATGGCCAGCCGATCACAGAGGTGCTCTGCCTCGTCCATGAAGTGGGTGACCAGCACCACGGTCGTACCTCGATTACGGATGGCTTCGATCAGCTGCCAGGCGACTCGGCGGCCGGCCGGATCCAGACCCGTGGTCATCTCGTCGAGGAACACCACCTCAGGATCGTTGACGAGCGCGAGAGCGACCAATAGCCGCTGGCGCTGACCTCCGGACAAGCTTGAGAACGAGGTGTTGCGCTTGTCGGCCAGGCCCCACTGCTCCATGAGGACTTGCCAGTCTGAGCCTCCGGGAATCACCGAAGAGAATAAGTCAAGTGCCTCCCAGACTCTGATTCGCTCGGGCAGGGCCGTCTCTTGGAGTTGAGAGCCGATCCGCCGCCGCAACGCTTGCGCCTGTTCCTGTGGATCGAGCCCCAACACGCTGATTTGGCCCCCGTCCGGTTGACGCAGACCCTGCAGACACTCCACCGTCGTGGTCTTGCCCGCGCCGTTGGGGCCGAGCAAACCAAAGATCTCCCCTTCGCCTACCTCGAACGAGATATCGTCCACGGCAACCGTCGATCCGTAGGTCTTTCGCAGATGTTCGACCTCGATAACGACATTCATCGGAGATTTTCCATAGAGTTCAGTCAAGGGGACCGTCCTCCTT
>JBHIAT010000086.1:0-14764 GCA_046758705.1 Bipolaricaulia bacterium
AGAGATGAGAGAGATGAGGGTGGAAGGGGGGTAGCTCTTATGTCGTAATTTCAGTTCCTATGGCCTATGGACTTGTACAGTACAAAGCAAAGGGTGTATAATAAAGGGTGAAGAAAAACTACTTTAGCTTCTGGTTAGGGTCTGTTAGGACCCCATCAAGATAGCAGTACAGGCTGCAATTCTACAAACCGAGGATTCTATGTTCAGGCTCGGACGACATTTCGACGGACGAACTCTATCTCTGACCGCTTCCCTATTGCTGGTGATTTTGATTTTGACTTTGACTTTGGTCGTTGTCAACGCTCAACCCCAGGATCTCCGGCTCCGGGAGGCGGTCCAGGAATACACGCTGGAGAACGGGCTCAAAGTCCTGATGCTGAGGCGGGAGCGTTCACCGACGATCTCCTTCCAGGTCGCGTTCTGCTAGAAAAGCTGGATGAGCTGGCCGAGGAACTCATTAACGCCAGGGACGAGGGCAAGCCTGAGGCAGAGATCGAGCGATTGCAGCAGGCGTTTGAAGCGACTCAGGCGGAGGCACAAACGTACATAGAGGCCGAGGAATTCAGCAGAATATACGATGAAGAGCGGCTCGCCCTGTCGGTTAATACCGGAACCACACCCGCAGATCGCTACGCTAACCTGTTCTTCTTCCACGGCGTCCCCCGGGCCCCTCATATGACCGAGGAGCTGGAGCGGCTCAAGGCCGAACCGGTCACCGAACAGGAGCTTCAGAAGGTCAAGAATCGGGTGCGGGCAGGTTTCATTTTCAGTCTCCAATCGAACGGGGGTTTAGCCGCTCAGCTCGCCTTTTTCGAAGCGTTCTTTGGCAGCTGGGAGAGGATGTTGGAGTACGCCGATATCATTGAATCGATCACCACTGAGGAGATCATGGAGGTCGCCCAAAAGTTCTTCATCGAAGAGAATCGGACAGTAGCCACGCTGGTGGAAGAGCAGGGATAAAGAAATGGTGATACGGGGCAAGCGCCGGCCGTTGGTGCAAGGTATGATCTCGGTCTTGATTGCAGCTGTGCTGCTGCTCGGGACAGCTCCCGGTTTGGCCGAATCCCCATCCAATTCCAATTCTGATATCGCGTTCCCCGATCCTGCTGAGCTCGTCTTCCCACCCATTGAGTTCACGCCGTCGGAACCGGAGCGGGTGGAGCTGGAGAACGGGATGGTTCTCTACCTGCTCGAGGATCACGAACTGCCGATCGTGGAGGCGAGGGCGTTCATTCGAGCGGACTCGGTCTACGACTCGCTTGATAAGGCGGGTCTGGCCTCACTGACCACTCAGGTGATGAGAACGGGCGGCACGGAACGTATGACTGGAGACGAGTTGGACGAACGGCTGGAGTTTCTTGCGGCTTCGGCGTCGACTTCCAGGTTCTCCACATTGACCGAACATCTGGATGAGGTGATCGGGATATTCGCCGATATCTTGATGCATCCGGTCTTCGAGGCGGAGAAGCTGGAGCTGGCCAAGCAGCGCACCCTGGAACGGATCCGGCGGGAGAACGATCGGCCGACCCAGGTGGCGGTACGCGAGTTCACCAAGCGCGTGACCGAAGGACATCCGCTCAGCCGGTTTTCCACGGAGGAGACGATCCGAAACATCACCCGGGAGGACCTCGTCCAGTTCCATCAGAGGTTTTACCATCCCAACAACCTGGTTCTCGCCGTCGCTGGAGATTTCCAAACAGACGAGCTGATCGAGAAGATCCAAACCGCGTTTGCGGAATGGGAGCCTGTGGAGATCGATTTCCCCGAGATTCCGCCGCTGGGGCCCGAATCGGAGCGGGTCGTCTACTATGCGCCGAAGCAGGTCGGTCAGAGCACCATTATCATGGGGCATCCGGCGCTACAGCAGCGCGATCCCGACTTCACCCCGTTCACCCTGATGAACCGAATCCTGGGAGGTAGCCCGGCTGCGGACGACCGGCTGTTCCGGGAGATCCGAGCGAGGCGGGGTCTGGCGTATGCAGTTGGCAGCTTTCTTTCAGGCGGGCAACGCTTCCGCGGGATCTTCGGAGCGTTTTCCATCACGCGAGCCGACGCGACCGGTACGGCCATCCAGCTCCTCCTGGAAGAGCTCGAGCGGATCCGGACCGAGCCGGTCAGCCAAGGGGAGCTGGAGAAGACCAAAAACGCCATCATCAACCGGTTCGTGTTCCAATACACCTCGGCGCTACAGATTGCAGCTCGGGCCGCCTCCCTGGAATATAATGACCTCCCCCAGGACTACGACAGGACTTTTCTGGAGCAGGTCAGAGACGTGACCTCGGAGGAGATCATGCGGGTGGCCCAACAGTACCTGCGTCCGGATGAGATCGTGATCATGGTGGGGGGGGATCGGGAGCTATTCGACCTCGATCTGGAGATCTTCGGAGAGGTCGTCACCATCGATCTAGAGCAGGAATAGAAGTCGGAGTTTCAATCACCTACTGCGTCCATTCCTCTTCCTTCTCCTGTTAATCCAACTTACTTCTGGACTGGCACGGTATAAGAACGATGGCTGAGCGCTTATCCTGTTTGAGTTTGCCATTGGGTTGACTGGATCTCTCTACGAATCTCTATCCAGGCATTCTCAGAGTGAATTAGTATTAGAGATTGATCTCCAGGAGGTCTTTTGACGGTGGATGGTGGATGGTAGGTCACCCAACCCGGCCCGACCTCCATGACAGCCACAACGGTGTCAGTTGACGCAGGGCAAGGTCGAGGATGAATAGCAGCAGCGAGGCGATCAGCCCTTCCCGCCATAGATCGCGATATTCGACCGCCGCCTCCCGCCCGTTCGCACCCAGGACCGCCTCGACGGGATCGGTGATGTACTGCCCGTCGGTGGCTCTGGCGATTCGCTCCAGGATCTCAGCGTTTAACCCGATGCGGCGGAACTCCTGTGGGTAAGGGACCGTGACGGCTTGCTCCACGGTGTGCACCGTCCCTTCCCCCTCCGCCTGGAGGCGGAGCAAGTAACTCCCCTGAGCCAGGTCAGATAAGGAAACTTGATAGCGGCCGGGTGCCACCTGGGTCAGTTGAATTTCTTGGGTGGGTTGGTTCACGGAGACGAGCTGGCCGTGGACATTCAGGAAGTTCATCCAGTTCCCGCTTTCTTGGGCGTCGGCTGTGATGGTGAGTCCCTCCTCGGTGAGCTCGGTTCCCACACGGAGGTTCTCCGTTGCGACCACCTCTCCGTAAACCTCCCGGATCGTCCCCCCGAACAGGTTTGACAATCGGTCCCACAGGATCCATCCCTCGGACCACCTGCCCCGCAGGTCGGTGTTCAAGACCGCCACCTTGCCGAGCCCGTAGCGCCAGAAGGCGAGCACCGGATCGCCCTGATCTGAGACGAGCGCTGTCAGCGCCGTAGGTTTCGGGTAGGTCAGGACATAGCCATCCAGCTCAGGGATCTCATCGATTTCGAGGTCATCGAAGACACCGGTATACGGCCCGCGCTTGATCGGGATGTCTCCGGTCACCCAGCGGCGTTGAGCGACCCGGCGAGTCTCCTTGACGGAGATCTGGGGCAGGCGCCTGATGTCATCAACCAAATACAGATCTCCACCGCCAACCTGCGAGATCGCCCTGAGGATCTCAACATCAGGACGTTCACCGATGCCAATCGCCGAGGCCGTTATCCGGTTCTCCCGGATCTGGGCGAGCAGCCCCCGGAAGTTTCGTCCCTCCTGAATGACCTTGCCGTCGGTGAAGACGATGATATGCTTGAGAAGTGCATCGACCTCAACAATCTTGCGGAACGCGTCCTCCAGAGCGTAGTAGAGATCCGTCCCCCCTCCGGCGCGAAGCTCCCTCAACTGTCGGTAGATCTCCCGTCGGTCGCCCGCTTTCTGAATGTCAGCGATCCATTCAAAGTCCCGGGAGAAGCCGATGATCCCAACCAGGTCCTCCTCCTCAAGGATCTCGATGCTCGCCGCTGCTGCCTCCTTGAGCAACTCGATCTTGTGAACGCCGCCCGCATAGCCACCCATGCTGCCAGACCTGTCGAGCACGAAGACGATGGCGATCGACGGGATCTCCACCCGTTGGGGCCGTTCGTAGGAGATCGGGAGCAGCGTCTCGAACTCAGTCCGTTGGAGTCCCGAGACCGCCTCCCCGCCCTGGATGACCACCATTCCCCCACCCAGGTCCCGGACATACCGCCTCAGCGCTTCGATCTGGGCGAGGTTCAGCGCCCCAATCGGGATGTCCTCCAGGATGATCACCTTGTAGGAGGAGAGGGCAGGCAGCGTTGCGACCCAATCACCGAAGGCGGCGTGTTGGAATCGATAGCCGGCCCGGGTTAACAGCTGCGCCACCGCTCCAGGTTCAGGTCCAGGCTCCCCTTCGACCAGCAGGATCCCCGGGCTCCCGGTCGCGGAGGTCATCCCCGACAACCTGTTGTTCTCAAACGTCAGGTCCTCCCCTCCCTGGATATAAACGCGGTAATGGTATGACCCGGGCTCATCGATCCGATCCGAGAGCCGGATGATGTTCGATCCCTCGGTGAGCGCCACTGGGATCAGGGAGCGGTACTGGCCATTTCGGTAGAGGATCAACTCTGCAATGCCGGTGTGTGTTGTTGATGCCTGCACCCGCATGTGGAACGGGATGCCGACATCGACCTGGTTCGGGACTTGGAACGTCTCCACCCACAGTTCGTCCCCGACCGGTTCGATCGGCAGGACCGAGATTCGGATGCCTGCCTCCCTGGCCCGCCCCAGGGTCGCCTCCAGCCTCTGATCTCCGATCGTGAGATTGCCGTCGCTCATCAGGATGATCTCCCGATTCCCCGCCGGGAAGGTCTCCAAGGCGAGGTCCAGAGCGGCCGCGATGTCGGTCCCGGTCGTGAGCACCTCGGTCTCGGGCTCAAGCGTGAGCGATCCGGTGAAGCCGCTTTCGATGTGGGGTTCCTCGCCGAAGACGATCAGACCATATCGGTTGTGCGGCTCCGGAATCGCCATCGTCTTGATCCGTTCGAAGATCTGCGACCGAGCCGCCATCAGGCTGTCGGAGAGGTCGGCGACGAAGTAGATATAGTTCGTCCGTACCTGCCTCCCCCACTGCGGTCCCGCCAGAGTCACCAGCAGAAGGATGACCACCAATCCACGGATCGCCAGATACGGGCGTTCCCGGAGCCTGTGCCTGTTGAGATAAAGGTAGATCGGAACGATCGATACCAGGATCAGGATCCAGGGATGTTCAAACCGGAACATCGATTACTTTCCTCCTCCTCCTATGCTTCCTTGCGCTTTCGTCTCTGTCTTCGACCGAAGGCGGAATAGCGAGCGATCGTAATAACTGAACTCTATCAGGAGCAGTACCAGTCCCCCCAGCGCGAGGTACCGCCACAGGACCGTGCGTTGCTCGACCTTCCGCCCCCCCACGAAGCGCCCGCCTATGTTCGCTCCGACCCCGGTTCCGGGGCCGCTCTCGACGCGGAGATCAGACTCTGAGACCGGGATATTGACAGCAAACGACAGGAGTTGCAGTCCTCGTCCTTGTCCTTGCTCTTCCCCGGTGCGGATGCGATAGAAGCCGGGCAGCTCGGTGTACAGGAACGCATCCTCCGCCTCGACGAGGTGGACCTGATCATCAGGCCCGGTCACGACCGACGGGTTCAGGCCGTCCAGGGGAAGCGCATCACCGACCTCGAGCGACTGGTAAACGATCTCAGGAGAGAGCCATCTCAGGATATTTCCGATGAGGATCGGAAAGTCAACGGTCAGCAGAATGTTCGAATCATAGAGATCGAACCCGAGGAGGGCGAGCCGCATCCCACCAGTTTCCAGCAGATAGAGGACCGGATGTCCTTCGGAGGCGATCAGGGTCCGACCCGTCTCCGGGAGTTGATAATCAAGGAGCCGGGCGATCCTGATATCGTTCACCTCGACGTTGTTTAGGATCGAATGTTCTCCCTCCGGTAACTCCAGAGGTCCCTCACCCACCTCCAGCATCTCGACCGGTGTAATCAGGGGAGGGAGGGTGGCATTCACCAAGAGCAGATTACCGCCGATCGGCTCAGGGAGGGCCGCACGGTGTACGACGATCAAGTCGTAAGTCTCGTAGAAATCGGGATCTACGGATGTGCGTATCCTGAACCCTCCAGAGACCTCGATCGCCTCACGCAGGAACCGGTTCTCCTCGCCGATCCACAGGACCTCACCCTGGAGCTCCTGCAGCAACGTGAAGTAACGCACGTTGTCCTCGGGCAGATCGTCGTCAACATCGATCGCGGCGACGAACTCCTGGCTGCCGGAATCGACATAGGGGAAGAAGTACGCCTGCCGCTCCCTGGGTGGGAGGGTGATCGCCTGGACGATCGCCTCCCCACCCACCCGTACCTCAAGTTCCGTGTTCACGTACTCATCGGTGTAGTTGCTGACCACCGCGAACACCGAGGTGCCGCTCCCTTCCTCGGGCGCCCGGCGAACATTGAATGCCGTGATCGCCACGTTCCTTTCGCTTCCCCCGATTCGGATCGTCTCGAACGGGAGATCTCCGACGGGCCGGTCGGTGAGGAACAGGATCCGTTCGAACTCGCCGATATCCCGCTGACTGTTAATCAGTTCGATCGCTTCGCTGATGCGGCCGTCTCCCTCGAAGGTGAGTCGGGAGTCGCGCAATCTGTCGACCACCTCCGGGACCTCCTCGGTGAGCGGTGCGAGGAGTCTACTGCGGGCACTCACCTGGACGGCCATGAGCTGGTGAGGAGCACCCGCCTCGATCAGCTCGATGGCCTGATTCACGGCCCGCTCGTACCGTGTGGTCCCATCCTCGGCTCGGGCGCCCATGCTGGCACTGCCGTCGATCAGGATCGCCCAGAACGTCTCCTCTCGATCGCGAAGTAGGGTCGGATTGGCCAGACCGAGCACCAGCAGCGCCAGGATGAGAAGCTGGATGAACAGCAACAGATTCCGTCTCACCTTGAGCAGGTTGAACGCGCTCCGTGTGCTTTCCTGGACCTGCTCCCAGAGGAACAGGGCCGAGACCTGATGGGTCCGTTCTCGCTGCCTGAGAAAATAGAGCAACAGGATAATCCCCGCGAGTCCCAACCAATAGAAGGCAGCAGGATTCAGTAGGCTCACTTGATAAACGTCCCCCGCTTCAGGTATTCGAAGACCGCCTGTTCAAGCGGTATTGAGGTGGGGAGAACCAGGTGTTCGATCCCCCGTTCCAAGCAGAATCTTCTCAGGCGCTCCAGGTGTTCGGATAGCGCTTGGACGTAAAGATTCCGGGTGCGATCGCCGACCGCGAGCGTCAGGTGTTGCGTGTCATCCTCCACATCCTCAAGCCTCATGTCCCCGTCGATCTGCGGGGAGAGGTCGGCCTCAGCGAGGATCTGGAGCGCGACGACATCGAATCGCTTGTACAACAGATGAGCCAGTCCCTCCTCGGAGCCGTCCTCGCTCAGGAAGTCACTGACGATCACGGCCAGGCCACTTTCCACGTGGCGCCTCACGAACTCCTCCAACGACGCGTTGAGCGCCGTCTCCCCCGCTGGAGAGATGGCCTTCAGGTAGTCGAAGATCTTGAAGATCTGAGCGGTTCCGTGGCGGGGACGGACTCCCTCCCTGAGGGTCTCAGAGAATGGGAAGACCCCGACCCGGTTCAGATGCTTCAGGCCGAGATAGCTGAGCGCCGCGGCGAGCTTCGCCCCATACTGGAGTTTCCCCTCGATCGTCATCGAACGGCTCACATCCAAAAGCAGGTAGATGGGAATATCCTCCTCCCGGGAGAAGACCTTGATGAATAGTCGGTCCAACCGCCCGTAGATGTTCCAATCGACGTAACGGAGGTCATCGCCGGGGAAGTAGTTGCGGTAGTCGGCAAACTCCAGGCTCACCCCCGAACGGGGGGAGTAGTGGCTTCCGCCGATCTGGCCGCGGAACCGGCCCTTCACGATGAATCTCAAGTTCTCCAGCCGTCTCAGGAACTCCTCATCCAGAAAGTCCATAGCCCTCCTGCCCTTCTGACTCGTAGGGGCAGGTTTCAAACCTGTCTCTACTCCGGGATCTGCTCCCAAAGGTCACGAAGGATCTCCTCGACCTGAACCCCCTCGGACTCCCCGCGGAAGTTCAGGATGATGCGGTGGTTCAGGCTTGGGTGGAAAACCGTTTCGATATCCTTGATCCGAACATGGTACTCCCCCTCTAGGAAGGCGTTGGCCTTAGCTCCCATGATCAGGCTGAGACCGGCTCGGGGACTGGCACCGTATTCGATGTAGCGGTTCACCAGCTCGGTCGCCTGATCTGTCCCGGGGTGGGTGGTGTAAACAAGCCGGGTGACGTACGTGCGCAGCCGGCTGGCCACCGGGAACGCGGCGATAATCTTCCGCGCTGCCAGCACCTCGTCCCGAGACAGGATCTGCTCCGGTGTGGGAAGTCCGTCCTCGGTGTTCCGTTCGATGATCGCCTCAAGCTCCTCCTGGCTCGGGTAACGGACGTTGAGTTTGAGGAAGAACCGATCCACTTGAGCTTCGGGCAGAGGGAAGGTTCCCTCCATCTCGATCGGATTCTGAGTGGCAAGCACCATAAATGGCCAATCCAGTTCGTAGCTGGTGTCTCCGACCGTAACCGTTCGCTCCTCCATCGCCTCCAACAGTGCACTCTGGGTCTTGGGCGTCGCACGGTTGATCTCGTCGGCCAACACCATGTTGGAGAAGATCGGGCCCCTCGCGAACTGAAAATACTTGCCGCGCTCGTTCTCCATGATGATGTTCGTCCCAATGATGTCGGCCGGCATCAGATCGGGAGTGAACTGGATCCTGGAGAACCCCAAGCCGAGCGCGTTTCCTAGGGTGCGTACCAGCAGGGTCTTGCCCAGACCGGGGACACCCTCGAGCAGCACATGGCCGCTGCAGAGCAGGGAGATCAGCACCCCCCGGATGACCGCCTCATGACCGACGATCACCCGGCCGATCTCCTCACGCAACTCCCGAAACTTCTCCTGGTAATGCTGGATCTCTTCTTCGGTGGGCATCTTTGCCTCTCGTTTCCGTTGATTCACTCCTGTTCAGTGATCCGGATGAAGTAGTCCCGGACGACTTGCCGCAACGCTTCAGGAATCTCTCGGAACTCCAGGATCGACTCCACCTTCTCATAATCGATCCGGTAGATGGAATCCTGTCCCTGCGGCACGGGGAGGTCATCTTCCAGAGGGACCCCCTGGGTGATCATATCCCGCTTCAGCCCGTCCTCGGAGAAGATCCCGGATACCTTGACCGGGTAGGTCCCCCGGGGTTCATTAGGTGGAGAAGTCCTCAAGGGCTCTCCCTCCCCGGTGCCCGGATCATCGGAATACCCCGGGTCCAGTCCCCGATCCCGATCCGATATGGATCCGGACTCCCTGGTCTCCCTCCCGTTCCCTTGAATGTTCGCTTCTGCTCCCGCGGCCCTTCCGTCCGTCCCATCGGCTTCCGCGGCCACCGGTTGTGCGTCCAGATCGGGGGGCGGCTGGTTCGCCGATCTGCCTCCCGGAACGTCGTTCGGTAGGAGACCCACACCGCCTGCCTGCTGCAGAGCCTGCTCGGCCTCTTGTTTCCCGGAGATATCCCTGAGTGTATCCTCAACAAGCCTCAGTTGTTGTTGGCTATCCTGAGTATCGAGCAATTGCTGAATTCTCTCCCGGAGCCGTTCGTCCGCGAGCTGTCTCTCGAGCTGACGCAAGGCGTCCCGTTGCTCCTGCGTCAACGAGTTTCCACTCCTTAGACGCCTCTCAAGTTCTGTGAGCACGTTCTGCAGGCGTTGAACCGCTTCCCGCTGTGCTTTGATTAACTGGTCGAGGTCTCCCTTATCACCGAGTACACTCCGATCCGCGTTCACGCTGTAGAGTTCGGCGAGCGCCCGGTTCAGTGCTTCGACTCCGCTGCCATGTGTATCCTCCCGGGGTCTCTGCACTCCTGGAGCCGTCTCATTGACTCGTTCGATGGACTCAGGCTGTGAGACTGAGGCGCCCGGTCGCTGAGTTTCGGGAAGACCCTGAAACTCAAACTCTCGATCGATTCGACCTTCCCGGCCCGGACCAACGATGCTCCGGAGTCCCCCACTCCAGCGTAGATCCCCGTAGATCATCCCGAGGAGCCCCCCACAGAAGAGGATCAGCACAGCCAGGGTGAGGGTGCTCATCCGGTCGGCCCGAGAGGCGGAGAAGGCCGTTCGGGGATCGACCTGGAGTCTGACGACCTGTCGGGAGAGGATCCTGACGAACTCCCTATGCTCCTCCCTTCCCTCCTGCCTCAGATCGTGGAGCGTGCTCAATCTTTCGTCCAGGCCGAGTTTTCTGTCGGTATGGTAGAGCGCATCGCCGAGATCCACCCGTCTGAAGTATCCCAAACCGGCTCCGAGGAGGCCGACCAGCAGGTTGCCGATGAAGATCGCTCCCAGGTTGACCGTCTCGAAGTATCCCAGGTAGACCATCAGCAGGTAGATCAGGGTCACCATCAGGGAGACCGTCAGAGAGAAGGTCATGAAGCGAAGGCTCATCAACCGGCGGTTGCGTCGCTCAACTCGTTCCAGGATCAGCTCAAACGGAGACTTCATGGGCCTGATCACCGCTCTCATCGTCCATGTTACTCACCATTTTACGAATCAAAAATATCAGAAGGGCACCCACACCCGCAAATACGATGAAGCTGATTAAGATGAACCGATCGAACCCCCGCGTCAAGATCGAGGAAGCAATCAGGAACGGGTTCAGAACTTGGCCGTGGAACAAGGTGATGGTCAGATACCCGGCGAAGCCCCCGTACTTCAGCATCAACTGAGCCGATTCGGATCGGACCCGAGCACCGAGGGCGAACCCGACCAGCGCCAAGTCGATGCCGTAGATGAACAGGTGGACAGCGCTGCCGAGAACCCGACCCAGGCCGAGGTGAGTGACCCCGTGAAAGATGATCCAGTAGGGGGCTGTCAACACCATGGCAACACCACATTGTGCCAGCAAACGCCGCAGGTACACCCGATCCCGATGAACGTCTTTCCCCCGCTCCACCCAACGGCCGATCTCTCCCTGTCCGAGGTTCAGCGCCAGGATTCCGTAGCAGAGGGCGAAGGCGTACAGGAAGACGGTCTTCAGATCGAAGCCAAACTCAAGGGTAGTCTCGACGGTGCCGCTCGGGGGGAGCGCGATCATCAGGGGGATGACCATCAGGATGAGGAACCCAATGAACAGTGACCGGTTCTGGAGATGGATCAGGGGGATCGGTTCTTTGTTCGTTTCGATGTTGTAGCCCATCACTCGTGCCTCCCGAGCCTGTGAATCAACCCTCATCCCTGCCTTCGATCACCGCCAGTTTGATGGCGGTGCGCTCCTCCAGATCGGAGACCGAACCGATCACGCGGCGGACTACGGCCCGTTCCCCCCCGGTCTTTGTCCCCTTCTGCTCCACGATCCAACCCAGCAGCAGCGGACCGCGATCGCCACCGTCGATCCGGACCATCCTAAGCAGCTCCCTGGCCACGCGGTTGTCCCGATCCAAGTATCCGGGACTCGAACGCTCGATCGCTCGGGTGACGCTCGATCCCGCCGCAACGGTCCCGATCCGATAGACGCGACGGCCCCTGACCAGACCGACGTCGAGAAGGTCGTAGTCACTCCGGTTATCGACCTGGACCCACTGGTCGTTCAGAGAGAAGGTCACCGGCAGATCAACGAACCGTTCGATGTAGAAGTGCCGTCGTTGTCGCTCGTCCATCTGAATCAGAAGCCCGGTCTGGTCCGAGGTCAACAGGTACTCGAGGTCATACTGATGATCGGCACGCTCCTGGGGCAGGAGTTGGCGGATGGCTCCGTTCTCAAGGTTCAACGTCAGATGGAGGTCGGTCTTCAACTTGGAGAACATCCCCATCCAGGTTTGCTCCAGCGCCGTTTCTCCGCCCGTGCTCCTGACGATCCCCATCTCAAGAATCTTCACCGGCTTTGAGAATCTCGGTTGGTGGACATACCACAGCAGAATTGACGAAATAATGATCAGCCACGGGAAGACCGCCCAGGTGTAATAACGGGAACGGGAGGTGCTTCGGGTCCGGGCGATCAGCCAACCCAACATGCTGAACCCAGCGATATACACGATCAGGAGACCGCCGATATGGACCCGGGATGGCTGTCGGAGTTCGAGCTGGTTCAGCGGCATGAAGGCTGGGTTCTCGTTGAAATCCAGCGCGATCTCCATTTCCAGATCTCGACCGTCTTCGGCGTTACCCTGAGACAGGGAGAGGGCGTTCCAGAGAGCCTCCAGCCCCCTCGCATCCGGGGTGGAGAGGGAGAGCGGGTTGACCGTGGCGAACAGGATCCGGCCGCTACCAAACCGGCCCCGTACCAGGATTGGATGTCCCCCTTCACGTTCTACTTCAGAGAGCAACACCGTCGCATCCTGTTTGGGGTGTCCGATGGTGATCGGATATCCCGACTCGATCTCGGTCAAACCCGTCACGGTGAACGGGGCCAGCGCGTCGATCAGCGGGGACCGTTGGAAGTACCAGTTGTCCCCGGAGAGGACGACCAGTTCCCCACCACCCGCCACCCATTGTCTCAATGCTTCTTGCTGCGCCGACGACAGGGCAGACAGGAGCAGGCGGCCCAGGTAGATGCGCCCGACGCTCTCGTAGGCGCTCCACTCCTCAGGCATCCGATCAGGTCCGACCGTCTCGACCCACTCTCCGGTAGGCAGTACCGTGGGAAACGACACCTCGCTCAGAGCCAGCGTCAGCTCGCTGCGCTCGTATCGGTCCCGCAACTCAATCTTCTGCTCAGCGATCGTGCCCATCTCATCGTGGAGAGTGACCGAGATCGGGTAGATGAACCCACGGACCGGGAAGTTGAAATGGAAGACTTTGCGCGCGTTGAACTCCAGGGAGACCTCCCGGGACATCGCTTCACTCACGCCCCCCCGCCACGGACTTTCGAGTGTCTGGGAGACGGTGAGCCAGCCGTGGATGGGAGGTCCGTGGTTGACCAGCCGCACCCGAATGGGCGTGACCCGATCAGGGACGTACTTCCCGTTGAACCCGATCTCTACCTGCAGCTCGACCCGGCCATACGCAACACCAGCCGTAAGCGTATACAGGAGTGCGACAAACAGGGTCGGTTTCCAGAAGAGTCTTCCCAATGGTAACCTTCTACCTCCTATATATTAGTATACCACCGTTTCAGCGACTTCATCAACGTATGCAATACCATCCTTCCCTTCCCTCCAAGCGATTTCCATCGACGCGATATCAGGTCGCTCCTTTACCGCCGAAGACGGCAACCTGCATGAACGCCCGCTGGAGGAAAACGAATAGCACCCACGGGGGCAACAGATAGAACAATGACAGGGCGGCTAACACCCCAAAATCGATGACTTCGGTGGCGATCAGGCCCTGGATCAGGTTGTTAGTACTAGGTTTGAGTTCATTGCCCGGCCCGCAACTTTAAGTCCCACTGCTGGCGTTCGAGCACCCGTTGATAGGTAGGGATACCGAGCGTTCCCTCGGCTTCTACAGAAAAGGAAGCGACACAATGGGCGAAATCCAACGCCGCCAGGGGATCCCCTGTCCTGTGGTAATGTAACAGAAAAGAGGTGGCGAACACATCGCCTGCACCTGTCGGATCGATCTCCTGGGTAGGATAGGCACGGGAATCGATCTCTCGTCCCTCGGCAAACAGCAATGCACCGTTCGCACCTCGGGTCAGGATGACGATCGGGGTGAGCGCGATATAACGTTCGAGTTCCCCAGGATAAGCCGCAATGTCCTCCTCGCTCATGACCAGAATATCCACATGCGTGAGAAATGCTTCGGCCTCCTCCCACCATCTGGGAAGCACACGACCATCCGCGTCCCACCGACGCATCCAGCCCTGCGGTGTAGCACCCACCAGCGAGCCGTTCAAACAGGTGACCACAGAGATATCCACTTCGTTTACAACGGGACAGAGGTAAACAATATCCGCAGTTTGCCAGTCCTCCGGTATGTGTTCGGCCATCAAAGGTGTGGCGACCCCCAACAGCATCTGTGTGCGATGTCCCTGGACATCGTATTGATTGTCGAAAATGGTGGTAGATGCTGAGAGGATCGGGTGGATCTCAACCTCCTGCAGAAGTGGATCATGCGGATTGAAATCCGGTCCCACCGACGTGACTACCCGGGGGGAAGCCCCGAGGTTCCGTGCCGTGATCGCCGAGTACGCTGCTGCGCCGCCGATGATCATCCCGTGCGAGGTGACATCGTGAGTGAAATGTCCTACAGCCAGATAGTTGGTATATTGAAACAAGATGGTTCTCCTTGATCTTGATAGCTGAGAGCCCATGAGGACCACTTCGGTGATCCCAATCTGTTTTCAGGTTCCGTCAACGTGCGTTCAAGCAGGGGGACACCGCAGATCCGTTCCCAGGAGGGCTGGATGATGACGGCCTTCATCCTAGCGATGCGTGTTGCTTCTCGATCCATTCCAGGTCTTCAGGGGTATCGATATCTCCCCAGAAGGTTTCCGATACGTCGATGCCCCAGAACGGTTCTCCCCAGATGAGTCAATCCGGGTTCACCTCAGCCAGTCTGTTGATGACGTGCTTCAAGATCGGCTGGCCTGACAACTTAATTAACGGCTTAGGTGACTTCCCGTGCATCCTCGTCCCATCCCCCGCGGCCAGGATCACAAAGTCCACCTTGGCTCACCTCCTCTTCTCCTTGCCATTGTTACATAAAAAACAGTGAAGCTTATGCGGTTAAGTGTCCCCTATACTCTCGGTTCGCTAACTTTCCTGAGCAAAAACGAAATTTGTTCAGGCGCT
>JBHIAT010000087.1:0-14615 GCA_046758705.1 Bipolaricaulia bacterium
CGGAGCAGGGAGAATGGCTGGATCGGCTGGAGACGGAGCACGACAACCTGCGGGCGGCGCTGGCGCACTTTGAGGGGAGCGGGGAGGTGGAGGCGGAGTTGCGGTTGGGTGGGGCGCTGTGGTGGTTCTGGAAAGTGCGTGGTTATGTGAGCGAGGGGCGTAAGTGGTTAGAAGGCGCGCTGAAACGGGGTAGCGGTGTGCCGGCGTCGGTGCGGGCGAAAGCACTCCATGGAGCGGGCTCACTGGCAGTGATACAAGGGGACTACGAGCAGGCAGTGGAACTCTACGAGGAGAGCTTGGGCCTATATCGAGAACTAGGGGATAACCGAGCCATCGCGGACTTGCTCAAAAGCCTGGGGATTGTGGCGGAAGGACAGGGTAACTTAGGGCGGGCGGCGGATCTCTACGAGGAGAACCTGGGCCTGAGACGTGACCTGGGGGACAAGCTGGGCATCGCGGTCTCGCTTCACAACCTGGGAAGTGTGGCGCGGCATCAGGGCGACTACGGGCGAGCGACCGCGCTGTTTGAGGAAGGCCTGGCCCTGTCTCAGGAACTAAGGGACAAGCGGGGCATTGCGTTCTCGCTTTATGGCTTGGGGGTAGTGGCGGAAGAACAGGGCGACTGGGGGCGGGCGGTGGAACTCTTCGAGGAGAGCCTAGCTCTGTGGCGGGAACTGGGAGACAAGGTTCGTATCGCAGGCTCGCTCAATAGCATGGGGATAATGGCGTACCATCAGGGCAACTACGAGCGGGCGGCGGAGTTTTATGAGGAGGGTCTGGCTCTATTTCGGCAACTAGGGCACAAGTGGGGCATCGCGGGCTCGCTCAACAACCTGGGTGAGATAGCAGAACTTCAGGGCGACTACGAGCGGGCGATAGAACTCCACAAGGAGGCATTGACCCTGTTTCAGGAACTGGGGGACAAGCCGGACATTGCCGAGTGCTTGGAGGGGTTGGCAGGATTGATCTGTACACAAGGGCAACCCGAGCGGGCCGCGCGGCTGTTGGGGGCGGCGGAGGCGCTGCGCGAAGCCGTCGGCGCTCCCCTGCCACCTTCCGACCGCATCGATTATGACCGCAACGTGGCCGCCGTGCGCGCCGAGCTAAGTGAGGAAGCGTTTGCGGCGGCGTGGGCCGAGGGACGCGCGATGACACTGGAGCAAGCCATCACCTACGCGTTAGAGAAGGACGCCAATTAGCGGTCAGCCGTCAGCGATCAGGAAAAGACTCAATGAATGCCGAGGCTTCCACCCCGGCTGGCTGAGTAACTCGAAGTTAACAGATCCCGATCAGACCAACTTGACTTACCGGCGGTTGTTGTATTAAAATAATTAAACGGTCAGGCCAATGATGCCCAAAAACCCATTGTTCAGGAAGGTGTGGCTAAGCTCGCCGCTCAAAAGGCTACTCCAAGTCATCTGTAAGCCCGTGAGGATGCTCTACGCTACGAGACGCTACGAGGCCTGGTGAAGGCGGTCGACAGTGTCAGCGCAACTTCTCAACAAAAACACAAAAACGCAGAGATGAACCCAACCCTTGACTATACAACTTTGCGCGCCCTCCGGCATAGCTATCAAACAGTGCCCCGCCAACTGGCCTTCCGCGCCCGGACCCGCGCGGAATGGGCCACTTGGCGCGAGGCGCTGCACACCCAACTTGTGGAACTGCTGGGTGGCTTCCCCTTGGAGCGCCCGCCACTGGATGCCGTGGTGCTGGAAACCCGTGAGGAAGTTGACTACCGCATGGAGAAGGTCGCCTTCCAGAGCGAGCCCGGACTGTATACCCCATGCTACGTCCTGATCCCGCGCCACATCAAGCCGCCTTATCGCCCAGTCATCGCCCTGCACGGCCATGGCATCGGTGGTGCTGCACACACCGTCGGGTTGATCGTGAACGAGACAACCCGAATTGAAGAGGAGGAACACATCCGTATTCACAACTGCGATTATGGGCGGCAACTGGTCCGACACGGCTTTATGGTCTTCGCACCGGAACAGCGAGGCTTCGGTGAGCGGATGGAAACAGAGCACGAGATGGTTCAGGGTGAATCGATGTGGCGGAGCTCCTGCCGGGCAGTGGCTTTCAACGCTATGCTACTGGGAAAGACGGCCATCGGCCTGCGAGTGTGGGATGTGATGCGCACCGTGGATTACATCTACAGCCACCCGGAGCCAATGGTGGCGGGCATCGGTTGTCTAGGTCTCTCCGGCGGTGGCACAACGACCCTGTTTGCAACCGCCTTGGAGCCTCGGATCACCGTGGCGGTGGTCAGCGGATACCTCAATACATTCCGCGCTTCCCTTATGTCCATCGTCCACTGTGAGTGCAACTACATCCCCGGCATCCTGCAGTACGCCGAGATGTCCGATATCGCCGGGCTCATCGCCCCACGCCCATTGCTCATCGAAAGCGGCACCGAGGACCCCATCTTCCCTGTGGAGACCACCGAGGCTGCCTACCAAGAGCTCCAGCACGTCTACGAGCTCCTAGGCGTCGCGGAAAGGCTGGACAAGGACATCTTCCCTAGTGGACATCAGTTCAGCGGACGCAAAGCCTTCGACTGGCTGGCACGGTGGTTGCAATAGCATGTCCAAAACTCGGTCAGGAGGTAAATTATGCCTTCCCTCGTACAGATCATGTTTGTTGGCGGTGGCAGCGTCCAGTGGGGGCCACGGCTTATCACCGACCTGATGCTGACGACGGCCCTTACGGGCAGCCGCTTGATGCTTTACGACCTTGACCACCCAGCCACGGAGCAGATGGCCCAGCTGGCCCGGCGCATCGCTATCGAAACCCGCTCCGGCTGGGAGGTCAAGGTTCAAGATGACCTGGATCGGGGGTTGAAGGGTGCCGATTTCGTGATTTTCTCCATCGCCCAGGGGGGGCTGGAAACCTTCCGCTACGATCTGGAGATTCCCTGGCGCCATGGCATTGCCCAGCCGGTAGGGGACACCGTGGGGCCGGGGGGCATCTCCAGAGCATTATACCACATCCCGGTAGCCCTGGACATTGCGCGCAGGATGGAGGACCTGTGTCCTCACGCCTGGTTCATTAACCTCACCAACCCGCTGACCGTAATCACCCATGCCGTCAACCGGGAGACGCGCATCCGGGCCATCGGGCTCTGCCACGAGATGTCCAGCGTCGTCAGGTGCCTGGCGAACCTGTTTCAGGTATCTCCTTCAGCAATCACCGTGCAGATAGCCGGGGTGAACCATCTCCCCTGGATCTTGCGTATGCACGTTGATGGACGAGACGGCTTTTCGCTGCTCCACCAATGGTTGGAGACCCATGAACCGGTGTATTTTGTCCAGGATCTTCCAGAGAGTTCCTCTGTGGAGACCGTTTTCCGCGACCGGATGGCCGTCAAGTTCACCCTCTTCCAGCTTTATGGTTATCTGTGTGGGGCAGGGGACCGTCACGTGGCCGAGTTTTTCCCCGCCTTCCTGTCTGCCGAGAGTGGCTATGGACGTACCTACGGCGTGGAGTTGACCACCATCGAGCACCGATATGAACAGTTAGCACAACGCCGGCAAGTCGTTACTCAAATGATCAAGCAACCAGGGCCGCTGGAGCTGCGTTTCTCGGGTGAGCAGTTGGCCAGGGTGGTGGCCGCGCTGGGGGCAGAACAGCCAGGGCACTTCATCGTGAACATCCCCAACGTGGGCCAGGTGGACAACCTGTCTCGTGATGTGGTGCTGGAATGCCATGCCTATCTGGGGCCGGGCGGTGTGGAGCCGATCAGTGTGGGGACTTTGCCCACCGCCGTCGTACAGACGTTGGCCGGGCGAGTGTGGCAACAAGAGATCATCGTAGACGCGGCGGTTCGCGGCGATCCCGCGTTGGTGCTTCAAGCCCTGCTGGCTGATCCCATGGTTCCTAGCTGGGAAATGGCACTGTCGCTGCGCGACGAACTTCTGTCCGCCCATGTGGCTTACCTGCCCCAATTTTCGCAGTAAAACTCCCCACTCAAAGGGCGCGGTTATGGATGTAGTTAGAGCCGATTGACAAACCCTATATGATTATGGTATATTATTTTTTACTGAGTGGAAAATAATTAAAAACCAAACCGCAGACGAAGGAGATTCCTATGCACCAGTCTTTCGGTAATTTACGTCTCGAAAAGCGTATCAACCTCAAAAGGATCATAAATCTGATTCGATCTACAGATAGGATCTCACGAATTGAGATCTCCCGAGTGTTAAACATCAGTCCATCTGCCGTCAGCCAATCGGTCAACCAGCTGATCCAGGCCGGCATGATTACAAAGGCCGCCATGGGAGAATCCGACCTGGGACGAAAGCCGACGCTGCTCCGGTTCAATCCGGATGTGAAATACATCCTGAGCATCGAAATGGGAGGAGAGGATATCAAGGCGGCGCTGCTCAACCTCGATGCAGATATCAAGAAGTGGACTGCAACTCCTGCATTCTCTGGAGATGACGGTCCTCCACTACCTTTAGGGAAGATATTTCGCTTCGTTCAAGTGTTCCTCGATGAATTGAGCGTGGAGGGGATCTCCCGATCTGACATCTTGGGCATGGCTATCGCCATACACGGAACGATCGATTACAATACGGGGATCGTCTATGAGGCCCCCCACATCGGGTGGACGGAGGTTAATCTCAAGAAAACGTTTGCAGAAAAGTTCTCCTACCGAGTCGTTGTTGAAAACGATGTGAACTGTACCGTTTTAGCAGAGGAGAGAAGGGGCTCAGGTGTCGGGGCTCAGGATATCATCTGCGTGGCGATCGAAGAGGGGGTCGGAGCCGGACTTCTGCTCAATGGGGATCTGTATCGAGGATTCTCAGGAGAGGCTGGAGAGATCGGATGGTTCTATTTAAAGGAGAAGGCCCCCGATGAGCCATATCAGCTCACCGGCGACTTTGAAAGACGGGTGTCCCAATCGGCCATCAAACAACAACTCAGCTCGTTAGCTGATGATGCGGACGATCGGACGAAGCAAAGGATGGCAGCAGAGATCGGTGAATTCATCGGCATCGGCTTGGCCAATCTGATCAATGCGCTCAATCCAGAGATGGTTATCCTGACCGGAATTCCTGAAAAAATTTCGGGCCTGGTGATCGAGCAGATCACCCAGGTAGTCAAACTCCTGACTCCAAAGAGGAGGTCGGAGCACGTCCAGTTCAAGATTGGGACCCTCCCCGAGGACGAAAGAGCCCTTATCGGCGCAGGGCTTCTCGTCAGTGACCTGTTCTTCAGTTTGCCCGACGATGTGTGGGTAAAGGTTCGAGACAGGGAGGCAATCAGTTGACCGACAGATTAGCGATCAACGGAGGGAAGCGTGCGGTTCCTGAGGGGTTGGTCAAGTCTTGGCCCGTGATCACCCAGCAGGATAAGGACATGGTCATGCAGGTGTTGGAGTCGGGGATCTTATCGGGCGTTTTCGCCTCTCAGACGAAGGCATTGCAGCAGGAGTTCGCTGACTATCTGGGATCGAAATACTGTATCACGGTCAACAGTGGCACGGCCGCCCTCCATATAGCGGTTGCCGCCGCTGGCGTCGGTCCCGGTGATGAGGTCATCACCTCGGCGTTCTCATTTCTGGCCACCGCCACGGCCGTCATGCATCACGGCGGGATCCCCGTCTTTGTCGATATCGATCCGAAAACCTGCTGTATCGACCCGAACAAGATCGAGGAGAAGATCTCGGAGAACACCAAGGCGATCATTCCGGTTCATATTCAGGGGTTGCCCGCTGACCTCGACGAGATCCTGGAGATCGGGTGCAAGCACGACCTGGTGGTGATCGAGGACACGGCCCAGGCACCCGGGGCCACCTATAAGGGGAAGAAGGTCGGAACGTGGGGGGACATGGGGGCATTCAGCCTGAACGAGACCAAAAACTTCTGCGCAGGAGAAGGAGGAATGTTCGTCACCGATGATGAGGAGTACCATCTGAGGGCCGATATGGTGCGCATGTTCGGTGAAGTCGTCAAAGAGAAGGCGCACCGCAACTATGTGGCCTATACGATGGGGTGGAACTACAGAACTCAAGAACTCCCTGCCGCGTTCGCCCGCAGTCAACTGAGGCGGCTGGATGAGTTTAACGAAAACAGCCGTCGCAACGCGGAGTTTCTCAGCTCGGCCCTCGAGGAGATCGACGGGATCGAGCCGCCCTATGCCCCTGACGATCGGACCTGCATCTATCACAAATACCGGGTGAGGTTGCATCCGGAGGCCCTGAGTTTCGACATCGAGCCGACCGAGTTCCGAGGTAAGGTCTTCCGGGCCTTCAGCGCTGAGGGGATGCCGGTGACGCTGTGGCAGACGTTCCCACTGCCAGCCACTCCGCTGTTCCAACGCAAGGAAGGCTACGGGAAGGGATTTCCGTGGAGTTTTCCGGGGGCACGATCGATCGACTACCACGCCGAGGAGTATCCCGAGACGGTGAAGCTGTTGGACAGCTCGATGGTGATCGGCTCGGAGCGCTATCCGCTCTTTCCTCAAGAACTGAAATTGGTGGAGTACTGGATCGAAGCCATCCGCAAGGTGTTTGCACAGTTAGATGAAGTGGTGGAAACGGTCGAGCTTCCCAAGGACCAGGGCTTCTCATTGGGTGAGCTCGAGGTCAGCCACGGATGAAATCGGGAGGTTTCAGATACGCCAGCACAGTGGCGATAATCGAGCCAAACCGAAACTTAGTATACGAGGAGGTGAGAGATGAAGATGAATCGATCTAAAATGTTCAAAATTCACTTCTAAGGGAGGAATTCAAGTGGCAAAAGACCGGACGATCAGTCGAA
The DNA here is from genome assembly GCA_046758705.1 of Bipolaricaulia bacterium. GTDB lineage: Bacteria > Bipolaricaulota > Bipolaricaulia > JBHIAT01 > JBHIAT01 > JBHIAT01. The sequence continues at coordinate 6,768 of JBHIAT010000087.1, forward strand.
GGAATTTCCTGAAGGGGGTGGCTGGCAGTTTGGTGGCTGGCAGTATCTTGTCGATGAGTGAGCTCGCTTTTGCGCAGCGGATCGTCATCAATGCGATGGTCCGCAACTACACGCTCGAGGGCCCCCAACCTTACCTGTCTGCGGTCGAGAAGTTTAAGCAGATGCACCCCAACGTGAACGTCGAGTTGGACGGTTTGGGCTACTCGGATCAACGTCTGCAGACGCTGATCCGGACCGGTGCCGGCCGCGGCCCGGACATCACCCAGTTCGATACCATCTGGTTGGGCGAGTACGTCGAGGGTGGCATCGTAATTGACATCACCGACATGGTTGAGGACTGGGATGAGATCAACGACTGGCTCCCACCCTTTAGAAACTCTGCGAAATGGCCGCTGACCACCGGTCGGACCTACGGTGTTTGGCTCAACTCTGACGTCAGAAATCTGGTATGGAACAAGAAGATGTTCGCAGAGGCTGGCCTGGATCCCGAAAGGCCGCCACAGACGTGGAGCGAGTTGATCGCCGTCGGCAAGCGGTTGTCCAAGCCGCCGAACGTCTGGGGATTTGTCTTCCCGGCGATCTCGACGGACGACACCGCCGATGCCTGGTATCCGTGGTTGTGGCAGGGCGGCGGTGAAATTCTCACGACCGACCTCAACCGGGCGGAGTTCAACTCCCGGGCTGGGATCGATGCACTGCAGCTTTGGGTTGATCACATCGAAGAAGGGATTACCCCGCTCGACGTGTTGAGCGGGAGGGAGTGGGGCGACCTCAACAGTGCGTTCATCGCCGGGAAGTATGCGATGGCGGAGGTGGTCGGTACCGTGTTTAGCGGTGCGGTGTCGCAGGGCTTCGATCGTAAAAGCTATCTGGAGACATTTGGTATAGGTCCGCTGCCCTTGCCACCCGGCGGCAGCCAGGCGACCGGTGCAGGGGGCTGGCTGCTCGGAATCACCCGGGACTCCAAGAATCCGGAGCTGGCGTTTGAGTTCATCAAACTGGTGATGGAACCCGATAACCTGATCCCATTCTACATCCGGCATGGGATGGTCCCGATCCGTCAAGCGATCGTCGATCGGGCCGGCGACTTTGCCGAAGAGTTCCCGTTCTGGGATGTGATCTCGAACCTGGCTCAATTCGCCAACTTCAGACCGCCCATTCCTGAGTACCTGCAGATCTCACAGCAACTCGTCACGAGCATCCAACGAGCGCTCACGGGCCAGGAAAGCGCTGAAGAGGCGCTTGACAGGGCCGCCGGGCGGGTCGACCGGATGAATTTGTAGTCGATGTAGGTGTCGTTGACCTCAACGATCAACGCGAGGGTCGGATGTCGGGGAGTGGAGGCGTGAAGACCCCCCCTCCCCGACGCCTTTCCTTATACAAAGAAGTTAAAGTCAAATGAGAGTTTAACCATGCGATTCCGTCTCGGTCGATTGGGTCCAGCATTTCTGTTCATTGCACCGGTCGTCATCCTGCTCCTCGCCTTCAGAATCTATCCGATGTTCTTCGCGATCTGGCTCAGCCTGAACGACGTTAAACTCTACAGCCTGGATAAGCTGAACTTTGTCGGTGTACAAAACTTTATTGATGTGTTCCAGCTCGAAGTCCCGGAGTTCTCACGCGTTGCCCTCAATAGCTTTTTCTTCGTGATGGGGAGCGTGATTGGACAACTGGGGTTCGGGCTCGGTATCGCTCTGCTGTTACAGCAGCGATGGGTCCGCGGAGCCGGTCTGTTACGTGCCTTCTACCTCCTTCCTTGGGTCATCTCCGGCATCATCGTGGCCTTCTCCTGGACATTCATCTATGACCCTCGACTCGGCAGCCTGAACCTGTTTCTCACCCGGCTGGGTCTCGAACCCCAGTCCTGGCTCGCGGAACCCCACCTGGTCCTTCCTTCGTTGATCGTCATGAACATCTGGCGTGGGATGGGATTCAGCCTCATCATGCAAACGTCCGGCCTGCAGAGCATTCCTTTGGAACTCTACGAAGCTGGGATGATCGACGGATGCAACCGCTGGAAGAGCTTGCGCTACATCACGCTTCCGCTGTTGAAACCCTTCCTACTGCTGAATTTGATCGTGGCCAGTGCTCTTACTTTCAACACCTTCGACGTGATCTTCGCGATGACCAACGGCGGACCGCTGTTCCGCAGTGAGGTCATGCCGATATTTATGTATCACCAAGCCTTTGACTTCGCCAACGTCGGCCTCGGCTCGGCGGTCGCCGTCATCCTGTTGTCTATCAATGTGATATTGACGATCGTCTATTACAGAATATGGAGGCAATAAATGGGTATGGAGAAATCTAAGCCGGGTTGGGTCATTTTAACCTATGTTTTGCTCATATTATGGCTCATTTTTTCCATATTTCCCATCTATTGGCTCTCTGCTACCGCGTTCAAGGGCGCAGAGGAGGCGATACAGTACCCACCGTCCCTCTTCCCCCGCGTTTGGACGATCAGCAGCTTCCGTGAGCTGTTCTTCGAGACCAGCTTTGGCATTCGCCCGTTTCAAAACAGCGCGATTCTGGGCATCGGTACCGCATTGGTATCCACCACGCTGGCGGCGATGGCCGGATACGGCTTCTCCCGATTCCCGTTCCGGGGGAGCCGAGGGCTCCTGATCAGCATCCTGTTGATCAATATGATCTCCGCCTATGCGGTCATCATCCCCCTATACCGAATCTTCATCCTCTATGGGCTGTTTAACACCTTCTACGGCCTGATCTTGGTCTATTCCACCTTCACCGCACCGTTCGTGACCTGGTTGCTGAAAGGTTACTTCGACACCATCCCTAGAGAGCTGGAGGAAGCTGCCGAGCTCGATGGGTGCAACAGGCTCCGCGTCCTGTGGCACATCATGCTTCCTCTGGCAGCGCCCGGCCTCGCCGCCGGGTTGATCTTCGGATTTATCGAGGGCTGGAACGAATTTCTTATTGCGGTCACGCTGACCAGTGGCATGAACATCCGCCCTTATACCGCTGGTCTGTATGCGTTTATCGGAGAGTACGGTCTCGTCCAGTGGCACTTGGTCGGAGCCGCGACGTTTATCTCGGTCATTCCGGTTTTGATCCTGTTCGGTATCTTCCAGAAGTACTTCATCATCGGGCTCGCCCAGGGAGGCATGGTCGAACAATGATCATGAGGCCGAAGACGGATCCGTCGGAGGGAGATCTGAACCTCTCAGCCTCTCAGCTCAAAGAAACGCGTGGGAGGTTGATCTTCAGCGCTAGGAAGTGATGATCGCTGATTCGTCGGTTGGGATCGTCGTCGGCGGTCGCTGGGATCACGACCGGAGAGCCGGGCATGACCTCGACGTTGCGAACGAAGACCCAGTCGATCTTCTGCGGATCAAAGCTGGTCGGAGCCCGCATCTGATTGGCCTCTTCGTATCGGAACCCCTGCTCCACGAAGGATTCGAACAACAGCTCCCTGGCAATTGGGTGGAGCGGATCGAAATTTTGCCTCTCCTGAACCTTACGAATCTTATCCGCCTTAGAATCTGTGGGCATTTCGGTATAGCCCATCGAGTTGAAATCACCACCGACAAGGGCCGGACCTTCGATCGCCTCCAGCATCCGCTCCGTCTGGAATTGGCGCCCTTCGGGTGAGGTGAAGTTTTCCAGATGGACGGAGACAACCGTCAACGATGTTCCACTGAGGCGGGCAGCGACCGCGATCCGGGATCCGATGCGCTTCTCTATGTCGTAAAACCAATCGTAGAGCTGGGGTAGACGGATGATGCGAATCTCTTCGAGCGGGAACCGGGAGAAGACGACGTTGCCATGGAGGCCGATCGCGTTCTCTCCTGGCAACTGTTGCTCCTCTTTGTCACCCAGTGACAGCTCGACAAACTCGACCCCGAACGTATAGTTCAACCCCAGGGCGTCGCCGAGTTCTCGGGGGGTGTGACGGTTTCCGGATCGGACCATCCCGATGTCCAGCTCTGAAGCAAGTAGCAGGTCCGGATCCCGAAGCTCAGGGGTTTCCCGGATCCGCTCGATGATCCCATCGAGATGGGTACCGCGCATCGCATTGAAGACCACCACGTTAAGCGGCTGTCCTGCAGCTGGTTGATCTCGATCCCGGGACTCGACGTATTCGTAATGGGTCAACACCTCGGCATCGATCTGCTCAGAATGGGTGGGAAAATCGGCCTGGCTGATCTCCTGAATCGGATTTGCATAGACATAAGCAGGAGTCTTCATAATAGTCCGATTATAGTCGGTCTGAAGATGCACAATCAAGAAGCTGTCAATCCGACGTCCGGAAAGCTCTCATCTCCCAAGCCCGTCGTCCATCAGAAAGCTGTCGGCTTTCCCCACTATCTCTGACGCTCACACCTTGAGCTTGACGCCCGTCTCGTTTGAATTTCTGATTGTGCTTGACCGATTCACAAACACCTTGTACGGGAGCAGTCAGAGGGTGTATGGTGTATAGTGAAGGCGCGTGTCTCATGAGGAGACTCACCGATGGAGCGGACTAAAGGTCGCGAACTCAAAGTAAAACTCTTTGGGTCCTTTGAGGTCTGGCGCGATGATGAACCTGTTCCTCCCCAGACCTGGTCCCGACGCAAGACACAAACGCTGCTCAAAATCCTGCTTACCGAGCGCGGTCGTGTGTTCACCCAAGACCAACTCATCGATTGGCTGTTCCCCGACTCCAATCCGGATAAAGCCGCTCAGAACTTGTATAAACGGATCAGCGAATTGCGCCGCACCCTGGAACCGGACCTCAACCGGGGCGCCGACTCCCAGTTCGTCCTGCGCGTCGGGGGAGGCTACTGCTTCAGTGAGACTGCCTCCGGCTGGATCGATACCGAGGCATTTCACCAACAGGTAGAGTCCGCGTGGGAGATGGAACAGGCAGGGCGTTGGTCGCAAGCCCTGGAGTACTACCAGCGGGCGGTTGAGCTGTATCGGGGCGAGTATCTGGCCGAGGATCTCTACGACGAGTGGTCCATCCCGCCCCGGGAGCGTTGGCGTGAGGAGTATCTGACCACCCTGGGGAGGCTGGCCGAGTGTCACGCGCGCCTGAGAAACTATTCCCGGGCGATCGAGTACTGCCAACGAATGATCGAGCTGGAGCCCTATCGCGAGGGGGCCTATCGTCAGAAGATGCGCTATCACTACTACGCCGGCGAGCTGAGCGAAGCGTTAAACGTCTATGAAATGTGCGTCAAGGTGCTCAAAGACGAACTGGGTGTCGAGCCGGCACCGGAGACGCGTGAGCTCTATCGGCAGATTCGCAAGAGAGAAATTCCTGAACCCCCCCGAGCCATTGCGAACAACCTGCCCATCCCATTGACTGGTTTCATCGGACGCGAGAAGGAACGGACCGCTGTGCAGAAACTCCTGTTGGACAGGGAGGTACGCCTGCTGACCCTCACGGGCGTGGGCGGCACGGGCAAGACTCGTCTGGGGCTTCAGGTGGCGACCGATCTGATCGATCACTTCAAGGATGGTGTTTACTTTGCGGACTTGGCCCTCATCAGCGACCCCGGGCTGGTGGTCTCGACCATCGCCCAGACGCTGGGAGTCAAGGAAGCTGAAGCCGAAGGTCGACCGCTACTTGGCATCCTGAAGCAGTCCCTGCAAGACAAGCAGATGCTGCTGTTGCCTGACAACTTCGAGCAGGTCGTGGCCGCAGCACCCCAGGTGGCAGAGCTGTTAGCGGCCTGCCCCCGGCTGAAGCTGCTGGTGACCAGCCGGGAGGCGTTGCACGTGCGCGGCGAGCACGAGTTCCCGGTGCCGCCGCTGGCACTGCCCGAGCCCGACGGCAAGTGTCCACCGGCTATCGAACGCCTGACGCAGTATGAAGCGGTCTGTCTGTTCATCGAACGTGCGGTTGCCGCGAAGCCCGACTTTGTGGTCACCCGCGAGAACGCCCCGGCGGTCGCTGAGATCTGCATCCGTCTGGATGGACTGCCATTGGCCATCGAACTCGCCGCCGCCCGGATCAAGCTGCTCTCGCCGCAGGCGATGCTGGCGCGACTCGGGAACCGGCTCAAGCTGTTGACGGGGGGAGCGCGGGATCTGCCGGCCCGCCAGCAGACGCTGCGGGCCACGATCGACTGGAGCTACGATCTGCTGGATGCCGGAGACAGGACGTTGTTCAGGCGGCTATCGGTATTTGTCGGGGGCGGCACGCTGGAGGCAGCCGAGGTGGTGTGTAGCGGGGCAGGCGACCTGGAGCTAGAAGTGGACGTATTAGACGGGTTGGCCTCACTGGTGGACAAGAACCTGCTGCGCCAGGAGGAACAGGCAGACGGAATGTCCTGGTTTCTGATGCTGGAGACGATTCGGGAGTATGGGTTGGAGCGGTTGGAGGCGAGTGGGGGGGTGGAGGCAATCCGGCGCACACACGCCGACTACTATCTTAGACTGGCTGAAGCGGTGGAGCCGAAGCTCACCAGTGCGGAGCAGGGGAAGTGGCTGGATCGGCTGGAGGTGGAGCACGACAACCTGCGAGCCGCGCTGGCGTGGTTGGAGCAGAGCGGGGAGGCGGAAGCGGAGTTGCGGTTGTGCGGGGCGTTGTGGGGGTTCTGGGACGTGCGCGGTTATGTGAGCGAGGGGCGCAGGCGGCTGGAAGGGGCGCTGAAACGGGGCAGCGGTGCGTCGGCGGCTGTGCGGGCGAAGGCGCTCAATAATGCGGGTGGGCTGGTATGGCATCAGGGCGACTTGGGGCGGGCGGCGGAGCTCTTCGAGGAGGCGCTGGCTCTAAGGCGGGAACTAGGAGACAAGCGGGGCATTGCGTTCTCGCTCAACAACCTGGGAGCCATAGCGCATCGACAGGGCGACTTGGGACGGGCAGCGGAACTCTACGAGGAGAGTCTGATCCTGGAGCGGGAACTGGGGGACAAGCAGGGCATCGCACGCACGCTCGGCAACCTGGGAGTCGTAGCGCGCCAACAGGGCGACTTGGGGCGGGCGGTGGAACTCTACGAGGAAAGCCTGACCCTGGATCAGGAACTGGGGAACAAGCAGGGCATCGCGATGTCGCTTTATGGCTTGGGGAATGTGGTGGCTAATCAGGGCAACTATGAGCGAGCGGCGGAACTCTACAAGGAGGGCCTGGCCCTGTTCCGGGAACTGGGCGATAAGCGGGGCATTGCGTCCTTGCTCCGAGAACTGGGGATTGTGGCGCGATATCAGGGCGACTACGGGCGGGCGACCGCGCTATTTGAGGAGAGCCTGACCCTGCACCGGGAACTGGGGGACAAGTGGGACGTTGCTCACTCGCTCTCCAACCTGGGGTATGTGGCACGCCATCAAGGCGACTATGAGCGAGCAGCGAAACTCCACAAGGAGAGCCTGATCCTGTTCCGGGAGCTGGGGGACAAGACGGGCATTGTCTGGGAACTGGAGAACTTGGCAGGGTTGACCTGTGCACCAGAGCAACCGGAGCGAGGGGCGCGGCTGTTTGGGGCGGCGGAGGCGCTGCGTGAAGCCCTCGGCGCTCCCTTGCTGCCTGATGAACGTGCTGATTATGACCGCAATGTGGCCGCTGTACGCGCCGGGCTGGACGAGGAAGCATTTGAGACGGCGTGGGCCGAGGGACAAACGATGACACTGGAGCAAGCCATCGCCTACGCGTTAGGGAAAGACGCCAATTAGCGGTCAGCCGTTCCACATAGAGCGATACCCAAACGGGCCGCAAAGGAGGAAAAGCCATACCCCCTCTGTTCCCATGATACCCGATCTCAGCTATGAGTTAAAGCCTACAAACTTATTGTAGAAAGGGGGGAGGGCGTACCGAGACGATATGGACATGGACGTGGGCTAAGGTTCGTGTAGAACTCAGGACCGTCGCGACCGCGGGTCGATCCTGACGTTCCGATGAGTCCTTGT
>JBHIAT010000088.1:0-14293 GCA_046758705.1 Bipolaricaulia bacterium
GATGAGAGAGATGAGGGTGGAAGGGGGGTAGCTCTTATGTCGTAATTTCAGTAACGGGATAGTTAAATATTTGACAGCCAAACGGGGATTTGATAAACTGAATTTCCGAGGATAAGGAGGTGATGGGGGGTATCAGTAGGGCCGTGTCCCTACTTCAGTAAAAGCAAAAGCGGGGAAACCCCAAAACTTTACAAGTCTAAGGAGGGAGATTCTATGCGTAGCAACTGGCGATTTGGTGTGGTGTTTCTGTCGCTGGTGTTGGTGGTTGGTCTGTTCGCAGGCGCGCAGCAGATCAAGAATCCGAGTATATACATCCACGCGACCATCTCTGGGGCTGAGACGATGGATCCGGCGTTCTCCTACGACACGGCCAGTGCAACAGCGATCTTCAACGTCTACGAGACGCTGATCTTCTATAAGGGGTCGAGCGTCACCGACTTCGATCCGATGCTCGCCACCAGCTGGGAGGTGTCCGCGGATGGGTTGACGTACCGGTTCCCGATCCGCCAAGGTGTCCGGTTCCACAATGGCGCCCGGCTGACCCCCGAGGACGTCGAGTACAGCTTCGAGCGCACGTTGATCCAGGATCGCTCCGGCGGTCCGGTCTGGATCTTGCTGGAGCCGCTGCTCGGGGTCGGCACGATCGAGGACCTGGCGCTGGAGATCGCTGAGGGAATGGGCGAGACAGTTGAGGAGTTCAGTGAGATCAGCGAGGCGGCGCTGCGGGAGACGTTCAACCGCGTGGACGCCGCCGTCGAGGTCGAGGGGGACAACGTCGTCTTCCGCCTGACCCAGCCGTTCGCGCCGTTCCTGTCGACCCTGCTGGGCAACTGGGGCTCGATCGTCAACCGCGACTGGGTGATCGGGGCCGGTGGCTGGCCGGGCACCGTGGGGACCTGGGTCCAATACCACGATCCGCAGACCGAGGAGTCCGTCCTGTACAACCGGATGAACGGAACCGGGCCGTTCAAGCTGGAGCGCTTTGTGCCGCAGGAGGAGGTCGTCCTGATTCGCAACGACGACTACTGGCGCGAGCCGGCGCAGGTGGAACGGGCGATCATCAAGTACGTCGATGAATGGAGCACCCGGTTGTTGATGCTCCAGAACGGCGATGCGGATAGCATATGGGTGCCGCGTCAGTTCATCACCCAGGTGCAGCCGCTGGTCGATCAGGGCGTGGTTGATGTCTTCACGGATCTGCCCGCTGTGAGCCTGCGTAACCTGTTCTTCAACTACAACGTGATCGCCGAGGGGAACCCATACATCGGCAGCGGACAGCTTGACGGGAACGGGATCCCACCGAACTTCTTCAGCGACATCAACGTGCGCAAGGGGTTCGCTTACTCGTTCGACCCGGACATCTTCATCCAGGATGTGTACTTCGGGGAAGCGAAGCAGGTGACTGGTCCGATCCCCGAGGGGCTGCCGTTCTTCGACGAGAACGCGCCTCTCTACGGTTTCGACCCGGAGAAGGCGGAGGAGCACTTCCGTGCGGCCTGGGGCGGTCAGCTCTGGGACAACGGCTTCCAACTGACCATCCTCTACAACACGGGGAATGTAGAGCGCAGGGTGGCTGCTGAGATGCTCGAATTCAACATCGAGGCACTCAACCCCAAGTTCCAGATCGACATCCAAGACGTTGCGTGGCCGACCTACATAGGAAGCTCGGTCAGAAACCAGTTGCCGGTGTTCATCATCGGCTGGCTCGAGGACTACCACGACCCCCACAACTGGGTCGTGCCTTACATGGCCAGCTTCGGCACATTCGTGGGCTGGCAGGGGATAGGTGCAGAGGGCCTGGCCGAGATCGCTAAGGAGAGGTACGACCGCTGATCAGCGAGGCCGGGTTCAGCACCGATCCTAACAGACGGCAGGAGCTCTACGCCGAGCTGCAGCGGCTCTACTTCGAGGACGCGCCGTCGGTCTCACTCACGTAGCCCGTCGGTCGTCGCTACCAGCGGGCGTGGGTGAAAGACTGGTTGTTCAACCCGGCGTTCCCGGGCATGTACTTCTATCCGATAAGTAAGAGTTTCGAGGCAAGTCTGCCGCATGTCCGGTAAGCCGATAGGCGTTGGGAGCAAGGGCCAGGCATTTCGTCCTGACCCTTGCTCCTACTTAGGAGCTTAGGAGCCTGGCATGCTGGCCTACATCACCCGCAGACTGCTTCTGCTTCCGCTCATCCTGTTCGGGGTCACCCTACTGATCTTTGCGATGCTGCAGCTCCTCGATCCCTACGAGCGGGTAAGCGTGTTTATCCGAGACCCGGCCCAGATCAAGAGCGGCACGGAACATCTTGATCGCCTGATCAAAAAGTACGGTCTCGACGATCCGATCCCGGTTCAGTATTTTCGCTGGTTGAATGAGCTGTTCCATGGCAACCTCGGCTGGTCGGAGACGGCGAGCCGGCCGGTAGGGGACGCCATCCTCCACTTTCTACCGGCGTCGGCGGAGCTGGCGCTGTTCGCGGTCATCCCCATCCTCATCGGGGGAATCTGGTTGGGGACGACCTCCGCCGTTCATCAGAACGATCCGATCGACCAGGGGACCCGGGTGATGGCGATCACCGGCTGGTCGTTCCCTGACTTCGTCTTCGGCCTGATGGTGCTGATGATCTTTTACGGAGTGCTCGATTGGTTCCCTCCCGGCCGGCTGAGCACCGAGATCAGTCTGGTGGTCAACTCCGCTGAGTTCGTCCGCTATACGAACATGAACACCATCGACGGGATCCTCAACGGGAATCTTCGGGTAACCCTTGATGCGCTCAGGCATCTGGCGCTGCCGGTGGTTACCCTCGCCTATGTCCAATGGGCGGTCCTGATGCGGGTGATGCGCTCCAGCATGCTGGAGACGTTGCGACAGGACTACATCACCACTGCCCGGGCCAAGGGGTTGAGGGAGAATGTGGTGATCAACAAACACGCGCGCCGCAACGCGCTGATCCCGGCGGTGACGATCTCCGGCCTGTTGGTCGCCGGGTTGTTAAACGGTGTGGTGATTGTCGAGACCGTCTTTAACTACCGTGGCCTCGGGCGGTTCTACGCCAACGCCGCGACCCAGCTCGACATCCCGGCGGTGCTCGGATTTGTCCTGTTCAACGGAATTCTGTTCGTGGTAGTCAACTTGGTCGTCGACGTGCTGTACGCGGTGATCGATCCCCGGGTGCGGTTAGGGTAGAGGTAGAGGGTGAAGATAAGGATAGGGAAGAGGAAGAGGATCAGGCTGAAGCTGGGGACGAAGACGCTCAAACGGCTGATCAAGAACCCGATCTCGTTGCTGGGACTGGTGCTCGTTTCGTTCTTTACTTTGATGGCGATCACGGCGCCGTGGCTCGCGCCGCCGCCCCGGCCTCGCGAACCCTATCGCATCCCGAGGTACGGATTCAGCGCGGTCCCCAAGCCGCCGACTGACGGCAACCCGCTGCGCGCCATCTGGAAGATCGCCACCCGCCAGGCGACCCTGCGCCAGGTCCACCCGTTCGGGACGACCGAAGGGCAGTACGACGTTTACTACGGGATCGTCTGGGGAACGCGGACCGCATTTCGGATCGGCCTGATCGTGACCGGAAGCGTCGTCCTAATTGGGATCGTGATCGGCACGATCGCCGCCTATTACGGCGGGATCGTTGACGAGATCATCATGCGCATCACCGACATCTTCCTGGTCTTCCCGTTCCTGGTGGCGGCGATCGTGCTGACGACCATTCTGGGCAAGGGCCTGGACAAGGTGATGATCGCGCTGATCGTCTTCGGCTGGCCGACCTACGCTCGGCTGATCCGCGGGGATATCCTGTCGGTCAAGGAGAAAGACTTCGTCGAGGCGACCCGGGCCGCGGGGGCGAACGACCTGCGCATCATCTTCCGCCACATCCTGCCGAACACGATCTACCCGGTGTTCGTGGTGGCGACGCTCCAAATCGGGTCGCTGGTGCTGACGGCCGCGGCGCTCAGTTTCCTCGGACTGGGGGCCGGTGTCGGCTACGCTGACTGGGGCCAGATGATCAGCTTCGCCCGCAACTGGATCATCGGGACCGGGGTCACCGCGGGGGGCAGTCCGTTCACCTACTGGTACGTGCTCATCTATCCTGGGATGGCCATCCTGCTGTTCGTCCTCAGTTGGAGCCTGCTCGGGGACGCGTTCCGTGACATCCTCGATCCCCGGATGCGCGGGGCGCGCTAACTGAAGCCGGTAGAACCGTTCTCTTGACAACTCCGGTCCTGGTTTGCTATATTCAAGTCGACCATCAACCGGGGCCCATAGCTCAGCGGCAGAGCAGCGCCCTCATAAGGCGGAGGTCGATGGTTCGAATCCATCTGGGCCCACCACAAAGTTCGCCATAGAAGTGATCATATCTTGAAAAAGTTGCTCGTTCATGCCGACGGCAGTACCCAGGGGAACCCGGGCGAGGCGGCGGTTGGCGTGGTCATCGCCGATGGATACGGGCATCGTATCAAGGAGTTCGCCGAGACCATCGGTTACACCACCAACAACGTCGCCGAATACAAGGCGTTGATCGCCGGCTGTCGGGCGGCGCTGAGCTACCAGCCCGAGGAGATCGTCCTGTTCACCGACAGCCAGTTGGTCGCCCGTCAGGTGAACGGTACCTACGACATCCGCGATCCCAGCCTGAGAAATCTAAAGCTGGAATTGGTCTCTCTGCTGGAGCGGGTCCCCCGGTGGCGGGTGCAGCACGTCGAGCGGGAGGCCAATCGCGACGCCCATCGAATAGCGAAGCGGGCCATCCTGGAGGAGCGACGCACCCAGCTAGAGGAGGCGCGCCTGGGACGAGAGCTGATCCAGCGGATCGAGTACCGGTTGCAGGAGCTGAGCAACGAGCAGAAAGAGAAGGTGCTCGACTACATCAATCGATTGGTCATAGAGGGTTAGGGCCGTCGACCCTCATCTCAGATCTCAGCGTTTCTCACCACAGTACACGGTGACGATCCCACGGGTCAGATCCCGCGTCTTCAGGTTTTCCAATCCCTGCTCGGCCATCAGGGCCAAGATATCTTCACGCTCGGGAAAATCCTGAATCGAGTTTGCCAGGTACCGATAAGCGCTGAGACGCCTCGAGAACAGACCGCCGATTTGGGGGAGCAGTCGTTGCAGATAGAAGTGGTACAGGTGCCCAAACCTGCCGCGGGGGAGCGAAAATTCCAGGATGAGCAATTGTCCCTCGGGCGCCAGCACCCGGCTCATCTCTGAGATCCCCTGGCGATAGTCCTTCAGGTTGCGCAGGCCGAAGGCGATCGTCACGATCCCGAACTGTCCGTCGGCGAACGGAAGGTCCAGAGCATCTCCCTGCAACAGGGACACGCGATTCAACTGACCTCGGACCAACTTCTCCCGGCCGATGTGCAACATCCGTCCCGAGAAATCGAGCCCGATGATCTGCCCCCCTCCCTCGATCCGTCGGGTGAACGCGATCGCCACATCGCCGGTCCCGGTGCACACGTCGAGGATCCGCTCGCCCGGTTTTGGCTCGGCCGCTTCGATCAGAACCCGACGCCATCTCCGATCCAGGTTGAAGCTCAGCAGATGGTTGAGGAAGTCGTACCAGGGGGAGATCACTGAGAACATCCTGCGGATCGTTTCAGGGTTGCGCGCGGCTACGTCCGTTCCTCGATCAGTCTCCATAGTTCGTCCTGGGGGATCTCCTGTTCGCTCGGCTCCCCGGTGATCACACCGATAGCCTCAGCCGGGATGTCGGTCTGATGCAGCCGGTTGAGCAGGGTCTCGGCATGATCGGCGGGTGTCACGATCAACAGCGCACCGGACCCGATCAGCTTGATCGGGTCGACCGACAAGACCTCACAGATCTGTTCGGTGACCGGATCAACCTGGATCCCTTGTTCGATCGAGAACCCTTTCCCGGTTCGTTTTGAGATCTCGATCAGCCCGCCCAGGACCCCACCCTCGGTCGGATCGTGCATAAACGAACAGAACTCCCGGGCGATGAGCGCCTCTGGGACGACAGAAAGTCGCTTGGAGAACTCCCGAGCCACTGTGATCGTTCCCTCCGTGACGCCCACCCTCCGGAGTTCGTCGGCGTAAAGTTGAGCCAGGATGGATGTCCCTTCGATTCCGGCTCCTTTCGTCAGCAGGATCACATCTCCCTCGTTCACGTCCTCACCGGCGAGGGGTTTAGGGGTAAAGCCGAGGGCACAACCGACGAGGATCGGCTTGTCGACCCGATCGGTCACCTCGGTGTGGCCTCCGATAATCGCGATCCCCAATCGCTTCGCCGCGTCGTCGATCTCACGGGTGATCCTCTCCAGATCGTAAACTTGCCGGTCGGGAGGGAGAATGAGCGTGATCGTCATGTAGCGGGGCTCGGCCCCCATGGTGGCCACATCGTTGGCATTGATATCGACGACATACCGTCCGATCCCGACTTCGGTCCCGGTGATCGGGTCACAGGCGACCACCAGGTAGCGATCGCCGTCCCGGACCACGGCGGCATCCTCCCCGAGGACAGGACCGATCAACAGATCCGGGTCTTGGGCTCCTAAGTAGGGGAAAACGTAGCCGGTCAGGATCTCCGGATCGACCTTCCCGATCCTCAACCTCGCGACCCCCTCTTTATCCCTCACCCACATTAGACGCGGGATGGTTGGCCCTCTGAGAACCGCTTCATGCGGAGTTCCTTGCTCTGGATCCCAATGTTCAACAAGATCCCGATCCCAATCAGCGACGCCCACAGTGAGCTGCCTCCGTAGCTGACGAACGTGAGGGGCAAGCCTTTAGTGGGAAGCATGCCGGTCGCCATGCCCACGTTGATGATCACATGGGACAACAGGATAACGACAATTCCGACCGCGAGCAGTCCTCCGAAGCGATCTGGGGCCTCTCGGGCGATCCGGAGTCCCCGCCAGATGAGCATCAGATACAGAGCGAGCAGGATGATCCCGCCGATGAGCCCGAACTCCTCAGCGAGCACAGAGAAGATGAAATCGGTGTCGTCGGCGGCCAGGAAGTTCAGATTGCTCTGGGTCCCCTGTAGAAAACCTTTGCCCAGCAGTCCGCCCGAACCGATGGCGATCTTTGACTGGATGACTGAGTAGCCGACGCCCAGGGGATCTCTCATCGGGTTCAGGAAGATTAGCAGTCGCTCACGTTGGTACTCTTGGAGGACGAGGTAGAAGAGTGGCGGCACGGCCGCGGCCCCGATGCCGAGCAGCCCGAGCAGATGTCTACTCCGTATCCCGCTTGCGAACAGCATCCCGATCAGCAGGAACGCGAACACGATCGATGTGCCGAGATCAGGCTCAAGAAAGACCAACAGGGCCGGAATCGTGACGTGAGCGATGTAGGGGAGGAGCTGTGAGAATCGTTCCAACTTGCTCACCCGACTCCTCAGGTGCCAGGCGAGGGAGATCACCACCGCAACTTTGGCAAACTCAGAAGGTTGGAGGTTGATGAACCCGAGGCTGAACCATCGGCGGCTTCCCCCGATTTCGGTTCCCCAGAATAGGGTGAGAAACAATAGCATCAGAGAGATGACATAGATCAAAACAGCCAGTCGTCTCCAACGGTGGTAGTCGACGGCCATGACGACCACCATCACGATGACGCCGACGATCAGCCAAATGATCTGTTTTCTGACCAGCTGCAGTTCGCCGGGGGAGCTGGCGCTGTAGATCATTAACAGGCCGATCGTGCACAGGGTGGCTGTAATGGCGATGATCGGCCAGTCCAGTTGCTTTAAGCGACCCATAGGGCCCATGATAGTTCACAGATCGGTCGTCACTCAGAGTCAGAGTTCGATATCCGCGATCTCGATCTCCACGCCACTGACCACCAGGCCGGTCATCCGACGCACCTCGTGCTCGATCCTCTGAGTCAGTGCCTGAGCGGCCTCGGTGATCTTGATTCCATATTTGGCGATCAGGGAGAGCTTCACCCATAGCCGGTCGTCCTTCTTGTGGATCTTGATGCCCTTGCCCCTGTAGACTTTAGACAAGGTCGACAACAGATCATCTTCACCACCGACCCGGTTCGGGGGACTCAACCCGGCAGTTTCGGAGATGAGTTTGTAGATCAGCAGTTCGACCACCTCATCGGCGATGAAGATCTCGCCCAGCTCCTCCTGGATCGGCTCCAATTCGGCCATCATCACCACACCCTCTCTGCGATCGAATTATAACGGATCGCACGCCGACGGACAAGGAAAGGGAAAAGGCGATCGGCGGCTACCCAAGGAATGGTTGCGAGACTCCCTCGGTGCGGATATACTGCTGAGGAGGTCGACAGTGAGGTTAGTGATCCAGCGGGTGACCCAGGCTTCGGTGACGGTGGCCGATCAGATCCTCGGGGAGATCGAATCAGGGCTGGTCGTGCTGGTCGGCGTCGGGGTCGGCGACGGGGAGGCGGACACCGACTACCTGGCCGACAAAATCGTCCACTTGAGGATCTTTGAGGACGCTGACGGGAAGATGAACCGTTCCCTGCTGGAGATCGGTGGGAGGATTCTGGCCGTGCCGCAGTTCACCCTGTACGGGGAGACCCGTAAGGGACGGCGGCCGAGCTTCGATCGGGCTGCCCCCCCACAGCTCGCCAAAGCGTTGTTCGATCGGTTTGTAGAGCGGGTAACATCGCGGATGGAGCAAACACCGGAGATCGGGCGCTTCGGAGCGCATATGCAAATCCACCTGGTCAACGACGGGCCGGTCACCTTGGTGATGGACAGTCCGTAGCGCCAGACCTAGACGAACCCCAACTCCATCTTGGCGTCCTCGGACATCATCTCGGGACTCCACGGCGGACTCCAGACGATCTCCAGGTCGACGTCTACGTCCGATCCAAACTCACTCTGCAGTGCCATCTGGGCGCTTTCGTGGAACATCGGTCCGATCGGACAACCGGGGGTTGTCAACGTCATCTCAACATAGACCAGGTTTTCATCCCGGATCTCGATATCGTAGACTAAACCCAGGTCAACCACGTTGATCCCGAGCTCGGGATCGATGACGCTACTCCGTATGCACTCCCAAACGGCATCGGTGGTCAATTCCCTCATGATACCTCCTTAGGGCTCAGGGATAGTGATCTTCAGATCCTTGATCCGATCTGCCAGTCGTGATGCGATCCGTTCGAACTCCTTGGCGGTCTGTGAATCCGGCGCAGCGATGACGATCGGGACACCACGGTCACCGCTCTCCCGCAGATCTGGATCGATGGGGATCCGCCCGAGGAGTGGGACGTTGCGCTTGAGGCTCTCTCGCTCTCCACCGCCGACTCCGAAGATCTCGGTCGTCTCCCCACAGTGCGGACAGATGAAGTAAGACATATTCTCGACGATCCCCAGCAGCGGTACCTTCACCTCCTCGAACATGTGGATGCCCCGTCTCACATCGCTCAACGAGACCTCCTGAGGGGTGGTGACCGCCAGGGCGCCGGTCATATCCAACCCTTGGGCGACATTGAGTTGCTGATCCCCGGTGCCTGGGGGCATATCAATGATCAGATAGTCGAGTTTCCCCCAAGCGACATCGGTGAGAAACTGATCGAGCGCTTTTTTGAGCATCGGCCCCCGCCAGACGAGCGGCTGTTCCGCCTCGATCAGGAAGCCGATCGACATCGTCTCTATGCCGTATTTCTCTGTGGGGAGGATCTTATCCCCTATGATTCGCGGCGGACCTTCGATCCCCAACAGGTTGGGAACGTTCGGGCCATGGATGTCGGCGTCCAGCAACCCGACCTTGCGGCCGGCGTTCGCCAGCGTCGCGGCCAGGTTGACGCTCACCGTTGTCTTCCCGACCCCGCCTTTGGCACTGAAGACGGCGATGATCCGGTCGACCTCGGGGAGCTGAATCTTTGTCGGGATGTGTCTTGGGGTTGGGGAACGTCTGACGTCCTGAGCCTGGCTTGGGGGGGCGAACGTCACCTCCACGCCCGCCAGTTCTTCGAACGTCTCCAGGGCCGCCTCGACCCGGTCCCGCAGCTCCGACTTGGACGCATAATTGGGGTTGAAGCGAACCGTGAGGGACAGCTTGGCATCGCGGATCTCGACCGACTGGATCAGGCCCAGCTCCTGCAAGCTCTTCCCAACCCTCGGCAGCTCGATCTCGCCGATATGCGCTTTGATCTCCTCGATCCGTTCCTCACGCATAGATCATCTCGTCCTTGAGATCCTCTGCCTTCACCGGAGCCGGCCACTTCTGGCCCGTCTCAACCACCTGGTTCAGGTTGATCGAATCCAGGGCGTCCCGGAACTTCTCGTCGATCAGCTGCCAGGCGATGCTCGTCGGACATCCCGCTTCGATCTTGCAGTTTACCTGGGGATCGGAGATGAGGCAGGTGACGAGCGCCAACTGGCTCTCGAGGGCTTCGACGACATCCAGAACCGAGATCTCATCAGGCGCATGTGTGAGGACATATCCGCCGTTCCGACCGTGCTTCGCCTCGACCAATTCGGCCTTCCTCAGTTCCTGGAGGATCTTCTCGATGAACGGTTCCGACATCCCGTGCTGTTCGGAGATGTATTTGGTCGAGATCGGTCCCTTGCCGTGATGGAGGGCAAGTTCATAGATCGCTCGCAGTCCGTAGTCGCTCTTCCAGGTCAGGATCATCCCAACCTCCAATTGTGGATCATTTCACTCTGGTTTTCATTATAGCGGCAGGAGAATCCTATGTCAAACGTCTCTCAGACGATCAATCCCCCGCGCTCAGGCTCTTGATGTAAGCGATGATCGCGTCGAGATCGTCGTCTGAGAGTGCACTACCGAGATTGGGCATGATGTTGGGCAGAAAATCCTGGACGACCTTGGCGTTGGGGTTCAGGATCGACTCCCTCAGGTAGACCTCATCGGCGGTGACCGTCTCGCCACTGGCCAGCATCCGCTCGCTGTCGAACAGTCCTTTCCAGGTCGGTCCGACAAGCCGCTCGCCGGTTACCGTATGACAGCCGAGGCAGCCGAACTGCTGGGCCAGTTGGCGACCGCGCTCGACCGCGGCCGGCTCCGGCTCAGCTTCAGCCGGCTGCGGCGTGACTTCTAGCGCCGGTGGGGAGACGCTCGCGGCGATCAGTTCCTCGAAGATGCGCCAGATCGCCGGGTCGTTGACGTTGCGGTGCGCGTTCCCCGTGGCGATCTCCTTGGCCGTGCCGAGGATCTCGGTGGCGGCCCCCTCGTCGCCCAGGCTTTGTAGAGCAAGTCCCTTCTGCATCATAGACACATACTGCTGGCCGGGGCCGTGGCACGCCTCGCAGGTCACGTCCAGCGTGTTGGCCGTCTGCTTATCGATAAACGGATGGCGTTCGGCGAACAGGTCGGGGTGGGTGCTGGTCATGAATGCCGACTGCATCCAGCGTTCCACATGTTCCTTGCTCGACTGGGGGATGTAGATCTCGCTGATCTCAGGGTGAGCATGGCAGGCGAGGCAGGTGTTCGAGCCGACGAACCGCAGATTTGCGCCTAGCGACGAGAGGCTTGTGTCCGCTTCGATCGTGTCACGAATCGGATTCGGTGAGATGAACGGCTGTTCCTGGCTGCCGAAACTGCCGAACCCCTCGACCAGGAACGTTTCCTTGTGGACATTCCACCATGCCTTGGTCCGTTCGATCGCCTCCTGGCGCTGCTCGGGGGGATCGTCGAACGAGAAACCGAAGTCGTCACCGGTCATCCAGCGGATCAGCTCCGACGCCTCCTGGCGCACCCGCCAGCGATCGGAGCTCAATCTCTCGATGCTGACTTCGAAGATCTCCTCTTTACGGTCCAGCAACTCCTCATGGGCCCGTTCGAATTCCAGCGCCAGACCCTGGCCGCCGTGACAGGCGGTGCAACCGACCTGATCGAACGGGAATCGTGCGGTGTCGACGTTGAAGGCCGCGTGTTGAGCGTTCAGTTCGTCGATGTTCAGATGGCAGGTCATGCAGAAGTCTGCGGTTCGGCCCACCTCGGTGACGACCTTCCGGATCTCCAGTTGTCGTTCCACTTGTATTCGATCCCCGAGGCTTACCGATCCCCCCTTCTGGGCCTCCTTCACCTGGTAGAGGTAGTCCCGTTGATAGCGTTTCCACTCCTGGTTGTAGTTATCGATTCCCGCTGCAATGAACAGCAACAGCAGCAGGACGATAGAGAAAGCGAAATATCTACGGATCACCGATTACCTCTTATGCTTAGACATTTGCGGCGTACGCCCGTCCCCAGTGGTCGGCGTCAAGAACCTGTTCCAGGCTGGGATTCTCCACTATTTTATGGTCTTCGAGGAGGTTTTTCAACACCTGGGGGATGGCGACGAACGGGAGTTTTCCGCTCAGGAATCGGTTCACTAGAACCTCGTTGCCTCCGTTCACGGCAGCCGGGGCGGTTCCGCCCCGCACCCCGGCGTCACAGGCCACGTAGAATCCTGGGTAGCGCTCCGGATCGACTTCACGGAACGTGAGCGCGGTCTTCAACGGGTCGAGCCGGGGGAATTCGTTCTTGATCCGATCGGGGTAGGTAAGCGCATATTGGATCGGGATCCGCATGTCCGGGACCCCGAGTTGAGCGATCACCGATCCATCGACGAATTCGACCATCGAGTGGATGATACTCTGAGGATGGATCAGGACATCGATCCGCTCATAGGGGATGTCGAAGAGGAAGTGGGCCTCGATCACTTCGAACCCCTTGTTGACCATCGTTGCCGAGTTGACGGTGATCAGATCTCCCATATCCCAGTTCGGATGGGCGAGCGTCTCGGCGACGCTCACCCGGGTGAGTTCATCGGGATCGACGTCCCGAAACGGCCCTCCTGAGGCGGTGAGAATAAGCCGTTCGATCTCATCGTGGTTCCCGGCGGTGAGCGCTTGGAAGATGGCGCTGTGCTCGCTATCGATCGGGATAATTCGAGTCTCGGTCTCGTTCTGCTCGGCGAGGGCTTGGCGGACCAGGGGGCCGCCGATGACCAGAGTCTCCTTGTTGGCGAGGCCGACCGTTTTGCCGGCCCGGATCGCCTCGAGCGTCGGGAGCAGGCCAACGGCCCCGACGAGCGCGGAGACGACGAAGTTGGCCTCCGGCCAAGCGGCGATCTTCTGGAGTCCCGCCTTCCCGTGGTAGATCTCTACCTCTCGCTCCCCTGCGGAGCCGAGCCGCCGTCGCAATCGTGGCACGTCGGCCTCGTGCTTGATGGTGACCGCCTGAGGGCGAAACCGCTCCACCTGGTTCGTCAACCGCTCCAGGTTCTCACCCGCGGCGAGCGCGACGACGTCAAACCGTCGGTCTGCATAGCGGTTGATGCTATCAATCGCTGCTAGGGTCTGGGTGCCTACCGAGCCGGTAGAACCAAGGATGGCAATCTTCTTAGGGAGATGTTCGTGGGGAGTGAGCATCGCAGGATCAGGCGGTTTGTGGGGCAAGTTCGTTCAAGATCGCTTCGAGTTGATCTCCCTCTAGAACCTCCTTCTCCAAAAGCTTCGCGGTTAGTTTGTCGAGTGCTTCGCGGTGGTTCCCCAGCAGCTCCTTGGCCTTCGTGTAACAGCCGGTGATGAGCTTCTTGATCTCTTTGTCGACGAGCGACGACATCTCTTCGCTGTGGTCTTCGCTTTTGATGATATCCTCACCCAAGAACACATTCCCGTTCTCCCGACCCAACCGCAGCGGTCCGATCTCATCGCTCATCCCGTACTCCATCACCATCCGTCTGGCGATCTCCGTCGCCTTCTTCAGGTCATCGTAGGCCCCGGTACTCACCTCGTTGAAGACAAGCTCCTCCGCCGCCCGGCCTCCCAAGATCCCCACGACCCGATCGAGCAGTTCCTGGCGAGTGACGAGATAGCGCTCCTCCAACGGCAGCTGCAACGTAAAGCCCAGCACCCCCTCAGTCCGGGGCACGATCGAGATCTTGTGGATCGGATCGGCGTTGGGCAACAGGTAACCGACCAGTGCATGCCCCGACTCGTGATAGGCGATCTTCTCCTTCTCCTGTTCGGTGATCAGCAACCCTTTGCGCTGGATACCGGCGATCACCCGGTCGATCGCCTCCTCGAAGTCGGCCATCCCGATTGCATCCTTCTCTTTCCTGGCGGCCAACAGCGCCGCCTCATTCGCCAGGTTCTCCAGATCCGCGCCCACGAACCCCGGCGTACGCCGTGCCAGCACCGTGAGATCGACATTGGAGGCAAGCCGTTTGTTGCGGGTGTGGACTTTGAGGATCGCCTCTCGTCCGCCGAGATCGGGCGGCGGGACGGTGATGCGACGATCGAACCGACCAGGTCTAAGCAGCGCTGGATCGAGGACATCGGGACGGTTGGTGGATGCGAGGATGATGACCCCCTTGTTCGTCTCGAAGCCGTCCATCTCGGCGAGCATTTGGT
>JBHIAT010000089.1:0-14259 GCA_046758705.1 Bipolaricaulia bacterium
GGAGGCCGAAGCCGAACGCAACCAAGCCGAGCAGCAAGCCCAGGCAGCGGTTGCCGCCCAGAAGGAAGCGGGGCAGGCCAGGGAGGAGACGGTTGAGGCGCTGAGGATAGCCGAAGAACAACGGATGGAAGCGGAGCAGGCGAGGGAGGCAGCAGAAGCGGCCCGAGCGAAAGCCGAAGCCGAACGCAACCAAGCCGAACGTTTGGCCCTGGAGGCTCTGGCATCAAGGTCGCGGGGGGTGGCTGCAGCTGCGATCGACAATTTAAATACAGACCCTGAGCTTAGCGTTTTGTTGGCACTGTACGCGGTATCACTAACCTACTCTTTCAACAAAACCGTGACAACTGAGGCGGAAAATGTTCTATACCAGGCGGTGCAGGCTTCGAGAATAAGACTCATCCTGTTCGGCCACACTGATAAGGTCCGGAGTGTGACGTTCAGTCCGGATGGGACGCGTCTGACCACTGCCAGTCGAGATGGGACAGCGAAAGTGTGGGACGCCTTTTCTGGTCAGGAGTTACTCACCCTGTTCGGTCACACCAATCGGGTTCGGAGCGTGGCGTTCAGTCCGGATGGGACGCGCTTGGCCACCGCCAGCTGGGATGGAACGGTGAAAGTGTGGGACGCCACGTCCGGCAAGGAATTGCTTACCTTGCCGGGCCACACCGGTGGGGCCAATGGGGTGGCGTTCAGCCCGGATGGGGCGCGCTTGGCCACTGCCGCCAGCGGGAACGAAGATGAGACAGCGAAAGTGAAGGTGTGGGACAGTTTATCTGGTCAGGAGTTGTTCACCTTGTCGGGTCACGAAGATAGGATCAATGGGGTGGCGTTCAGCCCGGATGGGACGCGCTTGGTCACCGCCAGCTGGGATAAGACAGCGAAAGTGTGGGACAGTTTATCTGGTCAGGAGCTGTTCACCTTGTCGGGTCACGAAGATAGGATCAATGGGGTGGCGTTCAGCCCGGATGGGACACGCCTGGCCACCGCCAGCTGGGATAAGACAGCGAAAGTGTGGGACGCTACGTCCGGCGATGAGTTACTCACGCTGTCCGGCCACAACAATGCGGTCTGGGGCGTGGCGTTCAGCCCGGATGGGACGCGCCTGGCCACCGCCAGCGAGGATAAGACAGCGAAAGTGTGGGACGCGGTATCTGGCCAGGAGTTGTTCACCCTCTCCGACCATACCGATGGTGTCCCGGGCGTGGCGTTTAGCCCGGATGGGACACGTCTGGCCACTGCCAGCGTGGATGGGACGGTGTACGTATATGTTCTGAATCTGAATATTGAAGACCTGATGGCGCTGGCGCGGACACGCGTTACCCGCTCATTGACGTCCTCGGAGTGCCAGAAGTATCTGCATCAGGAGCAATGCCCACCCACGCCCTAGCTTTCCGCGGGGCTCACCGCTTCACAACACTCGATCCATGAAATCTACGAGAAGCTTATACCAGCGGATCTTGTGTTCGATGTCCATGCTGCCGTGGCCGATGTCGCTGAATTCGACGTATTCAAAATCTTTACCCTCTTGATAGCCTAGCTGCAGAAGCTTATCACGAAAGATTTGGGACTGCTCCACTGGGCAGCGCGGGTCATTCACGCCGTGAATGATCTGGAGCTTGGCTTTCAGGCGATCGGCAAAATTGAGCGCGCTGCGCTCCTCCCAAAGCTGAGCGTTCTCGTCGGGATCTCCCATCTGCAAGCGGAAATAGTATTTGAAGTGCTCCATCGAAGCGTCGTAGAGCTTTCTCAGATGCGTGACCCCGACCCAAGCTGACGCCGCCTTCCAAAGGTCCGGCTTTTTGACGGCTTGCATGAAGGTCATATAGCCGCCGAAGCTGCCTCCGCATACGGCCAAGCGCTTTGGGTTCACATAGGGCAAGCTTTTTAGATACTCGGCCCCTTGAGCGACATCTTCGAGGTCGCTGCCGCCCCAATCGAAGCGGTTCAGATCCCTGAACTTGACGCCGTAGCCGGTGCTGCCCCGAATGTTGGGCTCCAGCACGACGTAGCCCCGGTCTGCTAAAAACTGCGCATACGGATCGAAGCCTTGGAACCACTGGCCCGTGGGACCGCCATGCACGATCACGATCGCCGGGAGCTTTTCGCTCTTGGGAATCTCACGGGGTTTGTAGAGCAACGCCGGGATGTTTAGACCGTCGAACGAGCGATACCAAATATGCTCGCAATCAACGAAGACGCTGGGATCGATCGAGCCGTACTCTGCAGACAACAGCGTCTCGTAGCCGTCCGTCTCTAAATCATAGAACAGCAGTTCAGTCCGGCGAGTCGGCGTGTTGAACAGCATGGTCAAGCCGTTATCGTCATGCGCGAAGTCCGAGCCCATCGCTATGCCGGTGGGCAACTTTAAATCACGTCGCTGGCCCGTGTTTACGTCATAGAGCACCGGCCAAATTCGGGAATCTTGATTGCGCAAACAGACGAGATACCGACCTTTCTCAGAGAACTTGACCGCTGTTTCGTCAACGTCCTCCTCACCCAGCCAGCGCACTTCACCGCTTTTGAGATCAAGCAGACCCGGTCTATTCACTCCACTGACATCGGACGTAACCGCTAACAAGTGCCCGTCGGGGCTCCAGTCGGCCACGCGGTCTTGAGAGCCCTCTTTAACGCAAAGCACGCGCCGAGGCTCGCGGCCATCGGAACGTAGCACGTAAACATCGAAATTGTTGAGATCCGGTGTCTCATTGACAATGTAAGCGATGGATTCTCCATCGGGACTCCAGATACCCCCGCCGAAGACGGGATTCTTGTAATCCGTCAGCTGCACATATTCAGAGCCGTCGAGCCGCATCTTAAAAAGATTCAACTGACCGTGCTTGTTGGTGAGCACCGTGAGCCATTTTTTGTCGGGACTCACTTCAGCAGGGTATTCTTGACAGTTGGGATCGTCGGTGAGCTGTTTAACTTTTCCGGTGTTTACGTCGATCTGATAGAGATCGTGCTGCTCGTTGCCGTCCTTGTCCTTGGCGAAGATGATCGTCTGATCGTCGCGGTCCCAGACGAAGCCGGCCCGCAGCGATCGGGGCACCTCGCCATGGCTGAGCTGTCGGAGCTTTCGGTCTTGAAGGTCCATCACATAAAGCTCAATGCGCCCGGTCTTGTCCCAGTAGAAGGCGACCTTGTCGCGCCCCCACGAGAGTTCGGGCATATAGAGACTCGGCAGTTTGGCCAGCTCTTCTAACGGAATCCTATTTGCCATGTTTTTTTCATCCTCTCTATTAAAATTAACTGTCACAACCGTTTTGTGCAAAGATACCCAGGCGTGCCGCTATGCTGCATCACGGGCAAGCACACTCCGCCGCATCCGGATTTCCGAGCATCAGATGTCCGCACCGCTTGCAAACGACCTTCGTTTCTCTCCCGTTGACTGTGACTTTACAAAGCTCGCTCTTCAACAGCGCGGCAACTTCCTTACACAGCTGAGCAGCATGTTCTCCAAACCGAGCACGATGCCGTACTTCTCCGCCACTGGCAGAAGCTCATTCAAGGAGTTGCGCAACAGGTCCAACATACGCGAAAAGTCGTCGGGATTCGCAGGCCCACCTGGGTGGATGACGGCCACACTGGCACCAGCCAATGCCGCACGCTGAAACACAAGCTTGTGAATCTCCACGGCCCATCGCCTCTGCCTGTCGTTCAGATTCGACAGGTTATACTCCCCTCCAAAAGGCGCGTACACCGACCAGAGCCTGCCCCCACCGTCTCGCAACCGCTGTCCAATCTGCTCGACAACTCGTTCCGGAAGCTCGATGAACGGTGGGTAGTCACTCTCAATCGCTGTTACACCTTGCCCCTTCAACCTCTCAACGACTTCGTCCGGCTGCTCGAGTCCGCTTTCCACGACAACAGCAATCTCCATGAAGTTGCTTCCTCACAGGGTCTTCATCCACACGGTCATCTCCCCCGCTCCCCGATTGTTCCAAGTATAGTAGGGGATGGCCGTTAACGCAACTGGCTGAGTCTTCGCGGAGGAGGCAGGGCGATAAAGTGCCCCTTCCCAGTCGGATTGGTCCCGTTTTCGAGCTTCCCCCTGGATCACACAGATCCCGTTCAGCAGATCCGGTTTGAAAACCGCCTCAACCGGGGTATCTATCGGCAGTTCGATCGCATGCACGAACGCATCGTGATCCACACCCTCCAAACAATAGACCAACGGCCCACGCCGGAGCGCCACATGGCCGATGTCGTTTGTAACAGCCGGGTGGGCCTCCAACCACTGGATCTCCATAGGCAGGGACAGCGTGATGGTATCGCCGTCGTTCCACGCTCGATCGATCTGAAGATAGCTTCCCGGCTGAATGGACGCTGCCATACGTTCCTGGTTGACCATCGCCTGAGTGCGTTCACACCATCCCGGGATGCGGAGATAGATACTGAACGTCTCCGGGCGTTGGATCTGGACGCCGATGTTCACCTGTCCATCCCAGGGATAACGGGTCCGTTGCGTGAGCGTGACTTCCATGCCAGCCGGCGTGGTGGTACGGGCGGATCCACCCACATACAGGTGAATCCAGAGGCCGTCGTCCGATCGTCCGTAGATATAGGTCCCCAGTGAAGCCACGAGTCGGGCGATGTTGGGTGGGCAACAGGCACAGTTGAACCAGCCCTGTCGGGATCGATCCCCATTTGAGCGGAGCGGGTTGACATAGAAATAGCGCTTCCCGTCGAGCGACACGCCTGACAGGAATCCGTTGTACAGCGCCAACTCCATGACATCGGTGAACCGCGCCTCACCATCGAGCATCAGCATTCGATGGTTCCAGAAGATGCTGCCGATGGCGGCGCAGGTCTCTGCATAGGCCATTGTGTTGGGCAGATGGTAATCCTTCGTAAATCCTTCGTTGTGGCTTGACGGGCCAATGCCGCCGGTGACATACATTCGCCTGAGCGTCAGGCTCGCCCAGAGCCGTTCCAACGCGCTCCGAAGCGCTTGCTCACCGGTCTCTGCAGCCATATCGGCCATTCCACAGTAAAGATACATCGCCCGGACCGCATGGCCGACCACCTCATCCTGCTCGCGAACTGGCTTGTGATCCTGGGTGTATCGACCGTTGTACTGACCATTCCTGAGAAAATGTCTTCGGTTGGCCTCGATGTGGCCGCCTGTATTCGGGTCTTCGATCTCCCGTTCGAAAACCGACGGCCGGCGTCCCCGTTGATCGATGAAAAATTGGGCCAGGTTCAGATAGCGCGCTTCACCGGTAACCCGGTAGAGATCGACAAGGGCCAGTTCGATCTCCTCATGTCCAGGCATCCCGTCCCGCTTGCCGGGACCGAAGATCCGGTCGATGTGATTGGCAAATTTGCAGGCAATCTCAAGGAGCGTCCGTTTGCCCGTTCCCAAATAGTGCGCTGTGGCGGCCTGGAACAAGTGCCCTGCACAGTAGAGTTCGTGCATGATTCCCAGGTTGGTCCACTTCTTATCCGGTTCGTTCAACTGGAAGTAGGTGTTGAGATAGCCGTCCGACTGCTGGGCTGCCCCCACCTTTTCGATCAGCTCGTCCACCTTGCGATCGAGTTCGGCATCCGGGCGAGTCGCCAGGGCATGGGAAGCAGCTTCCAACCACTTGTAGAAATCCGAATCGTTGAAGAAAAGCCCTTCAAAGTCCTCGGTCGCCCGTCCGGCGGCCTTATCGAAGTTAGCGATCCGACCGGTCTTTTCACACTGCTCGAGCTGATGGTCGAGGGTGACTTCGCGGTTCACCTGGATTCGGGGGCCCCAGAACGAATCGTCGATGGTCACGTCCCGCAGCGGGAGGGGCTGAATCCGCCGATAACGACCGTGTTGCTGGTTCGATTTCAACACAGGCATGCCTTGACCTCCATTCGATTTTCCTCAACGCCACAGGTCATTCAGAAATTTCACCTTTTCGATGGCCTGATGGGTGTCACCCCCTTCGTGATGGTTATAGTGCCAGATTTTGATCTCCTTGGGGCCGGCGAAGTGGTTGTAAGCAGCAAAGACGGTGGAAGGCGGACAGACTTCATCCATCAGGCCCACGGAAAAGAGGGCCTGGGCGCGAGAGCGAGCGGCAAAGTTGACCCCATCAAAGTAAGACAGGGTGTTGAACACGGTATCGACTTTATCTCGATGCACCTGGCAGTATCTGGCGATCTCACTGTAAGGCGTTTCATCGGTGATCTCGGTGGCACGGCGATAGTGACACAAAAACGGCACGTCAGGCATGGTGAGGATGATGCTGGGCTCCAGTCCGCTGACGGCCAGTGCGACGCCGCCGCCTTGGCTTGCGCCGGTGACGGCGATGTGTTCTCCGTCGATGTCGGGATGTGTCCGGGCCGCTTCCACAGTCCGCACCGCATCGGTGAACAGCCGACGGTAGTAGTAAGTTTTCGGGTTCAGGATACCTCGGGTCATAAATCCGGGGTGGTGAGGATTGGAACCATCGGGTTCCAGATCGGGCGTGTCACCCTTCAACCAGGAACTGCCTTGGCCTCGGGTGTCCATGACCAGATGGGCATAGCCAACGCTGCTCCACAGCAGCCAATCGGTGGGGAACCCTCGACCGCCACCGTAGCCGATGTACTCCACCACACAGGGCAAAGGGTCAGATCGCTGTCGGGGGAGTAACAACCATCCCTTGATGGGCTGACCGGCGTAGCCGTTGAAGCTGACGTCAAAGGTTTCCACCGTGCGCAGTCCGTAGTCCACCGGTTCAGAAACGGCGTTCAGGGGAAAACCTCGCGCCTCCGCCAGGGTCTGTCCCCAGAAGACATCGAAATCGGTCGGCTCGTTCCGGGGCGGCCGATAGATTTTCAGTTCCTCCAAAGGCATGTCGAAGAACATAGTTTATTCACTCCTTATAGCTGCTCTATCTCTACCATCGGGCGGTCGCCGTCCAACGAATGAAGCGGCCATAGTAATCGGCGTCGTAGAAAGGTGAAATCATGCGGCCTGGCGGGATGAGCTCGTCGATGTTTGCTCGATCTTCATCGGTGATCGTGACCTCCAACGCACCCAGGTTGTCCTCCAACTGTTCCATGGTGCGCGGCCCGATGATAGGGCTGGTGATCCCGGGCTGGTTTGCGCACCAGGCCAGGACAAACTGAGACAAGGTGCAACCCTTGGCGTCGGCCAGCCTTTGCAGGCCTTCCACCACGTCAAAAACGCGCTCATGTACGCGGTTTCTCAGGACAGTGTTGTCTTCATAGATGGCATAACGACTGCCAGGTGGCAACGGGTTATCGCGGCTGTATTTGCCGGTGAGCAAACCGCCGGCCAGTGGACTCCACGGAATAATTCCCAGGCCGTAGGTGTTTGCCATCGGCACCAGCTCCCGTTCGATGCGGCGATCGAGCAGATTGTAGGGCGGCTGTTCACAGACGAACCGGTTCAATCTCAATTCCTTGGACGCCCACAGCGACTCCACCACCTGCCAGGCGGCAAACGTGCTCGTGCCGATGTAGCGCACTTTGCCAGATCGAATCAGATCGTCCAGGGCCTGCAGCGTTTCGTCAATCGGGATGGATGGCTGGGGGCGATGAAGCTGATACAGATCGATGTAATCAGTGTTTAGACGGCGCAGACTGGCTTCGCACGCCTCAATGATGTGACGGCGATGGTTGCCGGCGGCGTTGGGGTCGTCGTCGGCCATCGGGCCGTGCACTTTGGTGGCCAGGACGATTCGGTGTCGTTTGTCGTTGCGCTTCAGCGCTTCGCCGACGACCTCTTCATTGCGGCCGTGGCCGTAGACGTCGGCGGTGTCAAAAAAGTTGATGCCGACGTCGATCGCTCGATCGATGATGGCGTAGGAGTCCTCCGGACTGGTCCGGTTGCCGAACATCATACAGCCTAAACACAGCACACTGACTTGTACACCGGTGCGACCGAGTGAGCGGTATTCCATAGCAGCGGCTCCTTCTGTTTTATAGATTGTATTGAACTACATAGGAAAGAACAAAAGTTGCGTTCAAGAGTCTTTGAGTATATGGTGAGATAAAAAATTACAAGGAGGAAATCCAAGATCGTGAAAACTCGCTGTCCCTGGTCTGAAGCAAATGACAGCATGAGGGAGTACCATGATACGGAGTGGGGTGTTCAACTTCATGACGACCGCAAGTTATTTGAGTTCCTCATTTTGGACATCTTCCAGGCGGGTCTCAGTTGGACGATCATTCTCAATAAGCGCGAGAACTTCGATGAAGCTTTTGATGGCTTTGATCCGAATAAAATTGCTCGATACGACGAAACGAAAGTTAATGAGCTGCTTTCAAACGCAGGGATAATTCGTAATCGCAGCAAAATCCTTGCAACGGTGAATAACGCTAAAGCTTTTCTGGAGATACAACAGGAGTTTGGGAGCTTCGATCGTTATATCTGGCAGTTTGTGGGCTATAAACAGAAGAAAAATGCTTGGACGGTTGAGAAAGAGCTTCCTGCGTCGACTCAAGAGTCTGAAAATATGAGTAGAGATCTAAAGAGAAGGGGATTTGCATTTACAGGCCCAACCGTCTGTTACGCTTTTATGCAATCGACAGGTATGGTCAACGACCACATCGTGGATTGTTTTCGATACGACGAGGTCAGCTAAACAAGTTCTTAATATTGTGATCGACCTCGTGATTCGCTGGTCGGTTAAGGTTGACATGCCTGCTTCCCCCCTTATTCTATAGGTTCAGTATTTTCCTGATCGCTTGGACAAAGACGTCCGAGACGTCTTCTATAACGATCTTGCGGGATTGTTGTACCGCTTCACTCTGACTCATGGGATGCGAGTTGGTTGCGACTATTTTGATGATGGAAGAAAGTTCGAGCTTTTCAACCACACTCGCGTTATTGAGGGCAAGATGCGAAACCAATGCGTACACATCTTTTGCACCTCGATCCTTATAGGCCTCGGCGGCGTTAATCAAGCTGCTCCCGCTTCTTATCATGTCATCGTAGATCACCACATCCCTATCTTTCACATGACCCGTTACCCTGAAGACCGTTGTATTTTCACGGTTTCTTGACTTACTGATGAACGCCATATCCTCCACCCCGCAACAGTTGGCGTACGTTTCAATCCAGTCGGTCCTTCCCAGGTCTGTTGAGGCCAATACAAAGTTTTTTAACTTTAAGCTTTCAATTTCACGAAGGATGAGGGTCTCGGCGTACAGTTCTTCTTTGTGGCAGTCACCTTCGAAGTAATGGACTAGACCTGCTTCGTGTAGATCGAGCATTAAGAATGTGTTTGTCGTTTGACCTCGGATTGAGGAGAGTAGCCGAGCATTCTCTTTGGCTGTTACGACCTCACCGGGGTAGACTGCCCGTTCCATGGTCGAGTAGCCAAGAAACGGTATGATAAATATCCGGTGACGAGTGCCGTAATCAAACAGGACATTTCCAACTCTGTATAGCTCCAGAAGTTCTCTGTCTGTATGGGTGCTTCCCACAAAGATCGCGTCCTTGCCGGTTAGATCCATTCTGTGGTTGATTTCGATTCGATAGTACGCCTCGCTACTGCTAAATTGACTTCTTTCGATACTCAATCGCTCAAGTCCAAGCCGATCCGCAATTAGATCGGCAAAATAACGCGATGATCGGGTCGACAAAACAACGGCCTCAGACATTTCCTTTCCCCTCCTTTCAATCTAGAACTGCGGCAACCACTGAGCCTGCACTTCGAACATCTCATCCACCATCGCTCGGATCTGCGGTAGCGTGCACACAGCTGCGGTCAGTGGGTCCAGCATCACCGCGTGAACGATCGCCTCCC
This sequence comes from Bipolaricaulia bacterium, assembly GCA_046758705.1. Taxonomy (GTDB): domain Bacteria; phylum Bipolaricaulota; class Bipolaricaulia; order JBHIAT01; family JBHIAT01; genus JBHIAT01. Next base: position 9,738 of record JBHIAT010000089.1, read on the forward strand.
GGTCGCCCGTGAGCGAGCCGTTTACCGCTAGCCCCTGGACGTTGATCATGTTGCGGTTCAGCCCAGCCAGTTGCCACGGCAGCTCGCCCACGTAGCACGGTCGGATACCGTTGCCGTCCACCAGGCATGGCCCCTCCACACAGCACCCCTCCGGCAGATTGGTGATCAGCCCCGTGTTGGGCACGTTGCCGTAGATCACCGTCGGCTGGTGGGTGGCCATGGCCTCGATGATGTACGAGCCGTACTCGTGGGTGCGACCCGTGGGCAGCGGCTGCCTGCCCGCGATCTGCTCCTTCACCTCGTCCAGATAGGTGGGCAGCTCCCGCTGGCACGTTCGCAGATAACCGCCGGTGCACCCCCAGTCGAACCAGGCATCATTCGATGACTGGAAGCGGGGCACGATCTCATTGTCGATCATCTCTGCACTCTTGCGAAAGTAGGGTGTGTATTCTGATGCATGGCCGCTGGACTCGGTGACGAAGTAGCCGAACTGCCGGGCCAGTTCGATGCGGATCGGTTCCTCCCCCTGTCGTTTGGGGTCTTCCATCGCTTTACGTAGCATCGGGTACACGTCCTCTCCGTTCCACTTAAACTCCAGGAACCACGCCTGGTGATTGATGCCCGCCACCTTGTAGGTCACCTCGTCATAGGGCGCGCCGATCCACCGGGCCAGCATCTCCGAGGTGCCCTGTACGCTGTGACACAGACCTACGTGGGGCCGGCCGCTGTCAGCGGTGATCGCCCAGCAGTTGATGGACATGGGGTTGGAGTAGTTAATGAGCAACGCCTCCGGCCGGCACAACCCATCCATCTCCCGAGTGATCTCCTGCAGAACAGGGATGGTGCGCAGACCGCGAAAGACACCGCCGGGTCCCAACGTATCCCCCACGCACTGACCAACGCCGTATTTCAACGGGATTTCGATGTCCAGTTCGTAAGCTTCCAATCCACCTACCTGGATGGTGACGATCACAAAGTCGGCATCTCTGATTGCCTCCCGCCGATCGAGAGTGGCCTTGACACTGGTCAGGTTGCGAGTGAACACTACGCTCCCTGCCCCAATGAATGTGATCTTGAGCATGCGGCCTCTTTTCCTCTATTGAACTGTTGCGGCTTTGACTTTAGGCAATACGTGCTCATCCACATCGGCGTCGTTCTCCGGCACCGGCACATCGTCGAAGAGAAACCAGTGTTCGACGTGCTCCACCGCGGCGCCCGGTTGCAGGTGGACGAGCGGACCGAGCGTTTCGACTTCGAGCATATCGGCATTGGTGAACGTTTCGACGGAGCAGCCGAAGTCGGGATAGTGTGCGCCGTTGATGTAGTCGAGCTTTTTGACGAACAGGTGACCGTTGCGGGCGCAAGCCACCCAGCCGTCTGTGACCATCACGCCCACCTTTTGCGGTGTCTCGATTTTCGGGTCCTGGTGCAGCATCACGTATTTGCTCCCCCATGTCCAGCGTGGATCCGTCATATCGGTGTACGCCCAGAGCGCGACCGTGGTCGTCGGCAGCAAGTGCTCTTCGTGCGAGCCACGCGGCGGCAGCGGGATGATTGATTTGCCACCCTGTGCCATCACCGACAGCCCCCAGGGAGCGAACTCTACCGCCCACAGATTGGCGTTGTGCAACCGGTGGGTCAGTTCCACGTGCGCCTGGTTCGGATCCAGGCGAATATCAATCTCTTTTTGGATCCCGGTGGTCGGCTCCGTGGGCTGGATGAGGCGCACGAAGCCGGAGTCAGGATGCTGTTCCAACTGGACGGGCGAATTATCGGGAAAGTAGGTGCGCGGCTTGGCTTCGGGCGCGTGCCACAGGCGATGTCCTCCGTAAATGCGCCACTCGTCACCGCCGGTTACCCCGATCATCTCCTCGTACTCTTTGAACTCGTTCTCCCCGTTCACGAATCCGAACCGGATAATACGCGGTCCCACGTCCGTCGTCACGATCAAATCCACGAGATCGTTGAACAGGCGATAGCAGTTCTGCCAGCCTTTGTAATCGGTCTTCTCCACCTCCATCCGCGAATCCTCCTTTGCACTGCGGCATGCATTGCGCTGATGAGATGATAGGGAAATGGGGTGCAACATGCAACGGGCGGCGAAAGCTCGCCGGCTTTGGGAGGTCGGGCAACTATGCTAGGAAGCGTTGAGCGATGTCGTCGTAGAACCCCTTATAGTCCCAGTACCCTCCATGTGCCACCCCCCACCGATCCGGAAGTTTCAGGTACACGTTGTCCAGTTTATGGTAGAAGTCCAGACGTCCGCTGATCGGATCTTTATTGTTGTAATAGTTGACCCAGGAGAGCTCATCCAGCTTGGGCGTCACCGGAGAGGTCAGGAAGTAGGGGTTGGGGTCCTGCCTGAGCGGTTTTACCTTGAAGGAATGGAGGTGCTGGATGATCTGGTGTCGAACGTGCTGGTCCTCCCCGACTTGTTCGCGAAAGAAGAAGGCGATCTTGTCCAGGGGTGAACCGAAGGTGATCAACCCCTGTAACTTAGCGAGCGGGAGGCTCACCCCGCTGGGGAGTTCCGCTTTGATATTAAGCCGATTCAGCGTGTCATAGGCGATAACACTGCCCAGGGAGTGGCCGGCGACGATCACCCGGTCGTACTGCTCATCTTTGAGGATCGCCTCCAGCAACGCCTGGGATTCCGCGAGGATTTGCTGTCGGACCCGATAGTGGCGAGATTTCTGATCCATCGTGGTGTAGATGGCAATATCGCCGATGTACCCGACAATGAATGGGGTGCCGAGTTGCTCGATCCATTCTCGGATTGCCTGCAACCATTTCAAGTATGGCGAGTGCGAGATGAGAAACAGCGTGAGGCGGATCATCGGGTAGAATAGACGTAGCGTCCGGACGACCCTCTGCAGGGGGAACCGGCGGGGTCGCTGAAGTTGCGATTCCTCCTTGTAGAACCGTTTCGTCCCCTGGAGCGTTCGATCCACCCACTGCCATACCTCGGGGACGCTGATCTTCTCCTCCGTCAGGTAGGCCCAATAGTGTTCGTGGGTGTCGATCCAGTCTTCACCCTGTGGCGAGCTCAGCCGGACGAAGCTCTCTGTCCAGTGGACCCCGCCTGCTCCCTTCCGCTCGGCGAGTTGGTGCGTTCCTTCGATATCCATCCCCTGGGATTTTAGGTACTTCCACAGGCCACGGCTGAAACTGTCAAGCGTCTCGAAGGGGTTCTGCTCCCCGATTCCATGAATGACGAGAAACGCCGTACGGCCCTTGGGAAATTCTCCGTTCATTGTACCTCCTCTCTTCAGGTTTCACCCCTCCCTGCCTAAGCTTAGTTTTTCACAGCCTGGGCTATCCAGCCGCCATCAACTTCACGAGGCCGTTGGGCAGGTAACAGTTCTGCCAACCTTGGTAATCGGTTTTTCCACCTCACCGAAGGATATCACGTAATCGGTCTCCACAGTGACCGATAGCAATTGGATGGTGTTTCCCTTGGAATCGCACCTTACTTTGACTTAGGACTTTCAGTTCGGAAGCATGTGTTCTTCTCCCATAAAGAAGGAGGGGATAAAAGTCAGAAACAACCTGTGAAGTTACTATTACATCCCGGCATAAATGCTCCATAGGTTAGATGGTCAACGGTCGTCCCTTATACGTCCACTTGAACGGCTTCGCCAACGTCTGATTGAAGTAGTCAATGAACGCTATGATTCGCTCCCTCAGTTCCTCCACGGAACCAAAACTACCTCGCTTGAGCAATCGTTTCACCAAGATGCTGAACCACAGCTCAATTTGGTTCAACCATGAGGTATGTTTCGGCGTGTACACAAACCGAATCCGGTGACTTGGATCTTGTAAAAACTCTGCCCGCGTGGCCATCGACTTGAGGATCCCTGATTGGCCTTTCTGGCCCAACTCCTCCTTAATCCCACAGCGCCGGGCGACTAATTTCACCAAGCTCTCGGATTGGTGAATGTTCAGTCGGTCCACGATAACAATCCACTCCCCCTCGGGATCTGTCTCGATCGTTTGCTCGATATGATCCACAAAATCTGCTTCCGTTCGCGTGGGACCCACCGACGGTGCAACTACTTGACCCGTGGCCACTTCAAAATTGGCGATCAACGTCTGGGTCCCGTGCCGAACGTATTCAAATTCCTGTAACGCCACCTGACCCGGTCTCATCGGTCGCGTGGGATGCTTGCGCTCCAGCGCTTGGATCCCGGACTTCTCATCAGTGCTCATCACATGGACGCCTTGCTCTTGTAAGCTGGGCGCCTCTATATACAGGTCGCACACCCCTTTGACTTCGGCGTCAAACCGGTCAGGATCTTTCGCCCGGTCGTTGTTGAGCCAATACCGACTTCGATGCGGCTTGAGCTGGGCCTCCTTTTAAAAAACGCCCCACACTGCGGGGCGAAATGCTGGCGACAACGCCTCGTTTGACCGCTTCATCGGCTAGCTCGGTGGGCGTCCAGTGCGTCACCGCTCGCCCGCACTCCCCGGGAGATTCACAGGCTAAGGCGATGATCTGACAAATCTGCTCGGGGGTGAATTG
>JBHIAT010000090.1:0-14049 GCA_046758705.1 Bipolaricaulia bacterium
CAGGGGTTAAGAGATCACCCTACTGAAGGGTGATATGAGTTTCTGAGAGAACTCCGCTAGAGATCCTGAAGCCGTTGCTCCTTGAGTCTACCCAGAACCTGTGGTATGATCAGATCGTTATAGTCTGATTTTTTGCTATCATGACTCCCAAACCTGAACACACGAATCGCCTGATCGAGGAGACCAGTCCCTACCTCCTCCAGCACGCCCACAACCCGGTCGATTGGTACCCGTGGGGGGAGGCGGCGCTGGAGCGAGCCCGGGAGGAGGACAAGCCGATCCTCGTCAGCATCGGTTATTCCGCCTGCCACTGGTGCCACGTGATGGAGCGGGAATCCTTCGAGGACGAGGAGATCGCCCGGTTCATGAACGAGCACTTCATCAACATCAAGATCGACCGCGAGGAACGCCCTGATCTGGACGAACTCTACATGACGGCGGTTCAACTGCTGACCGGTCAGGGCGGATGGCCGTTGAACGTGTTTCTGACCCCGGACCTGAAACCGTTCTACGGTGGCACTTATTTCCCCCCGGAAGATCGCTGGGGACGGCCCGGTTTTATGACGGTGCTGCAGCAGATTGCCCAACTTTATGAGTCGGAACGGTCGGCGGTCGTCGACCAAGCCGATCGGCTCATCAGACGCCTGCAACAGATCACCCGTCCAGGGGGAGGAGCGACGTTGATCTCCTCGGATCTGCTCTTTGGAGCCTACCGTCAAGCGTTGCGCAGCTTTGATCCGACCCACGGCGGGTTCGGATCGGCCCCGAAGTTTCCGCATAGCATGGAGCTGAGCCTGGTGCTACGCCACTGGCGCCGGACCGGTGATCCGGATGCGCTGAAGCTGGTCGAGCTCAGTCTGGAGCGGATGGCCCACGGGGGGATCTACGACCAACTCGGCGGAGGGTTCCACCGCTATTCGACCGACGCGCGCTGGTTAATCCCCCACTTCGAGAAGATGCTCTACGACAACGCGCTGCTGACCTGGACCTATCTGGAGGCCTACCAGGCGACCGGAAGATCGCTCTACCGGCGGGTCGTCGAGCAGACGCTCGCCTATGTGCTCCGTGAGATGACCGACCCTGAAGGTGGTTTCTACGCCACCCAGGATGCCGACAGCCCGGATGGAGAGGAGGGCGGATTCTACACCTGGAACCCGGAGGAAATCGCCGCCGTGCTCGGTGAGGAGGAGGGGGCGATCGTGAGACGATACTTCGGTGTGACCGAGGAAGGGGAAGGGGAAGGGGAAGGTGTACTTCACCTCCCCGAGCCGGCCGAGGAGGTCGCCGCAAACGTCGGGATGACGCCCGAGACCCTGGAGGCACAGGTCGAGCGAGCCAAACAGAAACTGTTCCAGGCACGTGAGAAGCGGCCGAAGCCGGGGCGGGATGAGAAGATCATCACCGCCTGGAACGGCCTGATGATCTCCAGCTTCGCCCGAGCGTATCAGATCCTCGAGGATCCGTCCTATCAACAGGCGGCGGAGCGGGCGGCCCGATTCTGCCTCGACCGGCTGCGAACCGGGGATCGGCTGTTGCGCACCTTCAAGGACGGACAGGCCAGATTCAATGCTTATCTTGAGGACTACGCATTCCTGATTGTCGCTCTCCTTGACCTGTATCAGACGACCTTCGATCCGGAATGGTTCGATGAGGCTCGGGTGCTCACCGAGATGATGATCGACCGATTCTGGGACGAGGCGGAGGGCGGCTTCTTCTTCACCGCTGAGGATCATGAATCCCTGCTTGTCCGGTCCAAGAACCCGAACGACGGGGCCACCCCGTCCGGCAACTCGGCGGCGGTCTTTGGGTTGCTGACCCTGGCAGAACTCACCGGAGAGGTTGATCTGAAGCGTAAGGCGGAGATGACACTGCGTGCATTCAGTGCACAAATAGAGCAGATGCCGAACGGTTTCTCGCACATGCTCTCCGCTGTGGGGTTCCTGCTCGGACCGGTCGTCGAGGTCGCCATCGTCGGGGACCGGGACGCCCCTGAAACTCGGAAACTGGTGAGCATCATCCACGACTCGTTCAACCCCAATAAGGTGATTGCGCTGCGGGACCCCGATCGACCGGAGCAGAGCGATCAGATCGCCCTGCTGGAGGGGAAAGAGTTGGTGGACGGGAAACCCACCGTCTACCTCTGTGAGAACTACACTTGCCGGGCACCGATCACCGAGCCGGAGGAGCTGAAGCGGGCGTTGCGGGGATGAGCCGAGAGACCATCAGCGGGCGGACAATCAGCGATGACATTCACCTCCTCGGAGACACCCTGGGGACGGTGCTGTGCTTCAAAGCCGGGGAGACGTTCTTCGACCTGGAGGAGCAAATCCGCACGCTGGCCAAAGATCGTCGCCAAGCGAGCGACCCGGCCGTACGTCGGGCAAAGCACCGGGAGCTGGCCGAGCTGATCGACTCCCTGGATCTGGTGGCTGTCTACAGGGTGGCCCGTGCCTTCACCCTCTACTTCCAGCTCATCAATCTTGCCGAGGATACCCACCGAGCTCGGGTGTTGCGGCATCGGGAGGCAGAAGCGGACATCCTGTCTGAGTCGGTTGCGGATGCGATCCGGATCTGCTCGGAGCAGGGGATCGCCCCTGAGAAGTTGCAACGTCTTCTCGATGAGCTCGACATCTGTCTCGTGTTCACCGCCCATCCCACCGAGATCAAGCGTCGGGTCGTCCTTGAGAAGCTCCAACGGATCTCCAAAGCCCTGTTCGCCCTCGAGCGGATGCGCCTGACCCCTTTCGAACAAACAGAGCTCGAGCACAACCTCCGAAATGAAGTGGTCAGTCTGTGGATGACGAGTGAGGTCCGGAAACAGCGTCCCAGCGTCCTTGATGAGGTGGAGCACACCCTCTACTTCTTCGATGAGGTGCTCTACGGGTTCCTCCCCTATCTCTACCATCGCCTGGAGAGCGCGGTGGAACGCTTTTATCCCGGGGCCGGCATCTCGGTCCCCACGCTTCTGCGCTTCGGATCGTGGAGTGGGGGGGATCGGGATGGGAACCCGTATGTCACCCCGGAGATTACTCAAACGACCCTGGAGATGCACCGACAACTGATCTTGAACAAGTACCGAGCTGAGGTCCGGAGGCTGATCTCGGAACTCTCCCTGGCCGAACGCCTCGTCCCGATCCCCGAGGCGCTCTGTGCCTCCCTGGCCGAAGAGCGACGTGCCTATCCCGATCCGGCCGAGGAGATCGAGAAACAGTACGCCGGAGAGCCTTATCGAATGAAGCTGGCCTTTATACAGCACCGCCTCGAGGCGGCGATCGCAGCTCCCGGCCGGGGCTATCCGGATTCAGAAACCTTCCTGAAGGACCTGCGTCTGATCCGTCGGGCGCTCCCTGATTCCCTGGCCGAAGAATTGGCCACCACCCGCCTCCGTGATCTGGAACGCCGGGTCGAGACGTTCGGCTTCCACCTGGCAGCCCTCGATATCCGAGAACACAGCGACGTTCACGGAGATACCCTCGAGGAACTGTTCGCCCAGACTGGGATCGTCAACGGCTACCAGCAGCTCCCCGAGGCGGACAAGGTCGAGCTCCTGGTCCGACTCTTGAAGGAGGGGATCTCGTTCGATCCCGACGGGGATCGGCTCTCGGAAGGCACAAACCGGATGCTGGAGGTGTTCACCGCCCTGCCGGGGCTCAAAGAGAGGTTCGGCGAGGCGGCGATCGGAAGCTACATCATCTCCTTCGCTCGAGACGCGAGTGATGTGCTTGAGGTGCTGCTGCTTGCTGAGGCGTTCGATCTGGTGAACCTGGAGACCGGGGCGGGTGGGATCGACATCGTTCCTCTGTTCGAGACGGACGAGGATCTGCGCCGCGCTCCCCAGGTGCTGGAGGCCCTGTTAGCGATCCCTCTCTATCAACGCATGTTAGAGCTGCGTGGCAAGGTTCAAGAGGTGATGATCGGCTACTCAGACAGCGGCAAGAAGTCCGGGATCCTGACCGCCGGCTGGGAGCTGTATCTGGCCCAACGACATCTGGGGACGCTGGCCCGGGAGCGGGGGCTGGAGCTGCGGGTGTTTCACGGCCGGGGGGGGTCGATCGGCCGGGGCGGCGGCCCGACGAACCAAACGATCCTGGCCCAGCCGCCGGAGGTCGCCAATGGACGGCTGAAGCTGACGGAACAAGGGGAGGTCGTCGCCTACAACTACGCCCATCCCTGGATCGCGATGCGCCATCTCCAGCAGGTGACCCACGCGACGTTGCTTGCCCGCGCCCAGGCTGAGGCGGGCCAGGGAGAGCCGGAACCGGGCTGGGTCGAGACGATGACCCGCATGGCCGAGGTCGCCCGCCAGACCTACCAGGCGCTCATCTACGAGACTCCGGAGTTGCGCACCTATTTCGCCGAAGCGACCCCGATCGACGAACTCGAGGCACTGAAGATCGGCAGTCGCCCCCTATCGCGGAAGGGGACCCGAAAGATCGAGGATCTGCGGGCGATCCCCTGGGTGTTTGCCTGGATGCAGAACCGCTATGTCCTCCCCGGCTGGTACGGCGTCGGCACCGCCCTGGAGGCCGCTGCCCAATGGGTGGGATGGGAGGAGCTCGCCCGGATCTCCGACCGCTGGCCGTTCCTGGAAACTTTTCTCTCGAACGTGGAGATGTCACTGGCCAAGGCAGACATGACCATCGCCGCTCACTACAGCGAACTGGTTGAAGATCGCAACCTGGGGCAGGCGATCTTCGCCCGAATTCGGGAGGAGTATGAACGGACCTGCCGGGCGATCCTGAAGATCTCCGGACAGGGGACGCTTCTCGAGAAGAATCCGATCTTGCAGCACTCGATCACACGACGCAACCCTTACGTTGACCCGCTGAGCTATATCCAGGTGGCGATGCTGCGACGTCTGCGTCGGGCGACCGATCCCCAAGAGATCAGCCTAATCCGGGATGCCATCCTGCTCAGCATCAACGGAATCGCGGCCGGGTTGAAGAACACTGGTTGACTTTGGCGGGTACTGGAAGGAGGTTTGAGAGTTGAGTTAAAATATGATATAATATGCTCATAGCTATACAATAAAGGTGTTCACACATACACAATGGATCGTTATTATTCCATCGGCCAAGTCAGCGAGATACTCGGTGTTTCCATTATTACCCTCCGGCGCTGGGATAAGTTGGGAAAGCTTGTCCCAGACATCCGTACCCAGGGAGGACACCGTCGCTACAGCGAGACCACCCTGCGTCAGTTCCTGGGTCAGCCGTTGCCTTCCTCGCCTAGGGACAAGAAGGTCATCCTCTATGCTCGTGTCTCTAGCCGGACTCACAAGGATGACCTGGAGAACCAGGCACAGACATTGAAACAATTCTGCATTGGGGCCGGACAACCCTATGACGAAGTCTGGACTGATATCGGATCTGACTTGAACTATCGTCGCTCCAAGTTCCGCCAGCTCATCACCGAGGCGCTGAACGGACGCCTGGAGAAGGTCATCGTAGCTCACAAAGACCGACTGGTCCGCCTCGGCTACGATCTTATCGAAGACATCTTCGCTCACTCCGGCACCGAACTGGTAGTCATCAACCGCTCTGAGACGCCAGAGCCAGAGTTCATGCACGAGTTGACTGAAGACTTCGTTGCCATCGTACAACATTTCTGCACGAAGTTCTACGGCCGGCGCTCCTATAAATGCAGGCAGGCCAAGGAGTTGGCTCGGCAGACGATGCACATCCTGGAGGAAGAGGATTGAGAAGGACAATCAGGCGTTACAGCCGCTCCCTGAATCAGAGCAAGTGGCAGACCGTGCACTGGCTCGCTGCCGCTTATGCAGCTCAGAAGGACCGCTTCCTGGTGGAATACGGCCGCCCATCCAGGTTCGCCCGTCACCAGAACCACCGCCAAGCGCGGGACGAACTGCTGACAATTGGCTACCAAAGCCCCTTCGGCCTGCAAGCGCGTATGTGGAAGCTAGCGCTCCAGGATGCTATCGAGACGATAGATCGGCAGTGGCTGGCCCTGGCCGAAGTCCTGCGTCCGTTGGTGATGGCCCAGAAAACCCGGGGTCACTTCACCGACGAGCAAGCTCGCTATGCGTTCTGGGTGCTGAAGTCATCTCGGCACATGGCTCAACTGGTGAGTGGCAGGGCACCGTCTCCACTACACTTCCCCATCAGCCGCAAAGAGCAGCGTCGGATGGCCGCCTATCTGCGCCGGATCATCCGGCGCAAGCGTGGGAAAGATCCCCGAGTCAGGCAGGTGTGCAGCTTGGTTTTGGATGCTGAGATGTACCGAGTCTTTGAGCAAGACGGTCATCAGTATATCTCGATCATGACCCTCACACCTGGCCGGCGCCTGGTCATACCCCTCACCGGGCGGGGACCTCTCCAGGGTAACCTACGTATCGTGCTGAATGAGGAAAAGCGGTGTATCGCAGTACACCAGACTATAGAGGTGAAGCCTGAGCTGGCCACCGGCGGGCCGAAAGCGGTAGACTTGGGCGTAACCGAGGTCATGACCGACTCCGACGGCGACCGGTGGGGCGAGGGTCTGGGCCAGCGACTCGCTAACTACTCGGACCAGATATGCGACAGAGGTTCCCGCCGTGAGCAGGTCAACGCGAGCTACTCCAGCCAAATGTGTCCTCGCTGCGGGTTCGTCCACCGCCAGAACCGCCGTGGGGACAGGTTTCAGTGCCTGTTTTGCGGGCACGGTGGAGAGAGCGACGCGATGGCCGCCCTGAACCTGCTGGACCGCCGACATGATCCCGAGATCTTCCTTTGGACGCCGAAGGAGCGGGTCCGGGCGGTCCTAAAAAGCAGGTTCCATCGCCGGTTGGAAAGGTGGGCGTTCGACTTTCCACCGCAGCAGGTCAATCTAGCTGTTCTGGCTGAGGTAGGGATCGAGCCTCCAACTACTGTTCCGGGCAGGATTCGAGACACCCGACCGTCTGCGCCTTCGGTGGACAAGGGTAGGGACCCGGCGGGTCAATCCGAGAGCGAAACTCCGTAGGCCGCGATAAGGCAGCGGACCGAACGTGGTCATATTTGACCAAGTTAGGAGGAACAGAGATGCCATGATGCCGACCGCGAATCGTTCATCTGTAGACCGGGCTTTAGAGACTGATAAGCGGCTCATGGACGTCTACGGCCCGTCGGCCCGTCGGCACCGCGACCCGGTGAGCGTGTTGGTGGGCACCATCCTCAGCCAGAACACCAACGATGTGAACCGAGATCGGGCCTTCGATCGGCTGCGCGAGCGGTTCCCGACCTGGGAGACGGTGCGGGACGCCCCGGTGGAAAAGATCGCCGAGGCGATCCAGGTTGCCGGGTTGAGTCAACAGAAGTCTGCCTCCATCAAGCGGGCACTCCAACACATCAGCGAAGAACGCGGCGAGCTACGCTTAGACTTCCTGCGGGAGATGAAGGTGGCTGAGGCAAAAGGATGGCTCACCTCAATCAAGGGGATCGGGCCCAAGACGGCAGCGATTGTCCTGCTCTTCTCTTTGGGCATGCCGGCCTTCCCGGTCGATACCCACGTCCATCGGGTGACGAAGCGACTGGGCGTGATCCCGCCCAAGGCGTCGCGTGAGCAGGCCCATGAGATCCTCGAAACCCTGATACCTCCAGAGCGATACTACGATTTCCACCTCAACTTGATCCGCCACGGCCGCGAGGTGTGTAACGCCCCGACCCCCCGATGTGATGCCTGCGTACTCACCGATCTGTGCGGCTATTATGCTAACCTTCCTCGCCAGTAGGTTTATTCTGGAGGTTTCAGAATCGAGACCACGTAGTGATCGAAGTAGCGTTTGGCCGCCTCTTGGAGATCCTCGGAGTTGAGCGTCCGGATGCGCTCCGGATAGAGCTGATCCATCTCAAACCCGGCACCGAGCATCTCCCACCAGCCGAGGTACCAGGCCTGTCGCTCGGTCGTCTCATGGGCCATGACGTAGTTTCCTGCCAGGAAATTCTTCGACCGGTCGAGATCCTCGGCGGTGACCCCGCTCTGCCTAACTTCATCCAGCACGGCCAGGATACCATCTCTCGCCTGATCGACCGCCTCCGCCGGGGTGATGATGTAGGTGAGGAAGTGGCTGTTCGCCATCCGCGACGGGAAGAACGATCCGACCTGGTAGGCCAGTGGTCGTTTCTCGCGGAGCTCCACGAACAACCTGGAGCTCAGCCCCTCTCCGAGCACCGTATTGAGGAGCTTCATCGCCGGATAGTCCGGATCGGCCACCGTCGGACCCAGATAGCCGAGCATCATCCAGGCCACCTGGCTCTCCCGTTCGACCGAAATCTCCACGTTCTCCTTGGGTGAGAGCGGGGGCAGGTCCCGGATCAGCACGTCGGCGACCCGTGCCCGCAATGGCAGCTCCCCCGGCTCAAGCTCACCGAACGCCTGCTGGAGACGCTTCAGCATCGCCTCGGCCTCGAAGTCGCCTGTGGCAACGACCACCATGTTGTTAGGAACGTAGTGATCCCGATAGAATCGAACGACCGTCTCCCGTGAGATGTTTCTCACCGTCTCCTCGGTCGGGGTGAGCGCGTAGGGGAAGTCACCGTAGAGTCCCTGCCTCAGGTTGTCCCAGATGACGGTGAAGAAGTTGTCCTGTTGGGCCTGGAGCTCCCGAATCATCTGATCCTTGACTCGATCTACCTCACGTTCGGGGAAGGACGGGTGAAGCAACACATCGATATAGATAGGAAGCGCCTCATCTAGCGTCTCCCGGGTGGCTTGCAGGGATAGATTGGTCATATCGGGCAGAAGACCGGTCCCGATCCGCACCCCCAGGTTTTCGATCCCCTCGAAGATCTCGTCCTCCGTCTTCGTCTCCGTTCCCTTCAAAAGCAGCCTCTGGGTGAGATCAGAGATCCCGAGTTGTTCCGGCGGTTCCAGCAGGACTCCCGTCCGAACGAACGTCTGGATCGCGATCACCGGGGATGTCGGGTTCTGCTTCAAGATCACCCGAAGGCCGTTCGACAATGTATGCTTCTCCTGGGCTGAGGCGATCGTCCCGGTGGCGATCATGAGTGACAACAGCAACATCCCCACAACTAGCTTGATTGAAATCACTGTCCTTCACCCCCTTTGGGTTTTAATACTACCTCGACGTACCGATCCAGGTCGATATAGCGGTTGGCCGTCCGGACGAGATCCTCGAGGCTGACCTCCCGGATTCCTTCAGGATAGCGAACGGCGAACCGATAATCCCCGGCGACGACCGCGTAGAACCCCAGAGTGAAAGCGAGCCCCGCATTCGTCTCGCTGCTGAACGCGTAATCGGAGAGCAGAATCGTCTTGGCTCGCTCGAGCTCCGTTGCGGTCAGGTCACCCGACAGCACCCGGCGCAGCTCCTCAAAGATCGCCACCTCCACTATCTCTCGGTTCTCATAAGGGAAGACAGCAAAGACGGAGAAGATCCCCGGCTCTTTCTGGGTCAGATAGCTGGCATCGACGCTGGTCACGATTTCGAGCTCTCGGTAGATGTTCTTGTAAAAGCGCGACCCCCGGCCTTGTGAAAGCACCGCGAGCAGCACATCCATGGCATAGACATCGTTTGCCTGCCGAACGCTCGGAGCCGGCCAGCCGATCGCAAGATACCCTTGCTGGACGTCCCGTTCGATCACGGTGACCTGTTTTTCATCACGCATGGGCTCTTGCGGATACACAGGCTGGGACAGTTGGCGAGACTCAAAGTCCGAGAACGCGGCGTTGACCGCGGCCAGAACCGCCTCGGCATCGATCTCACCCACCACCACCAGGGTCATGTTGTTGGGCGCGTAATACCGGTCCATGTAGCTCAATAGATCCTCCCGATTCAACTGGTTCAGGCTCGCCTCGGTCCCGGCGAGCGGCAGATGGTAGGGATGGACCCGGTAGAAGCTCTGGAACAGTTGGAAGAAGGTGAATTGGGTCGGATTGTCCGATCGCTGGGCGATCTCGTTGCGCACCACATCCAGCTCCCGCGCGACCTCCTCCTCCGGGAAGACCGAATGGCCGGTCACATCGGCTAAAATGTCGATCGCCCGCCCTACGTGCTCGCTGGGCACGACTGCAAAGTAGTGGGTCCAATCGAACGAGGTCGCCGCATTGGTCCGACCTCCGACGCCCTCGATCTCGCGGTCGATCGCCCCCGGCGGCCGACGCTCCGTCCCTTTGAACAGCATGTGCTCGAAGAAGTGAGAGATGCCGTTGTCGATCTTGGTCTCGTTGATCGTCCCGGTGTTGACCCACACGTCCACCGCCACGATCGGAACGCCAGGTCGCTCAACGATCAGGACCGTCAACCCGTTCTCCAGGGTGAATGCCTGGATATCAGTGGACGTGATCCCCTGGGCGAGTCCGGGCGACGCCCCCAGCCATAGCCATACCACCAGAACCAGAGTCGTCACCCATCCCACCCGGAGAACCGCCCGGCCTGCCCTTGCTCTTGACACAGATCTGAGACATCGCTGCTTCATGACCACCCCTTAAACCTGGTTTGTTTTTATTTCAATGGTAATTCTAACCGGTTGTGAAGCCGGGGATCAACAACAAGATGTAAGAAATCTTACAGTGATCCACCGTTCGATCCCTTAACATGAATTTAAGGAACATGCTTATAGGATTGTTCAAAGGTGATCGGGGATGTTTTGGGTGTTTCTGGAGTTGGTTGGGCTGACCATATCCCTTCCAGCATATTTGCTGTTAAGGGGACGGTAGAGCAAAACAAACCTTGGACTGACAATCGATTCGAATCGAGAGAAAACTATGGCTACTTACCGATGGTTGATGGCTCTGACGGTGACCATGATCAGCTTGGGGTTTATCGCCCTGGCCCTCAGGTAAATACGATCACCACTTGTCCAGGTAGCTGTCTTCAGCTATAGTTGAGTTACCTTACTCACCCTGGATTTTCTCAAGCGCCTCGGCGGCTGCCCTGCGCACGAACACGACCTCATCCTGCATTGCCTCTCTCAAGGCAGGGACCGCATCCTGGGCATCAGGGCCGATCTGCCCCAGCGCCTGGGCGGCAGCTGAGCGTACATCCTCGTTCTCATCCTGCAGCGCCTTGATCAAGGCAGAGACCGCGTCCTGGGCATCAGGACCGATCTTCCCCAGCGCAACGGCGACGTTAGCGCGAACGCCTGCGTCCTCATCCCGCAACGCCTCGATTAAGACAGGGATCGCGGGGGAGCCGATCTGCCCCAGTGCTACGGCAGCTTGCTCGCGCACGCGAAAGTCCTCATCCCGCAGTGCGTTGGCCAGAGCAGGGATTGCCTTCAAAGTCGCACCCCTTATCTCTCCAAGAGCCTTCACTGCATCCTGGCGGGTGGTCCAGAAGGGATTTTGCAGCGCCTCGATGAGTTCGTCGATGACTTGGTCTGCGTGTGCAGGACCTACCCGCCCAGCTGGAGTGCAGCCTGTTAAAGCGACCAACGCCACCACCACCAAAGAAAGTACTGTGCTCTTCATCAGACTACCTCCCTTCAGGGCTGTGCTCCGGATTTATCTAATAATAAACCTTTCAGCCCAGGTAACACAAAGTCACATGGCTTTTCTCAAGACTTCCGTTAACTCCTCATCCGTCAACGCGATGGGATTCCCCTTCATGCTACTTGCCTTTTGGGACTTATCCACCACTGGTGGGAAGTCATCTTCTGTCAACCCAAATTCAGACAGTGGTGGTACGTTCAAAGCCCCACAAAGGTCTTGCACCCAGGCGACCCCATCGGCCGCTTGCGCCGTGGCCTTTCCCGTCAGAACCCGAGCCACCTCGTCATACCGGGTCAATGCCGGGGAGTTGGGCGCACGGGCCTGCAACGCACGCACGTTGGCCTCCATGACATGCGGCAACAGTCGAGCGCATATTACACCATGTGGAGCGGGAAACATGCCCCCCAATGGGCCGGCGAAACCATGTACGGCTCCTAATTTAGCGTTTGCCAGAGCTAATCCACCCAAGAGACTCACCAGAGCCATCTCCTCACGCGCTGCCACGTTGCTTCCATCTTCATAAGCTCGACGTAACGAACGGGCGGCCCGTTGCAGACCCTCTCGGCATATCGCGTCTGTCAGTGGGTTTGCTTGGTTAGAAACGTAAGGTTCCATGACCTGAGTGAGTGCATCCAGCCCGGTACTGGCGGTTACGACCGGCGGCATTGAGTGAGTTAGCTCAGGATCAACCACAGCCAGGCGAGGCAGCATCAACGGGCTGCGCAGGCTTACCTTGACACGATGCTCAGGTGAAGCTAGTACAGCATTGTGCGTGACCTCAGCCCCCGTGCCGGCCGTGGTTGGAATGGCAATGTAGGGTGCGGCAGCCTGGGTGAGCGGTTGTCCATGGCCGATAACCTCCAGGTAGTCCAGCGGTTCGCCGCCGTTGGTCAGGAGCGCAGCAATCGCCTTGCCACTATCCAGAACACTCCCGCCACCCATGCCAATCACGAAATCGCTCCCGGCCTCACGGGCACGCTGCACGCCTGCGAGGGCTATCTCCGTCGTTGGCTCACCGGGCACGTTAACCGTGACCGGTTCCATCCCCTGCTCGTTCAACTGTTCCAACAGCGGTGCGGCGCGCTCAACGGTACGGCCGGTGACAACTAAAACACGGCGTCCCATCCTGGTCGCCAGCGGCGCGACTTCCTGTAGAGTGCCTCGGCCAAAAATGATGCGTGTGGCAGTGGCAAATTCAAACCTCATAGCGAGTCCCAACCATCCTCATCAGGGAATACATTGGTGTATTTGATGCTGGTGCGTGGCTCGGCCATCATGTCGACCACGGTGTCACGCCATTTCTGATAATGCGTCGTTTCTTTGTGCCGGGCCGGGTCATCGGATGTGCGATAGACCTCGACGAGTACAAAGCGAGTCGGGTCATCTTGTTGTTGAATGATATCAAAGCGGGCGATGCCGGGCTCTTGAACGCTGTTACGGGCGTTTTCAAGAGAGGCCGCCTCGAAAGCTTCCACTTGGTCAGGCTTAACATGGACAAAAACGTGGACGATGAACATAGAATCCTCCTTGGATTGAATTAGAACATTTCAGCTTTGAATTGTACCGGCCTTGAACAACTGCTGCAACCTCTATTATTCAGGTACTGAACTAAGGAACAGGTTGTGGTTGGAAGGTCTGCTTTGGCCTAGAGAAGGCGGTCTTACAATCGGAAAAGGCCGGATGCTATGTGGTTCTTGGGCGACATCGTCGAAATTTAACTCTCAGCCCCCACGTTCGTCCATGATCGCCCGCAAGCCGTCTAAGAGCTCACCGGTTTGCTCGATCCTGATGGCTATACCCTCGCCCGGCTGCCAGTTGTCGGGGTCGTCAGGGTTCAGGCCGTCACTCTCGGCAAAGTACCACGTCCGAATGTGACAATACTTCCGGCCCTTGTATTCAAAAACGCTTAGCAGCAACCGGTCGTGGCCGCGCTCGATGTCTTCGTAAACCGTGTGCCCCATGGCTTCAGCAGCCGCGGCTGCCGCGCTTTTCGCTTTAGTCGCAGTCGTTGTCTTGGTTTTCGTTGCCATGCTCACCCTCCTTTTATCCCCTGATTTTATCATCAAATGTCATTGTAGCATTTGCACAACCCGTGTGTCAAATTGCCCCTGACATGCACCCGCCCCGCCCGGAGAAGGATAGGAAGCACGTGATCGTGGAAAAGGACGGCATCCCCATGGTGGTCATCCTCTCTGTCCCCGAATATGAGCAGCTTTTGAAGGAACTGAAGCTAGCGCGCTTCGAGCAGACCAGCCGGGTTGTCGACCTGGAAGCCGAGCAGCAGGGGTTTACCGAAGAACAATTGGAGCAAGAGATGGAAGCCATCAAAGAGCGGCTCCTTGGTCATCTTTTCCTTCCTCGACCCTCAACCGGAGCCAGTGACCTGCTTGGCAACCCCGCGCACTTCCTTGGTAAACGGATGGTCAGGGTAGCGCAGGCAGAAGACATCGCTGCTGCCCAGACGAACCATCTCTTCGTTGAGGGGCAGGATGCCGGCCACCGGCGCGTTGTAGGTGATCTCCACTTGTTCCCGTAGGGCGTCGAAATCGAAGGCCGTCAGCGCATTGTTGACCACCATCAGCAGTTTGGGCACCTCCAACTTTCGGGCCACGTCCACCG
>JBHIAT010000091.1:0-14008 GCA_046758705.1 Bipolaricaulia bacterium
TGGTGACAGAAGTATATCTCATCTTCTAGAAACACTCAACAGGGAGACCACCGAAAATTATATCCTCGATTTTTTAATTAATATAAAGTATTTGCTCAGAGGAGTCAAGATCGGATTCAGGGTAGAGTTGGGTGTAAGTCAACTTACAGATAAACGTCTCGTATTATACTATCTTTAGAGTCAGGTCACTAAAACTTCTGATAGAGAGGAGGTGAGCCAGCATGGAAGAAGAGGTCAAGATCTACACAACACCGACATGCTCCTATTGCAAGCAGGCCAAAGCGTACATGGCGAAAAAGGGCATCCAATATACCGAGTACGACGTGACGAAAGATCAGGAGGCATTGCAAGAGATGGTCCGGATTTCCGGTGCCCGTGCTGTACCGGTAATCGTAGTTTGTGAACAAATCATGGTCGGCTTCGATCCGGCGAGATTCGATCAGATGCTCAACTGCATGCAGAATCGGACTGATCTGTAGCAAAGAGCGAAGGAGAGCAAGATGGAAAGAGAAAGATACGATATGATCATCATTGGGGCCGGGCCGGCGGGATTGACTGCCGGCCTCTACTGTGGCCGATCCCGACTTAAGACGTTGATTCTGGAAGCTGTGATTCCCGGCGGTACACTGACCAAAACTGAAAAGATCGAAGACTATCCCGGCTTTGAGGAGATCACGGGCCAACAGTTGGCCGCCCGTATGGAGGGTCAAACGCGCAAATTCGGGGCCGAGATCAAGAGCGAGTCCGTGGTTAAAGTGCTCTGGGAAGCGAAAACCAAGCTCGTCAAGACGGAAGAAGCTGAATACGAAGCTGGGGCGGTGATCATTGCCGCAGGAGGTTGGCCCAAGCAGCTAAACGTTCCCGGAGAACAAGAACTCACCGGCAGAGGCTGCTCCTACTGCGCTCTATGCGATGGACCCTTCTTTCAGGATCAAGAGATCACCGTCATTGGTGGGGGCGATTCCGCTGTTGAAGAGGCGATCTTTCTGACGAAATATGCGAGCAAAGTCACGATCATCCACCGTCGCGACACGTTCAGGGCACAAAAAGCCATTCAAGAGAAGGCTTTTCAGAATCCCAAGATCGAAGTGCTTTGGAACACGGTCGTGGAAGAGATCCAGGGAGAAGATGGCGTCGAAGCTTTGGTGCTCAAGAACGTCCGGAGCGGGGAGCGAAAGAAGCTCGATGTGAAGGGTGTGTTCATCTTCATCGGGTTTGTACCCAACCAGGTCAAGGGGATGCACCCGAATCATGATAAGGGTGGATTTCTTGTGGCGGATGAGAGGATGGAGACGTCATGCCCCGGCATCTTCGCGGTGGGTGACATTCGATCACAGCCGGTGCGACAGATCACCAACGCCACTGGAGACGGGACGGTTGCCGCCGTGATGGCGGAGGAGTATTTGGAAGAACACAACTTACGGGTGAAATCCTAACCGCCTTGCACCGCCCCCCTCGCCCTCTTATAGGTTATAGGGAATCACACGAATCCAGGGTCGGTTTATCGGTCTCCTCTATCTCTTGAGCATCTTACGCATCATCAGCCTCGGTCCGCCAAGCCCCCAAAGATAGCGATAGCCGATCAGGTTCTTCAGTGTCCGCGCCGCCCAGCCGGAGAAGTGCAGTCCGAAGCCTCCCAGATTCAACACCCCTAAGGCATCCTTGTGTCCCAAGCTCAAGAACGTGCCCAACCGTTTGGGTCGGAACGGCTCGGGCGCCCGATCGGCCAGCTGGCGGGACAGGTTCCTCGCGGCCCAATACCCTTGTTGAAACGCGATCTGAGCCGTGGACGGCAACGGACGACCTTGGTCATCGACGAATAACGAGCAGTCCCCAATGATGTAAACGTCCGGATGATCACGGGCTTGCAACAACTCGTTGACATAGGCCCGCCCTTGCCGATTGACCGCAAACCCGCTTTGCTCGACGAGGTGATGGCCACGCACGCCGCCGGCCCAAATGATCACTCCGGCCTCCAGTCGCTGGTCATTCCCCAGGACCACACAGTGGGACTCCACGCGGCTGATGAGAGCCCCGGTGATCAACTCCACCCCTTTGCGCGTGAGGGTGTTGGTGGCCTGCTTGATCAGCAGCGGATCAAAGCCTGGGAGGATCGTTTCAGCTCCTTCCACCACGGTGATATGGATCTCTTTCGGGTCCAGGTCAAAGGTCTTAGCCAGGCGCGGTCGCCAGTCGACCATCTCACCTGCCAACTCCACACCGGTGAACCCCCCACCCCCGATGAGGATATGGGTGCACCAGTGCTGATCGGGGTTTTCGTCATAGGCGACCATGGCCAGCTCGATGCGGCTGTGGATCAGGTGCGCGCTGCTGAGATCGTGCAGCACGAGCGCATGCTCCTGCAAGCCCTCGATCTCGTAGAACTGGGGTTCCCAGCCCAGTGCGATGATCAAGGCGTCGTAGGTGAGGGCCTTCGTCTCACCGCGTGTCTTCACCTCGACCTGGTGTGCTTGAGGATCGATGGTCTGAACGATGCCACGCAGCACCCCGATCTGCGGGCTTAGCAACCTGGGCAGGTAGACCGAGACCTCTTCCAAGGCCGTATTCCAGATGGTCGGGTGATGCAAGAGCGTCGTCAGGTAATGGTAGTTGTGGTTGTTTACCAACGTGATTTGGGCTTTTCCTGAGGTCACGAGTCGACGCAGGCGGATGGCGGCGGTGACCCCGGCATAGCCGCCGCCGAGGATGAGGATCTGGGGTTTGTTCGCCATGGTTCACGCCCTCTTATTTTCGCCTCTGGCTGCCTCATCAACGAACCACACGACCCGTCCTCTGGGGTGGACCCTGGCCACCGGGTAAAGATGGATCACCTGATCGAGCAAGTTCTTGACTCGACTTAGACCCACGCTTCGTACAGCACACCGACCAGCAGACCGTAAATCAAGTGGACCATGAGGAACCCCATCGCTGTCATGGCGGGATAGTTCTTGACGAAGACTCCAGGTGCCTGCATCTCACCACTGCGCATTAGCGGATGCATCATCCCGATCATCCCCATGCCCATGCCCACCACCAGCCAGTGGCCGGCCCCGAAGAGGATCCCCCAACCGGCGAGGTTGGACTCCAGATCGAAGGCCTGGTAGAGGCCGGTGTGGATGAGAGCGAAGATGATGCCCATCATGGCGTGAATCATTGCCCCGACCATGTAGGCGGCTACTTTGCCTCGCACCATCATAGTGCCCAGCATGTACAGTATGTTCATGGTCATTTTCTGGGGCATCATAGCGATACCCATGTACATAATGACCGTCATCACCGCTGTCCCCACCAGCCCGGCTAAAACTGCTGCTCCAGCGTCGTAGGGCATCTTGTCCTCCTTTCTCTGTTGCTCTACTGTATACGAGCTTTCATGGACAATCTGTAACACCGCTTACAGTTTTTGTGGCCGTGCGTCTCGATAATGAGTTGTGTTCTCGTGATATGATTTGTAATTATAAAATGTTGGGCTTAGAGAGGTCAGGATCGGGTCCGATAGACTACAATTTAAGTGGTGAGGTGTGTTGGCGCTTCTGCCTGGTTGTATGAGCGCTGTTGCGTTTGTAGGCCACGAGAAGGAGCCGGATGTAAGTTAACTTACAGACAAACGTTTCGCACTGGGGTAGAATCAAATCATAACGCGACAATGTTCTGAGAGAGGTGGTTTCAAAATGTGCACACTCAAGAGGTCGACAAGGGGGTGTTGGTGATGGCGGAACGAGTAACTACACCAACACCGTGGGGTCTGCGACTGTTCCCGTTTCTGACCATGTCCGGCTGGATCCTGATCCTGATCGCGTTCATCATCGGAGCCGCGATACTCGCTCCCTCCCACGCCGGATACTGGGGAGATCACTCCAAAGCGGATCGGGATGCAGCCGCCGCCGGTTCGGAGCTGCTTGGCGAACTGAACGAGATCAATACCTTCCCGCGCTGGGTTGCCCCCATGAAGTTCCTCGGGGTGGCGTCGTTCATGGTAGGGATTGCTCTTGAGTTCGCGACCATTCCTAGGATCCTAAACAGACGAGGCGACGTGCTGAGCCGTGCGGTGCCGGTAATCGCTCGAGCAGGTGCGGATGCAAGGAGGAAGTAAACCATGATGCAGAGCATGCTAGATGCGATGATGACGCGGTACCCGATGTTCATCGCCATGGGGTTCATGATCGTGATCGCCGCGCTGATCATCGGGGCCAACAACGCCGGCAACGCGTCCGAATATTATGCGTTCGATAAGGCGGTGCGGGATGCGGCGGGACGCGACTCGGAGCTGGCGCTTCTGAAAGTGGGTGTGGAGCGCATCGGAGTCTGGCTGCCTCCGTTCAAGTTTCTCGGGCTCGGGATGATCCTGGGAGGGATCACCATGGCGCTGGGAGTGATCATCAAGAATCTCGTCGGTGCCGGGGAGAAGGTGATGGCCGAGTTCCCGGAGGATCTCAGACTGCCGCCTCAGCCCAAGCCCCTCACCGCCCGGATGTTCCCGATGATTATGATGATGGGGATGGTCATCCTGTTCGTGGCCTTGTTCGTTTCACTGTGGCTTCAGGGGGTTGCGGCCGACTACTGGAACCACGCGATCGCCACGGAGCTTAACCCGGCGGCGAGCCGATCGGATTTGGCCGAGAAACTGGCGACGATCCAAGGGAACGAGGCGTGGCTGACGCCGTTCAAGTTCCTCGGGCTCGCCTTCCTGTTCACCGGGATCACCCTAGCGCTGGTGACAATCATCCGGGCGTTGACGCTGCAGGGAGAGACGCTCGGTCGGGTCCTCCCCGAGATGCAGCAGCGTGCAACCGTAACCAAGACCCAGAAGACCAAGGCCAGCAAGAAGCCTGAGGCCAAAACCGAGGTTGAGACGAAGGCGGAGAATCGGAAGGGAGGCGAGTGATCATGGAACAAACGAGGATGGAACGGATGATGCAGCCGGTGATGCGGCGGTATTCGATGGTGATGATGATGGGGTTTCTGATCGTCCTGGCCTCGTTCATCATTGGAACCATCAACTCGTCGACCGCGGCTGAGTACTTTGCATTCTCCAAACAGGAGCGAGAGACAGCGACGGCCGGATCCGATCTGGTCAATCAGAAGGTCTTCGTAGAGCGAACGAAGGTCTGGTTGCCTCCGTTCAAGTTCGTGGGGCTGGGTATGATGCTCGGGGCGATCACCATGGCGCTTGGCACCATCGCCCAACGGCTGAGGACGATGGGTGAGACCGTGATGGGCACCTGGCCGGACCGTCTAAGGCCGGAGATGCCGCCCAAGCCGATGGCCGCAAAGATGTTCCCGATGATGATGATGATGGGGATAGTGATCCTGTTCGTGGCCCTGTTCGTTTCGCTGTGGCTGCAAGGGGTCGCGGCCGACTACTGGAATCACGCGATCGCCACGCAGCTCAACCCGGCTCAGCCGGGGTCGGAACTGCTCAATCAGCTCGGGACCATCCAGTCGGTGAAGGCATGGTTGACCCCGTTCAAGTTTGTCGGGATGGGGTTCCTGTTCACCGGGATCACCCTGGCACTGGTGACGATCATCGGTGCACTGCGCAAGCAGGAGGAGACGGTAGGAACGTTCATCTCGCAAGCGGAGTCGAGTTAGTTTAGTCGTCAGTTAGGTTAAAGCTATAGGGTGCTCAACCTCCCCGAGCGTGGGGGGTTGAGCACCTTTACTTAGTGCTTGTTCCCCAGACCCAGCAACTGCTTCCCCGCGTCACGCAACGCCTCCAGCGCCCGCGCCGCCGCTTCGGGACCTTGCTTTGAGGTGGCTTCGGTGTACAGTCGGGCGACCGGCTCGGTCCCCGAAAGTCGAACCAACAACCAGCTCTTGTCTTCAAACAGGAACTTCCAGCCGTCCACGGCAATCGACCGGGCGACCGGCTTCCCGGCGATTTCCACCGTGCCTCCGGTTGCCACCTCCTCAACCAACCGATCGAACCGCTCTGGGATCTCATCTCGCAGCCGATCGGTCAACGGGATGTTGTCCCGATGATAAACATAATAACCGACCTGCTGCTGGATCTCATCCAGATGCTGTTTCAGCGATTTCCCGGTGCGGGCCACGATCTCGGCGGCCAGCACCCCGGCGAGGATTCCGTCCTTCTCCAGCACCCAATCCCGGATCGAAAGCCCGCCACTTTCCTCACCGGCCAGGATCACCGGGTGACCGCTCCCCGGTCTCAGGTGGTCGGTGAACCACTTGAACCCGACCGCCGTCTCGTAGATCGGGATGCCGAGCGATTCGGCAACCGCGTTGATCAGGTCGGTGGTCGCCACCGACTTGGCGGCACCGCCGCGATAGCCCCGCACCTCATACAGATACCGGAGTGCGATCGCAATGAACTGGTTGGGCGTGATGTAACTTCCGTCGCGATCGACGATCCCGAACCGGTCGACGTCCGGATCTCCAGCGATACCGAGCGCTTGACCTGAAGCACGTTTCACCCGATCGATCAACTCCCCGAGATGTGCCTCGGCCGGCTCGGGAGAGAGTCCCCTGAAGTCGGGATCGGGGGTCGCATGGAGGATATCCTCTTGGGATCCCCCGAGCGCTTCGAAAATCCACTGATAGGCACGGATTCCCGCGCCGTTCATCGGGTCGGCGATGAGCCGAAGGTCGGATCCCCGGATCGTGTCAAAGTCGATCACACGCTTGAGATCGTCGAGGTAGGCGGGCAATAAGTCGACTTCAGCAATCTTTCCGCTCCGGACTGCCGCCTCGTAATCCTGGTACAGGCGGATCTCAGGGTGTTTCCGCTTCATGTATCCGTTGGTGCGGCGCTCAATCTCATCGGTGATCGCCTTGCCCGCCGGGCCTCCGTGAGCCGGGTTGAACTTGATCCCGTTCCAGTTTCCCGGGTTGTGGCTGGCGGTGAGATTGATCCCGCCGACGGCCTGATGATGGGTGATCGCGTGAGAGATGACCGGGGTCGGTGTATAGGCTTTGCCGACAACCGGGTCGAGGCCGTGGGCGGCGAGGATGACGGCTGCCCGCTGGATGCCCTCCTCGCCGAGCGTCCGCGGGTCTCGCCCCAGGATAATGCTCCCGGTAAGGCCCTGATCATTGAGACAGTCGGCGATGGCTTGGACGACCAGGCCGATGTTCTCGGGCGTGAACGCCTCACCGATGACCGCCCGCCAGCCACTGGTTCCGAACGAGACATTTACCGGCTTCCAGTCTGTCTCCCGGCTCAACCTGAGCGTGATCGGTTCGTGATCCATCTCTGTCATTCCTCCTCCCCTCGAAAACTACCCTGATCAGACCTCAGTTGTCAACCATCACGATCCCCAGTTGCAAAAAGTTTGTTCTGCGGCTATATTGGCATCATTATAACCATGTCCAGGCTTGACTTCATCTTCGGAATTCATTGCCATCAGCCCGTTGGCAACTTTGACTATGTGTTCGAGGCCGCCTATCAGGACGCTTATCTGCCGTTCATCGAGACACTGGAGCGCTACCCGGAGGTGAAGGTCACCCTCCACTACACCGGACCGCTCCTCGAGTACTTCGAGGCCGAACAACCGGAGTTCCTGGATCGGTTGGCGGCGCTGGTTGCTGCGGGGCAGGTCGAGATCCTGAGCGGTGGGTTCTACGAGCCGATCCTGTCGGTAATTCCGGAGACAGACCGTCAAGGACAGATAGCCCTGCTGTCGGAGTATCTTGAGACGCGGTTCGATCAACCCCCGCAGGGGATGTGGCTGGCGGAGCGGGTCTGGGAGCCTCAGCTGCCGAGCACACTCACCCGCGCCAGGATCCGGTACCTGCCGATCGATGACTTCCACTTCAAGCGGGCGGGCCTTGAGGACGAGGAGCTGTTCGGTCATTACCTGACCGAGGATCTCAACCGGACCGTCTCGGTCTTCCCGATTAACGAGAAGCTCCGTTATATGATCCCGTTCCGCTTGGTTGAGAAGGTGATCGAGTTCCTCAAACAGATCCAGAAACACGGTGCCACGCTGGTGACCATGATCGATGACGGTGAGAAGTTCGGCGTCTGGCCAGGGACGAGGAAATGGGTCTACGAGGAGGGCTGGCTCGACCTGTTTTTCAAAACGCTCACCGAGAACCGAGATTGGCTGCATACCTGTACCCTAGGAGAGGGCTATCGGGAGCATGCGGCGCTCGGCCGGGTCTATCTGCCAACCACCGCCTACTTTGAGCTGACCGAGTGGGCGATGCCTGCTACCACCGGACGGGAGCTCGAGGATCTCCAGAAGCAGCTCGATGACCAACTTGAGACCTATCGACCGTTCCTGGCCGGGGGGTTTTGGAGGAATTTTCTGGCGAAGTACCCGGAGAGTAACCACATGCACAAGCGGATGCTCCGCACCAGCCGGCGGCTCGCCGAACTCCAGGTGCAGGGCTACTCGGTCGCTGAGCTTGCCGAGGCCCATCGCGCGCTCTACCGGGCTCAAAGCAACGATCCCTACTGGCACGGGGTCTTCGGCGGGCTCTACCTCAGCCATCTCCGCGATGCTACCTATCGTCACCTCATCGAGGCGGATCGCGCCCTCGATCGGCTCACCCGTCAGGAGGAGCACTGGGTCGAAGCAAAAGCTGAGGACTGTGACGGCGATCTAAACGATGAGATCCTGGTCGACACCGACCAACTGTTCGCTATGTTCAAGCCCACTGATGGCGGCGTGCTCGTCGAGCTCGACGATAAGATCCAGGGGTTCAACCATCTCAACACCCTGACCCGACGGGAGGAGATCTACCACCGTGAAATCATCGAGCGAGACCAGTCGACCGTCTCGGCCGCGGAGTCGGAAGGCGAAGGCGAAGGTGGATCAGAGGCAGCGAGCATTCACGAGATCGCCAAGGAGATCAACGCGTCCCTGGTGGAAGCGTTGATCTACGACCGATACCGGCGCAGCTCGGTTATCGACCATTTCCTTCCCGTCGATACCGATCTGGAGGCGTTGATGAAGAACGACTACCGGGAGCTGGGTGATTTCACCATCGCCCCCTACCGCCACCGGATCATCAGCGACGCCGACGCCGATGCCACCTCAATCGAGCTCACCCGGGACGGTGGCGTCTCTGGCAGCTCGATCACGTTAAAGAAACGGGCTCGGTTCTATCCGAGGATGCGCGGTTTCGATTTGGACTGGGAGCTGGTGAACCGATCGGAGGCGACCCTGGAGGTGAAGTACGGTGTGGAGTTCAACTTCTCAATGCTGGCCGGGGATGCTCTGGATCGCTTCTACCTCATCGACGGGGCCAAACCAGATAACGGGCGGTTCGCCAGCGTCGGCGCCTCGGAGGGGGTCGAGGAGGTCCGGTTGGTCAACGATTGGGATCGGTTTGCTATTGTGCTCTGCCTGAACCGAACCGGAGGGCTGTGGCGGTTTCCGATCGAGACGGTGAGCAGCTCTGAGGCGGGATTCGAACGCGTTTATCAATCCTCGTGTCTGATCTTCCACTGGGACATTCATCTGGAACCGGGTGCCCGATGGGAGATGGGTATCCGTTATGAGATCGTCGCGCTCGATCCCGGTGAAGTGAATCAGACAGGTTGACAATCCTGACATTTGCTGCTAGTTTACCTTAATTGGGAATAATAGAGAGTAAGAATACGGAGGAGCACCGAGATGCCTGAGCTGAGACGGGATCCAATCACCGACTGGTGGGTGATCATCGCCAAGGAACGGAGTAAACGTCCTTCTGATTTTGCTTCCCATGAGGAGCATCATCTGAACGAGGCCGAAAGCTGCGCGTTCTGCGAGGGGCACGGGGGTATGACCCCCAAGGAGATCTATGCGATCCGGGAGGACGGTTCGAAGCCGAACACCCCGGGTTGGCAGGTTCGGGTCGTGCCGAACAAATACCCGGCGCTCATCATCGAGGGGGACATGAACCGGACCGGAATCGGGATCCTCGATATGATGAACGGCGTCGGCGCCCATGAGGTGATCATTGAAACACCGTGCCACAACTGCGATCTGACCGACCTGTCGATCGACCACATCGTCAAAGTGCTGAAGACCTACAGCGTACGGATCAAAGATCTCCACGAGGACGATCGGTTCCGTTACGTGCTCGTCTTCCGAAACTACGGCCGCTCGGCAGGCGCGTCGCTTTCCCATCCACACTCCCAGTTGATCGCCACGCCGGTCACCCCCAACCTGATGCGGACCAAACTGAGGATCGCCCGAGACCATTACCATCAGAAGGAACGCTGTATCTACTGTGACATCATCCAACAGGAGCTGGAACGTGAGGAGCGGATCATCTCTGCCGATGAGCACTATGTGGTCTGGTCCCCATTCGCGGCGAGATTCCCGTTCGAAACGCACATCTACCCAAGGGAACATTCCCACGATTTCACCGAGGATCAGGGTGAAAAACAGTATCATCTGGCTCGCACCCTCAAGGATATCCTGCTGCGCCTCCAAATCTCTCTCAACCATCCCGGCTATAACTTCATGATCCATACCTCGCCGAATCTGACCCCCAGGCTGGGCAAGCCCGATTACTGGGGGACGATCGAACAGGATTTTCACTGGCATATCGAGATCATCCCCCGGCTGACCCAGGTCGCCGGTTTTGAGTGGGGGACCGGCTTCTACATCAACCCGACCCCGCCCGAAGAGGTCGCAAACTACTTGCAGGAGATCGACACCTCGGAGCAGATCGAGGATGTGGTGGAAGAGGCATGAATGGGGGAGAGTTAAACGTGTTGATGGTGGCCTCTGAGGGTGCCCCGTTCGCCAAGACCGGCGGATTGGCCGATGTCGTCGGGGCGCTGCCCGAGGCGCTCCACGCGCTAGGACATGACATCCGGGTGATGCTGCCGTATTACCGGATGGTGTCGACGAACCTTCGGGATCTGGGGCTCGAGCTGGAGAGGCAGGATGAGATTGAGGTCCCCATCGGGGGGAAACCGGTCCAGGGGACCATCTACCGGGGAACCTTCCCCGACACGAGCATCCCAACCTACTTCGTTGCCGTCGACCGTTACTACGATCGCGATGAACTCTACGGGGAAGGCAAAGACAATTATCCGGACAACCTGGAGCGGTTCGTCTTCCTGGATCGGGCAGCGCTGGGGTTGGTCGATCGACTCGATTGGGTCCCCGATGTGATCCATTGCCATGACTGGCAGACGGCCCTGATCCCCGTCTACCTGAAGACCCACTACCGAAATGATTCCCGGTGGTCACGGGTCGCCACCCTGTATACCATCCATAACCTCGCCTATCAAGGGACATTCGATGCAACCGAGGCCAACGCGAGGATCATCGACCTCGATCCCGTTCCGGAGGCGCTGCTCATGACAATGAATTCCGAAATGGAGGAAAGGATCAATCTGATGGCCGGCGGGATCCGGTATGTGGACCTGCTGAACACGGTGAGCGAACGCTACAGTCGCGAGATCCAGACCAAGGAGTACGGAGCCGGTCTCCATGAGATGCTCGCCGGCCGGGCCGATGATCTGTACGGGGTGTTAAACGGCGTCGACTACGATATCTGGAACCCGGCAACCGATCCGCTCATCCCGACGCACTACGATCGGGACCGCCTGGAGGGAAAACGGGAGAACAAAAGGCAGCTACAACGGGAGAACCGTCTCGTTGAGGATCCGGGGATTCCGCTCATCGGCGCGATCTCGCGTCTCGCGGGGCAGAAGGGATTCGACCTCGTCGTCGACGCCATCGATGAGATCGTCGACCTCGGAGCGCAGTTCGTGCTGCTCGGGACCGGGGATTCCAATCTGCACCGTGCCTTCGAGAAGATTGCCGATCGCCACGTCGGCGCTGTAGGGATCAATCTGGAGTACAACGAGCGCAAGGCCCATGAGATCGAGGCCGGTAGTGACATGTTCCTGATGCCCTCCCGCTACGAACCCTGTGGCTTAAACCAGATGTACAGCTTGAGGTACGGCACCGTCCCGATCGTACGGGCTACCGGTGGGCTGGACGACACGATCCAGAATTACGATCCGGCCACCGGCGTGGGAAATGGTTTCAAGTTCCATAAATACACCAAGGAGGCGTTGCTCGACGCGGTAAGGTGGGCTCTGGAGGTCTATCGGAGTCAGGAGCAGGAGACGTGGCGGAAGCTGATGATCCGTGGGATGGAGGCCGATCATTCGTGGTCGGCCTCGGCGGGACGCTACGTCGCGCTCTATGAACGGGCAATCGCCAAGCTGAAACAGGGAGAAGGAGTGCCAACATGACCCACAATGAACGACCTAGCTTCACGATGGTTCTCCATTCCCATATCCCCTACGTCCTCAATCACGGCCGCTGGCCCCATGGGACCGATTGGCTGAACGAGGCGACTGCCGGGAGCTACATACCGTTGCTCAACGTGCTTAACCGGCTGGTCGATGAGGGGATCTCGCCGAAGCTCACCCTGGGGATCACCCCGGTCTTGGCCGAGCAGTTCGCCGATGCCGGATTCCGAACTGAGTTCTCGAGTTATCTGCGGAATAAGATCGAGGTGGCGGAGGAGAACGCCCGGGAGTTTGAGCACAGCGGCATGGAGGAGATGAACGCGTTGGCCGAGTCGTGGCAGACCCATTTCACCGAGTTGCAGCATGCGTTCGAGGACCGGTACGGCGGTGATCTGGTGGGGGCGTTCAAAGCGCTCCAAGACGAAGGTCATATCGAGATCCTCACCTCAGCGGCGACTCATGGCTACTTTCCGCTTCTGAGCGAGGATGTGAGCATCGATGCCCAGATCAAATGCGGCGTTTCAGCTTACCAAAGGCATTTCGGACGCGCCCCGCGGGGGCTCTGGCCGCCGGAGCTTGCCTACCGTCCAGAGTACGAATGGACCCCACCAGTGAGCCATCCGAAGCGGAAGGGAAGCTATCCGAGGAAAGGCGTGGAGCGTCTGCTCTCGGAGAACCGGATCGAGTACTTCCTCATTGACACCCCGCTGCTCAAGGGGGGCAAGTCCATCGGCGTCTACCTCGCTCGGTTCAAAGCGCTCCAGCAACTGTGGGAGCAGTTCGAAGCGCAGTACCAACCTCGCGAGCAGATTGAGAAGTCCCCTTATCGACCGTATCTCGTCGGCGGAGGTGCGGAGATCACCCCGGTGGCGATCTTCACCCGGGATTCGGAGATCGGGCTCCAGGTGTGGAGTGGCGAGTGGGGCTATCCCGGGGACGCGTGGTACCTGGATTTCCACAAGAAGCACTTCCCCGGCGGTCACCGCTACTGGCGGGTGATCAGCAGTAAGGCCGACTTGGCGGACAAGGAAATCTACAACCCCCAGATGGCCCGGGAGCGCGTCGTGGAGAATGCTTCCCACTTCGTCCATCTGGCGGCAGAGATCCTGAACCAGCGTGGACCCCAAGACGAACCCGGCATCCTGGTGGCCCCGTTTGACACCGAGCTGTTCGGCCACTGGTGGTTTGAAGGGGTGGAGTTTCTCTATCTGGTTCTGAAGCAACTGGGAGAGCGGGAGGAGGTCACGCTCGTCACCTGTGGTGAGTACCTGGATCGCTACCCACCGAACGAAATCGTTGCGCTGCCCGAGGGTTCCTGGGGTGAGGGTGGGTTCCACTGGATCTGGTTGAACGAATGGACCGAGTGGACTTGGGAACGGATCTACGACGCCGAGGTCGAGATGATTGATCTGGCCGGGGAGTACGCGGGGATCCCCGACGGAACGCTTCAGGAGATCCTGAAGCAGGCTGGCAGGGAGCTGTTACTCCTCCAGGCTTCCGATTGGCAGTTCCTGATCTCGACCTGGAGCGCTCGGGATTACGCCGAGATGCGCTTCTCCAGGCACTACGAGGATTTCGAACGTCTGGCCCGGATGGCACGAACCTATCAGGAAACCGGGAATCTCGACGCGGGGGACCGAGGTTTTCTAGAGGAGTGCATGGACCGGGACCGAGTGTTCTCAGACGTCAATCCCGCCTGGTGGGCCCCGGACGAGTAGAGAGGTCTGGGAATCGGGTCACTGTTTCTGATGCTGAAGCACCTCTTCCAGAGAAGTGATGCCGCCGATGACCTTGCGCAGGCCATCCTCGATGAAGGGGGTCATCCCACCGTTGATCGCT
>JBHIAT010000092.1:0-13942 GCA_046758705.1 Bipolaricaulia bacterium
TGACAGTTGGTCGGTGATCGCCTGGCTTAACAAGGAGCCAGGATATAAACAGATAGATCAATGGTTAGAAAAGGGGCGTCGGGAAGAGGCGGTGTTATTGATGAGATCGGACCGATGGAGCTGCTTTCAGATCAATTCAAACAGGCAGTCCTGGATGTGCTGGATAGCTCCCGACCTCTTTTGGGCACGGTTGTGTCACGTCCGTTCCCCTGGGTGGATGAGCTCAAGCAACGTGAAGAGGTGGAGCTATGCCATGTGACAGTGGACAATCGTGATAGCATGGCTGAGAGGCTGACGCTTACCCTGTCAGTCTACAGGTAAGGACTACAACGTTAGGATGGTATACCCGTCCGCGATCAGCTCGGAGATGCTCGGATGACCCTCGTACTCACCGAGAAATGAGATGTCGGCCGCTTCCACTTCGTCGTACACTTCGAAAGATACGGCGCAGTACTCGCACGCTCCGGCGATGAGCCCCAGGCGCTTCAGTTCCTCAAACAGAGCATGCCGTTTATGCTCGGGTTTTGAGTACTCCCTGATCCACGTCGTCCCAGCTCCGTCGAAGATGAGTATCACCTCATGACCCGCCTCGTGGAGATCCTTCGTGTAAAGCAGTCCGTGCGTCGCTCGTCCCGAATCATTGGGCATGGCGTGCAGAATGACGGCGTACTTTCCCATCGGTAAAGTCCCCCTTACAGGTTGTATATTGATTCAAATCTGCCATTATTGGACCGGATTTTCACGGAACTGTCTGTAACGAGACTTACATTAGAAAGATGTACCTAGCCCAATATAGAACAGAGGCTGCAGTTGATCGAACCCCTGGGCCCACCCGAACCGCAGGAGAATTCGAGAGACGTAGTTGGTGGTCAACGTCAGGTTCAGCTCGAACCCGGCGCTTCCCACCAGCCCCGCTGAGTCCAGAGTCTCCCCGATATCTGCGACCAAGCCACCGTCGATAAACAGGCTGCCACGCAGGTCATCGTAGAAGACCGGTTGGAAATCGGTTCCGTTGTGGATAGAGACGATTGGGAACCGATACTCTAAGCTGCCGGCGGCGATGCTGGCACCGGTGAACGCTTGGGACGGATAGCCGCGGAGTAGGATGGAGAACCCGTCCAATGTCAGGCTCTCTCCGCTGCCACCGAGCTGGAAGAAGCCGGGGATCTCGCTCCAACCGGCAAACAGCCGTGCGGCCAGCTCGTGGTTGCGCTTCAGCGGCAACCGCAAGCGCTCACGCCAGTCGAGGATGGCCCACTCCTCGGTCGGTCCATTTGGGAAGCCGTCGACAAAGCCACCCAGCAGGTTCTCTCCAGCGTCAGCTCGCGTCTCACCTGCGATGAGGATGTTCCGTCGATCCTGGAACCGGTCGATCCCGGAGATGCTGTCCTGACTCCAGATGGCATACAGGCCTCCCCGGGCGGGCGCCGTCCCCACTTCGGTCCTGCGTCCGCCCAGGGTGAGTTGTTGAGCGGAGAAGAACCGGGTGACCAGGGGGAGATTGACCTCCAGAAGCTGCTCGTTGAACCGCTCGTTTGTCTGATTCCGCCCCTGATTCAGCAGGAGTGTGAACGACGGGGTGAACCGATCGTTGGTATATAAGAATGCATAGAACGGCTCCTCGACGGTATAATCGAAGCCTCCCTGCAGGACGTAGGTATGGTGGCGCAATGGATCGGTTCCCGATACCTCGACTCCGAACTGCGTGAGCATCCCTTCGGGATCGGACCCGATGAGTGGAACCCAGGACTTGGGGAGCATCAAGGGCAGTGGGTTGTACCGGTGGATCGGATATTCGGTCACCGGGAAGCCCGCCCACGATGGGATCTCCTCCATCGCAGCCTCGACCGGGCCCCAGCGATCCGGCTCGAACTCCATGACCCGGATGTCATAGCCGGCCGCGGTGTAGCCGACGAACACGATCTTCCGGCCGTCGGGCGAGACGTCCGGGTCGAACGCACCGGTGAGCACGTTGGTCACTTTGAACAGTGCCCCATCCGCGAGGCGGTAGGCGTACAGGTTGTTGATCCTGCCCCGATCTGAGTTGAACAGCACATATCTTCCGTCGGGCGACCAAGTCGGATCGAGGTCGGTGGCGCGATCCTGGGTGAGGGGGACGAGCTCCTTCGTCTCGATCGACATCAGGTAGATGTCCTGAAACCCGCCGCGGCGCCACAGAGAGAGCGCAATCCGCCTGCCATCGGGAGACAGATCGAACGAGTGGAGTGCCGTGTCAGCGGGGAGTTGATGGAACAAGCGGATCTCCCCGGTATGAAGCTCCAGGATGGCTAACCGTTGACCCATCTCCGGGGAATCGTGTTGGGCGAACAGGATCTGCTCACCATCGGGAAGGAAGACCGGGTTGTAAGCCCGAGCCCCCCGGGTGAGCCGCCGCTCCCGCCCGGTGTTGAGGTCGTAGCGGTACAGGTCGCTGTAGGTGGCTACGTGGCGATAGAGGTCGATCTTTTCGTAGATAAGCGTGTCGCCGTCCGGGGACCAGGTCGGATCACTGAACACCTCGCCGAGGCGCAGCTGACGGTCTCGGCGACCATCGGCGGTCACGATCCTGAGCGCCGGGAGACGGGTCGGATCGCTATGGTAGTAGGCGATCCGCTCCCCGTCAGGGGACCAGACAGGCCGGTTGCTCCAGTAGTTGAGCTCCGTGATCCGGTGTGTTTCCGTAACCCCGTCTGCTTGGATCGTCTCGATCTCCTCAGTGAACTGATCGGAGAGCCACGCCTTGAAGCCGTCGTACACTTGGCTGGGCGACTGTCCCAGAGTCTGATCCAGCACGTCCCCGAATTCGGCTTGGAAGTTCGGAACCAAGTTGATGGCCAGCAAAGGACCGCCAATCTCGATCGATAGGGCGAAGCTGTAATACATCTCAGTGTAGCGCTCCAGGATCTCGGGGAGGACGTCACTGCCGTAGCGCTCGGCGATATAACGGACGAGCCACGGCCCGAAATCGTGGTCGAGCAGACCGGTCGGTGGCCACTCATCCCGGGTGTAATCCGAGCTGATCTGGCCGAGCGTGGGGAACGCATCCTCCAGCAGCATCGCCCGCAGGAACATCGCATCCCGGGGATCGTTGGCTCGCGACTCCCCCGACCGATTGAACTCTGCATAGATCGGAATGCCCTCCACGAACGCCATCGGTTTGGGCGGCGCCAGGATTTGACGCCCGAAGAGGGACCTCAGGATGGTTCCGGGGCCGTTGACCTTGCTCAGGTCGACGATATGGCCGTACTCGTGGAAGATCACCTGATCCAACCAACTATCGAACCGGGAGTTGAAGAACTCGCCGGCGCGGGAGTGGACGGGATAGACCACGATGTCTGGGTTGGGAAATGGAATAGCGAAGCCATTAGGCAGGTCGCTCGCGTCGGTGATCACGATGTTGGTCTTTTCGGGTGGGGTGTAGTTGAGTGCCTGGGTCAGCAGCCCATGGGCCCGCTCAGCGACGATCGCCGCCTCGTTCGCCAGCTGCTCCTCCCCCTGGTGGAAAATGATCCGGAAGTGCGGGGTCTCTAACACCCGCCAGCGCAGGCGAAGATCGTGGGAGTGGGCGGCACCGATTCCGATAGGGGCGGTTAAATAGAGCCACAGAGCTGCGATCAGCAGAGTTCTAACAGGCTTCACTTTTCTATTATAGCGCGGTGATCGAGCGGAGGACAATGGAGGGCTTCACGACACCCGTCTGAGGATCTTCCCCCTTGTCAGCCATTCTTCCTCAGCGTAGAATATCAGCATCGATATAATTGCGGGGTTATGTGAAGGAAGGGAGCCATGATGAAGCAGCCATCCGATATGACAGAAGAAGCAACTACTGTTGGCGGGGGACTCCAAGCGCTACCGCGACGGGAGGTGTTTATAACGCTGGCCGGGATGATGCTGGCCATGTTCCTCGCCTCCCTGGATCAGACCGTCGTGGGAACGGCCCTGCCGCGGATCATCGCCGATCTAGGAGGGTTTGACCTTTATACCTGGGTGACCACCGCCTACCTGATTACCTCGACCACTGTGGCGCCCATCGTCGGCAAGCTCACCGATATCTACGGGCGAAAGTGGTTTTACGTGGGCGGGATTGTGATCTTCCTTCTGGGCTCCGTCCTCTCCGGTCTCAGCCAGAACATAAACCAGCTCATCCTATTCCGGGGCTTTCAGGGTATTGGGGCCGGCGCCATCATCGCCAGTTCGTTTACCCTGATTGGAGATCTGTTCCCACCGGCCGAGCGTGGCAAGTATCAGGGGATTATCGCTTCGGTCTTCGGTCTGTCCTCGGTGATTGGGCCCACACTAGGCGGCTTCGTGACCGACTCTCTCTCGTGGCGCTGGATCTTTTACATCAATATCCCGATCGGCATCCCGGTCGTTTACCTGTTCATCCGGTTCTTCCCGAACATCCGCCTCACGGGTGTGAATCGCCGCATTGACTTCCTGGGTGTGACCGCTCTGGTGCTGGCGGTGATGCCACTGCTGCTGGCGCTCTCCTGGGGTGGTGTTCAGTATCCATGGGACTCGATGCTGGTGATTGGCTCCCTGGCATTCGCCGCGGTGATGACGGGACTGTTCATCTGGATAGAGTCGCGGGTGACTGAGCCCCTGATGCCTCTGGAAATCTTCCGGAACCGGATCGTGAGCATCTCCATGCTGGCCATCTTCCTGACCGGATTCGGGATGTTCGGCGGGATTATCTTTATCCCGCTGTTTTTCCAGGGTGTATTAGGCGCCTCGGCGACCACGAGTGGTAGCTTCCTCACCCCGATGATGCTCGGGATGGTGGTGGGCAGCATCCTCTCCGGCCAAGTGCTCTCCCGCATGGGGGGACACTACCGGATCCAGGGTCTGATCGGGCTGGTGATTATGAGTATCGGTATGGCGTTGCTCTCCCGGATGACCGTGGATACGACCTTTGGCCAGGCGGTGCGCAACATCGTGCTCATGGGTTTCGGACTGGGCACGACGATGCCTCTGTTCGTGATTGCGGTTCAGAATGCGGTCCCCTATCGAGTGCTCGGGGTGGCCACCACCTCGACCCAGTTCGTTCGCTCTATCGGCGGCACCCTGGGGCTGGCCATCCTCGGCTCGGTGATGGCCAATCGCTTCGCCTCGACGTTCACAACCGAACTCCCGGCCACGGTGCGCGGGGCGCTCCCGCCCGAACGGCTGGCCGATCTGGCCAGCAACCCTCAGATCCTGGTCAGCCCGGACGCACAGGCGCAGCTCCAGGCCGGGTTCAGCCAGTTCGGTCCTCAGGGTGAGGCAATGTTCCAGCAACTGATCACCGTGATGCGCCAGTCCCTGGTCTTCGCCGTGGCTGAGGTGTTTTTCATCGGGCTGATCGTGGTGGCGGTGGCCTGGCTGGTCACCCTGTTCCTGAAGGAGGTCCCCTTGCGCAAGGACCATCAGCTCGATTCCGAAGCCGAAGAGGTGCTTGAAGGATGAGAGTCCAAAGCCCAATAATTAAGGAGGTGGCTCATGAGATTTCGTTCTTGGAGCGCTCTGACCGGTATCTTTCTGGGTGCGAGCCTTCTGATGGTAGGTGATAGGGTAGGAGATTATTCGACCTTCCCTAAAGCCGATCAGATCTGGATCACCCACCCTCACCGCGATCACCTCGATCCAACGGCTATCGATCAAATCAAGAAGGAGGGGACGTTGTTTGTGGCCGATCCTCAATCGGCGGAGAGCCTGAAGGAGACTCGTGTGATCGTGATGCAGAATGGGGATGAACAGGAGATTGACGGGATCTTCATCGAAGCGGTGCCCGCCTACAACCTGGTTCGGGAAAGACAACCCGGAGTGAAGTATCACCCCAAGGGATTGTATAACGGATACGTGGCCACCTTTGGGGACAAGCGCGTCTATATCGCTGGAGATACCGAATGTATCCCGGAGATGGCCTCTCTGGGCCCGATCGATGTGGCGTTCATTCCGATTAACCTCCCGTTTACCATGCCTCCTGAAGAGGCGGTGGGCTGCATCAAGGTGATCGCCCCCACGGTGGCCATCCCCTATCACCAGGGTCAATCAGACCCAAACGTGGTAGCGGAACTCCTTGAGGGATCGGGGATTGAGGTACGGACCCTCCCCCTGCCTTAATCGGATGCTTATAAGATCTTAAGATGCTGCCCTTAGTGTGTGTAGATGACATAGAGTGCCGGAGGATGATTTCCACTGGCCTTCTACCTTCTTTCTATGGATCTTCCACTGATGATCGGGTTATCATGCTGACCATGAGGTGATCCCCCCCATGAACCGAACGATACGGGGTCTTTTGTCAATTTTCATAGCGGTGCTTCTGTCGATGATCTCCTGGACGGCGGCCGGTCAGGAGCCGTCACTCACCCTATCCGAGGCGATCCAGAGCACCTTGGGGAACGACCTCCGGCTCAAGGTCGCAAAGCTCAACCTGGCCAACGCCGAGATCGCCTATCAACGGGCGCAGGCAAACCTGCTCCCCACAGGATCCAAGATCGATGAACTCCAGGCGGATCTCAACTGGCAGCAGTCGCAGGCGAACTTTGAGGAGGCCAGGATACAACTCCTCCTGGATATCGTGTCTCAATACCTCCAGTTGAAGGATCTCCAGGACAGGGTTCCTGGGCTCCAACAGAAGCTGGAGCTCGCTCAAGAAGAGCTTGCCCAAGTGCAGAGTAAGGTCGCGATCGGGAGCGCCGGGAAGCTGGATGAGCTTCAGGCCGAGATCAATCTGAAAAACGCTGTAAACAGCTTGGAAAGTGCCAGAAACGATCTGGAAGATCTGAAACGGAGTTTCTCTAAAGCCACCGGTATCGAAGCGCGGGAACTGGAGGCACGTCGATTCGTCACCGACCTCCCGGTGGTGACTTTGGACAAATCTTTGTCGGAGTATCTGGAATTGGCACTTCTTAACCGAGAGGAACTCAAGTTTGCACGGATGCAGATAGGGATAGATAACCTGGAACTCCAACGGATGAGGACCGAGAACGCCCCACCGTTGGACATCAACAGGGGTAAGAATGATGTTGAACTAAGCCGGATCAACCTCACGATCGAAGAGGATGAGATCCGGGATGAGGTGATCGGCAGCTATCAGAGTGTGAAATCCCTGGAGCGCAACGTGGCGCTACGCCAGCTTCAGATGGAGGAGGCTCAAGAGGACTACCAGAATACAGAGAAACAGTTTGATGCCGGGTTGAAGACCCAATCCGATCTCCTCTCTAAGGAGGTCGATTTTGAAACAGCCAAGCTCGATTATCAAAAGGCGGTCGGAGATTATTACCTGGCGTACCAGCGGCTGTTGAACAGCGCAGATCTGGAGTTGGATCTGGGTGGTATAGATGAACAGGAGGGGTAGAAAACTCCTGTTGGCTCTGTTGTTGCCTTGGTATCTCCATATCTCCGTTCCGGCGGTAAGTGCTCAACCAACGGAGCTTGGTATGCTGGAGGCGATCGCATTGGCTGTCGAGACGCACCCCGATATGATCGCCGCTCAGGAGAACCTGCGATTGGCCCGGATAGATCTGGGCCTCGCGGAGCGGGAGTTCAATATCTTCCAAGTAGTCGTGATCGCAACCCCGATAGCAGTGAACTACCTGCTCGAAAACCAGACGCCATCCGGCGGCCTAGAGGCGGAAATCGGCTTCCCCTGGGGCATGGATCTCAAGCTGAGTTATGGATATCCGGATTCCTACAGCGCTCAGTTGAGTCAGGCCCTATTTGCCGATCCCAGCCTCAGTTCCGATGCGATCACCCTGAAGCAGAAACAGAATGACTTGGAGCAAACAACGCTTGAGCTGGCCCAGGCGGCAGTGGACGTCACCATGAGCACCGTCGAAGATTTCTTCTCGCTTCTGGAATTGGAAGCCGCGATCCAGGCGATGGAAAAGCGGGTCGAGCTCTCCCAAGCGAGGCTCAAACAAGTTCAGGGTCTGGCCGAGGAGAACGTGGCCGGTCCCCTCGACCTGCTCGACGCAGAGATCGAGCTTCAACAAAGTTTGCAAGAGCTCCTCCGAAACCAGGAGAATGACTCAGTCAAACGGGCACAACTCTTCAGTGCATTAGGGATCTCTACGGGGACCTCCCTGGTCGGTCTGGTTGTCCAAAAGGATCAATTGATGGAGATTGCCGATGATCTGCTGGATCGGCCAATCACTTCTGAGATCATTGAAAACAACCTCCAGGTGCGACAGGTACGGTGGAACCTGGAAGAGGCCCTATTGCAACAAAGAAGAACGACGCAGGACAGAGCTCCTCAATTCTCGTTGACCTTGGGATACTCAACTGGGGATGACGGACCGGGGATGGCGGCAGACGGGTTGGAGATCGGAATCAACATCACCCACGCGCTCTTCGACGGCGGTCAAGGCAGGTTGCAGGAGGAAAAAGCGAAGGCGCAAGTTCAAACCCTTCAGAGACAGCTCGATGAGACGATCAACACGGTAGAACTTGACCTGCAGTCGATGAGGAACGCGCTGCGAACCGCCAAGCGGGAGGTGGAGCTCATGAGCTTGCGGTTGGAACGGATGGAGCTTGAGGTCAGCATGATGAAGCACAATCTCGAAGCCGGGCTGATCAGCGATGCCGACTGGCAGGACGTTCAAATTCGACAACTGGAGATGGAGAACAGCTATCGAGCGGCGCTTCATGATCTGGTGGTCGAGTATTTAGAATATATAGGGGCCCTGGGGGGAGCGCTCGACGTGGAGGTGATCTTCAAATGAGAGTGAGGGGTCGTTCAAAGTGGATCATAATCGCTATGATCATCGTCGTCTTAGGAGTTGGGGCCTTCTACGGGTATCAGCAGCGCACCACGGAATCCGAAGCCGATGCCGCGCTCACCCCTTTGGGGAACACCTGGACCGTCCAGAGAGGTCCGATTATCAAGACGATCGATGCATTCGGCACCGTCCAACCCGATCGAGAGATGAACCTCCACTCCAAGACGAGTGGCACAATCCAGGAGATCAAAGTGAACGTCGGCGACCGGGTCAAAGAAGGGGATGTGTTGGCCACGCTGGAGAACACACAACAGCAGCTCAAGCTCATCCAGGCCGAAAACGCCTTTGAACTGGCCAAGATCTCCGCCTCGGAACGGGAGCTCAAGGAGAAGGAGCTCAACTATCAAGCGGCGTTAGAGGAGTACCAGAACACGACCCTCACCGCCTCGTTCTCCGGAGAGATCTTCGACATCATGGTCGCCGAGGGAGAGTTTGTAAACAGCAATACGGCGGTGATCTACCTGGTGAACCGGGACGTGATGCATGTGGAGGTCGACATCGATGAGGTCGATATCAAAGAGGTCTCCCTGGGACAACGGGGTCTGGTCACGTTCGATGCGTTCCCGGATAAGAGGCTCCCAGCACAGGTCACCGAGGTCAGGCCATGGGCCGTCGATAGGGGCGGACTCAAAGTGATCCCGGTCTCGCTTCAGATTCTGCAATCGGACGATGAGATCAAACCAGGATTCTCCGCCGAGACCGAGATTGTGGTGGCACAAAAGCGAGATGTGCTGATCGTTCCGTCAGAATCGGTGGTGGAACAGGCGGACCTGCAGTTCGTCACGGTCGTCAACGGCGATGAGACCGAGCGGGTTCAGGTTGAGGTGGGCTTGGATACCGGGACATTCGCCGAGATTCTCTCTGGCCTGAACGAAGGGGATGTGATCGTGGCCAACAACTTCCAACTGTTCCGGGAGTTCCAAGGGCCGGGACCGGGAGGTGGATTCAGACCAGGTCTGTTTAGGGGCGGGCGTCCGGGCGGAGGTGGAAACTGATATGGATCGAC
The DNA here is from genome assembly GCA_046758705.1 of Bipolaricaulia bacterium. Classification (GTDB taxonomy): domain Bacteria; phylum Bipolaricaulota; class Bipolaricaulia; order JBHIAT01; family JBHIAT01; genus JBHIAT01. The sequence continues at coordinate 9,769 of JBHIAT010000092.1, forward strand.
CCGTATATCAAGTGAAGGATGTAACTAAAGTCTACCAGATGGATGGGGTCCAGGTTCACGCGCTGCGGGGCGTCTCGTTCGACATCGAACGAGGCGAGTTCGTCGCGATCATGGGACCATCCGGCTCTGGAAAGTCGACGTTGATGCACATCATCGGCTGTCTCGATCGACCGACCCAAGGGCAGGTCATCTTGGACGGCATCGATGTGCTCAACGTCTCGGATAACCAATTGGCCGAGATCCGGAGCCGAAAGATCGGGTTCGTCTTCCAGCAGTTCAACCTGTTGCCACGGCTGACCGCTCTGGGCAACGTCGAGACACCGGCCATCTACGCAGGCGAACGAAGAAGCTTAAGGATCAAGCATGCCAGAGCGCTCTTGGAGCAAATGGGGTTGGGGGATCGACTCGGCCATCTGCCGAACCAGCTCTCCGGGGGACAACGACAACGGGTGGCGATTGCCAGAGCTCTGATCAACGACCCGGCCATCATCTTGGCTGACGAGCCGACGGGGAACCTGGACACGACCACCGGAGACGAGATCCTGTCGGTTCTCAAGGAGCTGAATGACCAGGGGAACACGGTGGTACTGATCACTCATGAGCGCTACGTCGCAGAGCATGCCGGTCGAATTATCCACCTCAAAGACGGTCTGATAGACGTCGATGATCGGAGGGGAGGATCGGGAAGATGAAACCGTTCGAAATATTGCGGATCTCCTTTAACAGCTTGCGCGCCAACAAGTTGCGTTCGGGACTGTCGATGTTGGGCATCATTATCGGGATTGCATCGGTGATCGGCATCCTCGCGCTCGGCCGGGGGGCCACGAAACAGGCAACCTCTCAGATCGAATCCCTGGGCTCAAATCTGATCACCATCTCCCCGGCGTTCCGCAGAGGACAGGGAGGTAGAATCAGCTCTCAGTCCATCGACCTGTTCACCGTCGAACTCGGGGAAGAGCTCGCTGAAAAGGCCCCGGCGATCAAGACGGTCGTGCCAGTTCTCCAAGGAAACGGTCTGCTCAAGCACGAGGATCTTAATCTGCAAGCGACGATCGTCGCCGTCACCCCGGACTATACCGAAGTGATGAACTATGACGTTGCCACCGGACGATTCTTGTCCCAAAGGGATCTCGATCGCTACAGCAAGTCGATCATATTGGGCAGTCAGGTGGCACAAGAACTGTTCCCCAACCGCAACCCCATAGGGCAATCGATAACAATCCAGATAGGAAACAATCGGTTCATCTTCCAGGTCATCGGGGTCATGGAGGAGAAGGGGCAGGTGTTCTTCACTCGCTTTGACGATCAGGTCTACATTCCGATCTCGACGATGATGACCCGCATGACGGGACAGGAATTTGTCAATTCCTACAACGCCCAAGCGGTCAGCCCGGAGCTGTCTGCCGAGGCGGTGGATCAGCTCGAATTTCTGCTTTACAACCGACTCGGAAACCTGGATGACTTTCGAGTCACGAGTCAACAAGTGATCCTTGAGACAATCAGCGGGGTGACCGAAACCCTCGCTCTCGCCCTCGGCGGAATCGCCGGGATCTCACTACTGGTCGGAGGGATCGGCATCATGAACATCATGCTCGTTTCTGTGACGGAACGGACCCGGGAGATCGGCATTCGAAAGGCACTGGGCGCGAAGCGAAGGAACATCTTGGTTCAGTTTCTCGCCGAGTCGGCCGGACTCAGCGCCACCGGCGGTCTGTTCGGACTGCTCGCTGGCTGGGGCCTGTCGAAACTTGCCTCCCGATTCGTCGGTTTCCCGCCGATCTTCTCCTGGGAATCGGTGGCGTTAGCGATCGGTTTCTCGATGGCGGTCGGGCTGTTCTTCGGCATCTATCCCGCTCTGACCGCCGCACGACTTGATCCAGTCGAGGCGTTGAGGTATGAATAGAGGTGTTTGGAAGATGAGTTCCCAACGACACAGGATACGATTCGCGATGGTGGCGGTGATCCTCACGCTCATGGTTGCTTTCCCTATGGTGGATGTGGCTCAAGAAGAGGGCACTGAAGCTGAGAATGGAGAAAATGGGGACAGGGCCATAGTGGATCTCGTCCAACGGTTAACTTTCGAGTTGATCCCCGAGGAGAGCGAGATCCGCTTTGCCGGGACCGTCCCGATCGCCCCGAACTTCTCCGGCCGAGCAGAACGGTTTGAGGGAACGATCGGCGGGCACCCTCCCAACCTGGAGGCGGACGCGTTCGCCGAGATCGTCATCGAGGCGGTCAGCCTGAACACCGGCCTCGGACTGAGAGATCGAGATATGCGTCGGGCGTTGGAAGCGGAAACGTATCCTCAGATCCGCTTTTCTATGAAACCGGGGAATCTGGAGCACCTCGGTGAACGGCCGGTTGAGATCAGAACCGATGCCCTGTACAGATCGAGGGTGGTCGGAGTGATAGAACTCCATGGCGTACAGCAGGAGATCACCATGGAGGTGGAATGGGAGCTGAGCGGAGATCGGCTGCACATCTCGGGGGAGACCTCTCTGTTGTTAAGCGATTATGGGATCGACCGTCCCCGGCCTCCTCTCCTCCCTGTCCGGGTGGATGACGAGATTCAGGTGAGTTTTTCAATAACGGGCAAGTTAATTGAAGATTGATAAAATGGAAATACTGTTAACACTTCATTCGATCGTCCGATGGGCGATCGTGGGCGTCGCCATCCTGGCGGTGGTCGCGGCTCACCTGCCAGCACGCTGGAAGAGTGCCCCAGACAAAGTCCGCCATCGCAACACGTTATTCGCCTTCGTGACCTCACTGGTCCTCATCTTTATAGGCGTTGCCGTGTTGCCGGGCGGTTGGAGCAGGTAACCACCGCTCTCACCTCGTGAAAAATCTTTGAACTGGTCATAGCTTGGGAGGAAACTCGATGAAGTACGTGCAACTTGGAGATCAGCGGGCATCGGCCATCGGCCTGGGGACCTGGCAGTTCGGTTCCAAGGGCTGGGGGTGGGGGCGTGAATTCGGCATCGAGGAGACTCGTCGTATTATCCACCGGGCCCTGGATCTAGGTGTCAACTTCTTCGACACGGCGGAGATGTATGGGGGAGGCCAATCGGAGGAGATCCTGGGCGAGGCCCTGAGGGACCGTCGCGAACAGGCGTTGATCGCCACCAAGGTCTCGCCCCACCACCTGACCCGGAGGGGCGTGAGACAAGCCGCCCAGCGCAGTCTCCGACGCCTGAGCACCCACAGAATAGACTTATACCAAATCCATTGGCCTAATCTCTTCGTTCCTCTGTCTCGGACCATGCCGGGCATGAGAGATCTGATGGATGTAGGGCTCATCCGACAGGTGGGAGTGAGCAACTTTAAGTTGAGACGCTGGCAGCAGGCCGAACACGCCCTGGGCACGGCGGTGATCTCCAACCAAGTGGAGTACCATCTCCTGGCGCGCAACCCTCTCGACGAGCTTCTCCCCTATGCCCGCCATCGAGGGCAGGTCATTATCGCCTATAGTCCTTTAGCTCAAGGCTTACTGACAGGAAAATACAGGTCGGGAAATGCCCCCGGCGGTGTGCGGGCTAGCAATGCCCTGTTCTCACCTGAGAACTTGCGGCGTCTGGAGCCCTTCATGCAAGAGCTCCGTTCAGTGGCGAAGTCCCACAACGCCACACCCGCCCAGGTAGCGCTGGCATGGCTGATCCACGCCCCCCATGTCATCGCCATACCCGGCGCCAAGAGTGTAGAGCAATTGGAAGCCAACGCGGCCGCTGCCGACATTGCCCTGTCGGACGAGGAATGGGAGCAGCTCAGGGTTGCGGCAAACACTTTCCGGCGGGCTTCGCTTGCCAGCAGCGTGCCTGACATGATCGCCCGATTTGTCCGTTCGTGAGGCCAAAGACGTCCGCCTTAACCATCGATCTGAGGCGACCGAGGACGGCCTGGAAGCATACGTGTGGAGTTCTTCGGACAACACCTATGGACTATCTCCTTCAACCAATCTCTACTAAAACCTTGTCGCCATCGATTTCAACTTTGTAACTGCTCCGTTCACCTCAACGCCCTTCATCGTACCGACCGCAACTTCATCCGCCTTTGCCACCTCAACGAACTCTGCCATTGCGCTACCACCTCCCCCTTTTTGATTTTCATCAAGGTATCGTCTCTAGCGTAACAATTGTGCAATCAGAATCCAACCCGTCCAAAACGGGTCAAAAAC
>JBHIAT010000093.1:0-13897 GCA_046758705.1 Bipolaricaulia bacterium
CAATAAATTCATTATATCAAAAATAAATCTTTTGTCAAGTTTTACTTATGTACTCAAACAGATTTTTCCGAGTTCTCATTGACCCAGGTGGATGGAAGGAGCTATGATAGGATTTGTGGAATTTCTAGATAAGGAGGATCAAAATGAGAGCAAAACGGGATGGACGAAGGGTCTTTGGGGTTGCAACTGCCTGTCTGGTGATCCTGACGGGATGGTTCGGACTATCTGTCGTTGGCCAGGAGATCGTCCTGGATCCGGAAGGCGTGTCTCAGCTCGGCTGGCCGTTCGAAGAGGTCGAGGGCTGGACGTCGCTGCATGGGAATGGGCCGGGTGAGGGAAGCCATCGGGGGGACCTCTATTACACACAGGATTGGAACTGGGGGGCAGCCAACGATGACGAGGGGAAGCCCATCCATAGTGCCACCTCAGGTGTGGTGATCCACGCCACCCGCGACGCTTCACCCTGTGAGGTGGGTGTCTGCGGTTGGGGCAACCAGGTGATCATCCAGATCAACGACGAGTTTGCGATCCGATACGCCCATCTCAAGGATGTCGATGTCGAGGTGGGCGATCGGGTGGTGTTGGGGACCCCGATCGGGATCCTGGGTCACTCCGGGCTGAGCGGGAAGCTGCCCTACACTGCCCATCTTCATGTCTCTCTCTACAAAGATATCGGCGAGCTGTCTCCGCGGGGGCGGGGGAACCGCACGGCGCTTGACTGGCTCAAGCTGGGTGTGGCACCCTATCGACTGGAAGGCGGGCCGACTCGGTTTGCCGCTCCGTTCGAGCTGAACCCTGAGGTTCAGGGATAGGAACGAAAGGCGAACGACATGACGCTAAAAAGATACCGGTTGATGATCCCCGGGCCGGTCGACGTTGATCCCGAGGTCTTGGCTGAGATGGGGGCTCCGGTCGGTGTCCACTACGGACCGGAGTGGACCGCAGTCTACAACGAGACGTTGGACTTGCTGAAGCGGGTATTCCAGACGGAGGGCGATGTGGTTTTGATCGTTGGCAGCGGCAGCGCGGGTCTGGACGCCGCCATCGGCAGTGTCGTCGGAGACGGAGAGAAGAAGGCGCTCGTCCTGATCAACGGCTTCTTTGGGGAGCGGCTGCTGGCGATCACCCACGCCTATACCCATCGAGTGCAAGCCGCCACCTTCGATCTCGATGAGCCGATCGCTGTGGAGGCAGTTGAGGAGGCCCTGAGACAGGAGGGAGATATCGCCGCGGTGATCGCCGTTCACGTGGAGACCTCCACCGGCGTGCTCAACCCAATTCAAGAGCTTGGAGCGCTCTGCAAGCGGTATGGGGCGCTGTTGATCGTCGATGCCGTCTCTTCGCTGGGGGGTGTGGAGTTGGATGTGGATGGGTGGGGCGTCGGGATCTGCGTCGGTGCCACACAGAAATGTCTGGAGGCGCCGCCCGGTCTCAGCCCGGTTGCCGTCAGCGAGCAGGCCTGGGAGCTGATCGAGGCAACCCACACCCCCGGCTGGTATCTGAACCTGCGAACCTGGAAGGAGTATTCGAAGCGCTGGGTCGATTGGCATCCGCATCCGGTCACGGTGTCGACAAACACCACTCTGGCGCTCAAGCGAAGCCTGGAACGGATCCTGGACGAGGGACTGGAGATGCGCTTCGACCGACACAAGTGGGCGACCTCGTTCCTGAGGCAGGGGATGCGCAACCTGGGATTTAAGCCGTTCGTGGAGGACGACCGTCATGCGGCGCCCACGGTCACCGCCGTGCGGGTCGATGAGCGGATCTCAGCGGCACGGCTCATCCAGTTCCTGAAGGAGCGGCACCGAATCAGTATCTCCGGTGGTATCGAGGATCTGCGGGGAAGCATCTTTCGGGTCGGTCACATGGGTCCCGGCGCGACCTCCGAGGCGATCCTGCCGCTCCTATTCGCTATTGAGGAGGAACTCCGGGAGGCTGGGGCTGACCTGCCGGTGGGGCAGAGCCTCTATGGGATTGAGAATAAGATGGAGTGAAAGCAATGAGCCAGCGGATCCTGAATATCGCCCATCGCGGTGCGCGAAGCCTGGCGCCGGAGAACACACTCGCCGCCGCCCGGAAAGCGTTGAAACTCGGGGCCGACCTATGGGAGTTCGACGTGCAGATGACTCGTGATGGGGAGCTGATCCTGATGCACGATGACACACTATCCCAGACTACCAACGCCGAAGAGGTCTTCCCGGACGGTTGGCCCTGGTCGGTCACCGACTTCACGTTGGAGCAGATCCGACGGCTGGATGCCGGCTCCTGGTTCGTCCGAACCGATCCGTTCGGTGAGATCACCGCCGGTCACGTTTCCAAGTCGCAGCAACGAAACTATATCGGCGAACCTATCCCGCCCCTGTGGGAGGCGCTCCAGTTTACCCAGGCGCATAACTGGCGGGCCAACATCGAGATCAAACAGGTCTCCGCGTCCACGCCGTCCCTGGCCGAGCGCCGTTCCGCCGAACTGCTGAGGAAACTCGTCGATCTGGTCGTGAAACTGGATATGGAGGAGGATGTGATCGTCTCCTCCTTTGATCACCTCCTGATCTGGGAGATCAAGGAATTGAATCCCAAACTCACCGGGGCGGTGCTCGTTCTTGAACCGTTACTCGATCCACTCGGCCATCTGGAGACGATCGGAGCGGATGCCTACCATCCGAGCCTGTTAGCCTTCGATCCGGAGGTTGCCAGAAAGCTGTGCCAGGCAGGTTATAGTGTCAACATCTGGACGGTCAACGATCCCAAGATGATGAAAGCTCTGGTCAACGAGCCGGGGATCACCGGGATCTTCACTGACTATCCGCAACGGCTGGAGCCGATCTTGGGTCCCTGATACGGATTTGAAAATCGCACCAATATGTTCAATTTACTGCCTGGAATCTTTATGGGATGGTCTTTGGGAGCGAATGACGCTGCCAACATCTTCGGTCCGGCCGTCGGGACGCGGGCGGTGCGGTTCTGGACTGCAGCGCTCATCACCTCGGCCTTCGTGATCGTCGGCGCCCTGGCTCAGGGCATTCCAGGGATCGAGACCTACAAGGCCCTCTCTGACCAGACCGCTACCCAGGCAGTGATCATTACCCTGGCCGCTGCCCTGACGGTGACTGGGATGACCTATCTCGGGATGCCCGTCTCCACCACTCAGGCGATGGTGGGCTCAATCATCGGGATCGGGCTCATTCAGGGAAACGTCAATTGGGGGGTCCTGGCCAGAGTGGTGCTCGCCTGGATCCTGACTCCGGTGGGAGGGGCGATCGCCGCGTATCTCTTCTACCGACTGGCAGCTGCGCTGGTGGAGGAGTGGTTGACGAGCTTGCAGACCTACGACCGGATCATCCGGATCGGATTCATCGTGGTCGGGGCCTACGGAGCCTTTTCCCTGGGTGCTAACAACGTTGCCAACGTCACCGGTGTCTACGTCGGGGCCGACTTGCTCACCCCCCACGAGGGTGTGTTGCTGGGCTCGGTGAGCATCGCGCTTGGGGTGCTCACCTACAGCCGAAGGGTGATGGATACGGTCGGTCGAGACCTGGTGCCTTTAGAACCGTTCTCGGCGCTCATCGCCATCATGGGCGAGTCGCTCACGTTGTACATCTATGCGATCATCGGCATTCCGGTCTCCGCGTCGCAGGCGATCGTGGGAGCGGTGTTAGGCATCGGGTTGGTCAAAGGCGTCAGGACAATCGATCGGCGTACGGTGCGCAACATCCTATTTGCCTGGGTCGGGACGCCGATGACCAGCGCCGCTTTGGCACTACTTCTCCACCATATCTGGCGGTGGTGGTTCGGTTAGCAGTGCGATCTCACTAAACCTCTCTCCCATCTTCAAGGAGTCCCACCCCGCCCTTTGCCGGTTGTGTATCCGCCGGGGCCAAGCGAGTACTGCTGGCGCTCCCACAATCTATATGAAGTTTGGTGCGGACCTTGTAGCTGTAGGGCCCGTAGTAGGCGGCAGCATCCCTGTCAGTTTCGTATTCTTCCAATACGGCTAAGAGTATCTCTTTCCCTTTATCTAGCGAGCTTTCATCGACACTCGTGGCAGTCAGACCAAATTGAGCGAGATTCTTCTTGATCGCTTCTCTTAGCTCGTCTTCTGGTTCGAGGTCGAACTGGAGAGACGCCCTATTTCTCCCCATCCACTCAAAGAGAAAGTTTGACTCATCGGCCTGAAGTGACTCTATCCACCGCCGTAGGTCTGCGGCACCGAAGGTCTTCCTTCGTACTAACTGAAGTTCTATCTCCAGCTTTCGCGATTTGTGAAGTATCTCCAGTCGATATTGCTGGGGAGTCTGCGGCAACTCAACCACGGTGACCCCTCTTTTTGTTCCCCCAGCCAGCTCCACCAGTTTTACTGATTCCCATTGGTTAGGAACCCAAGTAATCCCGGAGCTGTTCAGTTGAGGTGTTAAGCGCTGAGGTTCATCCATCACCACCAGGCAACCACTCACATCTGGCTCTCCGTCCATCTTCATCAACGCAACGCGATGGGGACAGTTTCGGTCCGCAATCCGCCTATATAGGACTCCGGAGGCTAGAAAAATCACTCCGATTGCAGAAAACAACGATATCCAGAGCCAAGGATCCTCCCTCTTTATCGTAGTTGAGATGGAGGCCCCTGCCGCAAACACGACAACCGCAGCCAGGAGGAAGGCTAAACTAATCCGTCTATTCCTGGCCCTCTTATCTAGACTTTGAAATACTACACCATTACCGCTATCCACCATCAACCCCCCTCTCTGAATATGTTTAGCGTCCATCTGTCAGGAGGCGTCGACACCCACCGTGGAGGGATCTTGGGCGGGACCTCCTTGAGCTGGACCTGAGCGTGCTTCAGGTCGTTTAAAATCTCCAGCAGTTGGGGCACTGCCGGAGTCATGACTCTGGAAACGCTAAACAGGTATTTCCCTCCTTAAGGGATTCTATTATATCATAAGAATTAAAAAAATCAATAATCAATCATAGGGATCGGATATGGAACGATATATCGCCGCCATCGACCAAGGGACGACCGGAACCCGCTTCATGATCTTCGATCGATCCGGCACCCCGGTTGCCTCTGCCTATCGTGAGCACCGCCAGCTCTACCCCAGGCCTGGCTGGGTAGAGCACGACCCCGAGGAGATCTGGCGATGGACCCTGGAGGTGATCGAGGCGGCCCTCGAATCGGGAGCCATCGAACCGTCCCAGCTTGAGGCAATTGGGATCGCCAACCAACGGGAGACGACGGTCGTCTGGGACGCAGCGACCGGTGCGCCGCTTCACAACGCGATCGTCTGGCAGGATCGCCGGACGGCCGAACGCTGCCGGACGCTCCAACGTCAAGGGTATGAAGCTGTTCTTCGTGAGCGGACCGGTCTCCCGATCGACCCCTACTTCTCGGCCACCAAGCTCGAATGGTGTCTCGAGCAGGTCCCCGGCTTGAGAGGGCGGGTGGAGCGCGGTGAGGCCCGGTTCGGCACGATCGACAGCTGGCTGATCTGGAAGCTCACCGGAGCCCATGTAACCGACTATACTAATGCGTCGCGGACGATGCTCTTCGATGTGGAGCGGCTCATCTGGGACGAGGAACTGCTCGAGCTGTTCTCCATCCCCCGAACCATGCTGCCTGAGGTGCGCCCGAGCGTGGATGCGCAGATCTATGGATACACCGACGAACAGGTCATCGGGGCCAGAATCCCGGTCTGTGGGGATCTTGGCGATCAGCAGGCGGCGCTCTTCGGCCAAGCGGGGTTCATCGCTGGCGAGGTGAAGAATACCTACGGGACCGGCTCGTTTTTACTCCTCAACACGGGGGAGGAACCGGTTGTCAGTGAACACGGACTGCTCACCACCATCGCCTACGGATACGGACGGAGCGGAGAGGGGGAAGGAGACGCGGTCCGCTACGCGCTGGAGGGCTCCATCTTCATCACCGGAGCCGCAGTCCAGTGGCTGCGCGACGGACTGGGTCTGATCCGTGAAGCGGCTGAGACCGAGACCCTGGCCCGTGCCGTCGAGAGCAGCGACGGGGTCTACTTCGTCCCGGCACTGGTCGGCCTAGGTGCGCCACACTGGGACCCGTTTGCCCGCGGGTTGCTCATCGGCCTGACCCAGGGAACGCGGCGTGAGCATATCGTGCGGGCGACTCTTGAGGCGATCGCCTATCAGACCCGGGATGTCGTCGAGGCGATGGAGGCCGACTCAGGGCTCCGCCTGGAGCGCTTGAAGGTGGATGGCGGCGTGGTGAAGAACAACTTTCTCTGTCAGTTCCAGAGCGATATCCTGAACCGACCGGTCATCCGACCGGTTGTCGGTGAGACGACCGCCCTCGGTGCCGCGTACGCCGCCGGGCTTGCCGTCGGCTATTGGAAGGACCTGGACGAACTCCAACGAAACTGGAAAGTCGATAGAGTATTCGAGCCGAGCATGGATGAGACGGATCGCGAACGGTTCTACGTCGGATGGCAACGGGCCGTCAAACGGGCAAAACAGTGGGAAATTTAAAAGTTAGAAACCGGCATCCACAATGAGACGTGATCTGAAAGCGATGGCCGATGAACAGTTTGATGTACTGGTCATCGGCGGTGGCATCAACGGAACCGGGATCGCTCGGGATGCGGCGCTCCGCGGGTTGAAGGTCGCTCTGGTTGAGCAGGAGGACTTCGGATATGGGACCACCTCCCGGGCGACCCGGATCATCCACGGCGGCCTCCGCTATTTGGAGCTCTACGAGTTCGGTCTGGTCCGCGAATCGCTCAAGGAGCGGGAGATTTTGCTCCGGATCGCCCCTCACCTGGTGCGGCCGCTCCTGTTCCTGGTGCCGGTCTATCGGGGGGATCCTCACGCTCTGTTGACGGTGCGGATCGGGATGATCCTCTACGACCTGCTCTCCTGGGGTAAGTCGTTGAAGCGTCATCGCAAGCTGTCTCGGGGCCAGGTTTTAGAGCTGGAGCCTGAGTTGAAACAGGAGGGGCTCAAAGGGGGGATGCTCTACTACGATGCCCAGGTCGAATACTCGGAACGGCTCTGTGTGGAGAACGCACTCTGTGCCGCCGATCACGGGGCGTTGATCGCCAACCACGCCGAGGTCGTCGACTTCCTGAAGGTCGATGCCGATGAGAAGATCGTCGGTGCCCGCGTCCGGGACCGGTTCACCGATGAGCTATACGAGCTGCGTGCCCGGGTCATCGTCAATGCAGCCGGTCCCTGGGCCGACCGACTCCATCAGATTGCCGACCCCGATTCCCTCCCGAGGCTGAGACCGACCAAGGGGATCCACATCCTGGTGCCCCAGTTCACCCGACACGCGATCGTGATGCTGGCTCAACAGGACGACCGGCTGTTCTTTGCTATCCCGTGGCGCGGTCTTTCACTGGTCGGCACGACCGACACCGACTTCGACGGGGACCCGGGCACAGTGACCGCCACCCAGGAGGATGTCGACTACCTCGCCAACGAGACCCGGCGGCTGTTCCCCAAGGTCGATTTAAACATCTACTACACGATGGCCGGGGTTCGTCCGCTCGTCCACCAGGAAGGGGTCTCCGCTTCCCAAGTCTCCAGGAAACATAAGATTATCGACCACCGGGCCGACGGACTCGACGGACTGATCTCGATCCTCGGCGGCAAGATCACCAACTATCGCAAGGTCGCCGAGGATGCGGTCGACCTGATCGGCCGAAAGCTCAATCACGACAGACCCTGTCTCACCGATCGGAGACGGCTCTACGGTGGAGAGATCGATGATCTGGAGGCCGCCATCGAGACGGCCGTCTCCGAATACAGCGGATTGGGCCTGGAGCGGGAGCAGATCGCGTCGCTGGTCCGGACCTACGGCTCTCAATACGAGGCGATACTGAAGCGGGTCGAGGCGACTCCCGAGCTGGGGGAGGGAATCACGGAGACCGGACCGGAGATCTGGGCTCAGCTCGACTACGGGGTGGAACATGAGATGGTCTGCTCCGCCGCCGATTTCCTACTGCGACGCACCGGGATCGGGCTGAGGCCGGAGGGAGGGCTCGATTGTGTGGCAGAGGTCTCGGCGAGGATCGGCGCGCGGCTCGGCTGGGATGAATCGGAAGTCGAGAGGGATGTCGAGGCGTACCGAGACGAGGTCAAACGCTAACGGAGATCATGAGCCCTGATGGCTCGTAACAATGGCAAAGTGTCTTAGAAAATCTTCTACGGCAGCTTGGTGACCGACATCGCGGCGCGCCCGCTCTGAGAGATACCATTTATGCTCTAGAACCTGGCAGTAAAGTTCAGCGGGATCGGTGTCATCATCCATCAGGGGGTTCAAGTGTTCCAGGGTAGGTGGATAAATCTCGTTTAGCCAGTAGTAGGCGGCCACGCTGAGAGGGGTGCTGCGGTTATGAGCTTCGGAGAGGGTGGCTTTGATTCCCTGGATTTCATTGACCATGTGTCGGGCCTGCATTTCTTCGGTCTCCAAACCGGTCAGTGTGTGGAGCAGATCACGGTGGAAGTTACGGTCGGTAACAAAGGCGCGCAGGTGGAGTTGATCGCCGCTTTCGGTAGCTCGCAGTTCCACTTCGTCCACCGAAAAGCCGAGGGCGTTTAGGGCGCGAATGCGCTCTTGAATGCGGTAGCGTTCACCTGGTGCCAGGATCTCTTCACGGATGATTTCATGCCACAGTGCCTCGTAGCGCTGGCGGATATAAGCGCCGATTTCAAATATAGGATAATCGGAAGGAAGGATGTCCATGGCAGCCAGATCAGCCAGGGCGCCGGTGACATTTTCTTCCATAATGTCCAGGTCGTTTTGTCGCAAGTTGAGGGAGAGGTGCGGATATATTTCTGAGGTTTCGGCGTCGACCAGATAGGCCTGCAGCGCCCCGGCATCGCGACGGAAGAGGGTGTTGAAGAGAGAACAATCACCCCAGTAGACCTCGGCCAAATGCAATTGAACCAGCAGGCTGGCCATGGCGTCTAACAGGTGCTCGCGATAGCGTGCCAGACTGTGTTGTATGAAGAGCGAGTGATAGGGTAGGGAGCGATGCAGGTAGCGGGTGATCAACACACTGGCTTCTCCGTCAGTCGACCGGGTACGGATATGACCGACCGGCGTCACGACCGGCAGGCGCAGTTCTTCCATTTGACGCAGACGATCGTATTCTTTTTCGGCAAGGCCAGGTGGCAACTCTTTGATGGCATAGAGCCGGCCGCCGTAGTTGACAAAAACCACCGGGTGGCGCGAAACGCCGTGCGGCAATTGCATCAGCCGTGAACAGTGTTCTGACCATTCTGTCAGTGGGTATTTCCAAGGCAAGTCCAAGAAGTCAGGATGACCGGAGCGAAAGGCAGAGGATAGAAAATTTGATTCCAGGCCATGATTGGACGCCATATCGCCAACATTTTCTTCTCGATCTTCCCTCTGGATGTGGTCTGATATCTCAGTTGCCATCCTATGCACCTTCGCCTCACGAAGTTAAAAACTGGACTCATTCAATCCGCGTTTATGCTAATAAATCGATCTGGAAATGTCAAACGATTCGACGGTAAACCAGAAGAATTTCATCAAGTGATCCAGATTTTAAACGACTTTATCCCGTCCTTGCTCCAGGAATGCTCTTGAGAGACGAATGAAACACAAAGAAATAGGGGGATTCGCCCAGCCGGAGATATGAGACATTTTCGCATAATCATTGCATATCCTCACTGTCTTCCAATTCCTTAACCATCTCTTCAACGATCTCACGGATTTCTGGGAACAGGCGGTTCAAGATGGCCTTGTCTTTCGTGTGATAGTAGCGCAACGCAGCGCGATAGGGCTTAATGAATTCGATAAGGTCTGCTGAGCCGGTCGCTTCAATTTGATCCAAAACCTGTTTTAGAAACTCTGGCTGTCCAATCTTGAGTAATTCTTTGGGATACTGAACCAAGATCTCTTGAGTATCATCAACCTTATCTGCCAGAATATCGGAGAGATATTCTAACCCCTTGCTAAGCATTAGGGGTGCTAATTTACTGGCATATGCCTGTGGCTCCTTTTGGGTAAACCACGCTTCAAGGAATTTTATGATGACCCTCAATCGTCGTCTTCCCGCCTCCACACTCATCTGTCGCCACAGGCGCAACAGCCGTTCGGTGATATCGTAGAGCGTCTCCTTCTTGCCCCGCTCCTTCAGTGACCTGACATAGCCGTCCTTCTCCAAGCGCCGGAGTTGAGTGGTCACCACGTTTACCTTTAATCGTGCAGCCTCGGCAAGTTCGGTGGGTGTGGACGATCCATCCATCGAAGCGATGGCATCCAGGATCTGCTGTTGCTGAGGAGCTAATTCGCTCATTCGGTCTTGAAAGTACGGCGTAAGCTCATCCAGCAACGAGAGAAACGTCCGCTCCACTTCTATAATTTTAGACTCGACAAAGATCTGATACACGCTTAAGATCAGACGGGGATTTCCCCCCGTGAGATGGATCACAGCATCCAGGCGTGGTTGAAGCTCATCAAACTTCTCTAGCAGCTCAGTTCGTCTGTCCATTTTCAACCGGGTTTTAATCAGCGTTTTGATCTCATCGGACTTGATCTCTGGAATCCAGACAATCTCGAAGAAGTTGTAAAATGGTTTTTCATAGTCCTGAACCTCCTTAAACAGGGTCGGCGCGGTGCCAATGAACATGAACAGATCCCCACGCATCAGCAGATCTCGCAATCGACCTTGATTCTCTTCGGTGAAACGTGGCAGAATGTTTTGCAAGTTATCGATCAGGAACAAAAACCTCTTGCCATCGCGTTTTTTCCGCTGAACCAGGTAGTCTATTAACAACTCGCGCTCCGGCTCGTTGGGAATCGAGACGCGGTTGCAGCGTTCGATCAATGCCAAAAGCTCGGCATCTGGAGATTCATCTTTGATTAAGTTCAGCGCTTCTAATAGCAGGTCAGCCAGTGACGTAATGCGATATGTCTCTTCCGGGAAGAGCAGAGACACCCAATCATCGTGCAGATCGTCAGGGACACCTTGCCAGTGCAACGTACCCTGCACGCTGTGGTGCAACAGCAAAAGCAGATGGGTCTTCCCAATGCCACGCGGCCCGATAAGGAGAAAGTTTTGCAGACCCTTGCGCTGACGTCCCTCATCTATGGCTTTGAGCAGTCGTTTGACCAGGGCTTCCCGTCCCACGAGTGATTTTTTCAGCGCTTCAGGTGTATACAGCGAGGGTCGGTATTTGAACAGGTCTTGTTTCATGATTACTCCTTACCGCGCGTGGTACTTGAGCCACCTTTCAACAACAAGAGTGTTAGTAACAATATTGTTATACAACAAAATTGTTATTTTGTCAAGGGCGGTTTTCAGGTGAAGCTCATGAAAAGACTTGGTATCTGTCTTTCAGCAGTTCTACAGAGGATTCCACCTACAACCCCAGGTAGGCCTCGCGGACGCGGGGGGCTTTCTTGAGCTCCTCAGGACGACTTTCGCAGACGATCCGGCCCACCTCAAGCAGGTAGATGCGATCGGCTAGCTCGAACGAGAAGACCAGGTTCTGCTCGGCGAGCAGCACGGTCACCCCGGAATCCTGGATCTCCTGGATCGCCTTGCCGATATCATTACGAACGATCGGTGCCAACCCCAGCGTCGGCTCGTCGAGCAGTAGCAACTCGGGATGACCCATGAGCGCCCGGCCAATTGCCAGCATCTGCTGCTCTCCGCCGCTTAACGTGCGTGCCGTCTGGTTGCGGCGTTCCTGAAGTTGGGGAAACAGGCGATAGATCCTGTCTAAGTCGGTCCCGATTCCGTCACGATCGGCGCGGCGGTACGCCCCCAACGTCAAGTTGTCGCGGACACTCAGGTAAGGAAAGAGATGTCGTCCTTCGGGACAGTGGATGATCCCACGTCGAACGGTTTCGACTGGCTCCTCGACCGGCAGCGAGTCGCCCTTGAAGCGTATCGTCCCCTCGTAGTCGACGAGGCCTGAGATCGCGGAAAACAGTGTCGTTTTCCCGGCACCGTTCGGACCGATGACGGCGACGATCTCTCCAGGGTTGACCCGCAGGCTCACTTCGTGGAGCGCTCGGGCTTTCCCGTAACTGATGCAGACGCCGTTCGTCTCGAATAGCGGCCGATCCGTTGTGCTCACGAGCTTTCACTTCCTAAGTAAATCCGCAGGACCTCCTCATCCTCGGCGATCTCTTTAGGAGGTCCTGCGGCGATCTTCTCGCCGAAGTGCATGACGACCACCCGATCGACCAATCGCATCACCCCACGCATGTTGTGATCGATGAGCACGATCGTCACCCCCTCATCGCGGAGCGCGGCGATCAGCTTCGAGATCTTCCGCACCTCGGGCTGGCTCAGACCGGCGAACGGCTCGTCGAGGAGCAGCAATCGGGGTTCGGCGGCGAGCGCGCGGCCGATCTCCAGCCGTCGCAGGTCAGCCTGGGGCAGGACGCCGGGCGGGGACAACAGCCGGGTCAATAACCCGACCCGGTCGGCAATGTAGCGAGCCTGGGATGCCATCTCAATCGGCCGACTCACGGTGAACACAGGATCGGGGATCAACGGCAACTCCAGGTTGTGAAAGACAGCCTTGGTGCGCAGCGGCTTCGGCTGTTGGAACGTCCGAGCGATCCCGGCCTGGACCACGCGGTGCGTCGACCAGCCGGTGATATCTTCGCTGTCGAACCGCACCGCTCCGGTCTCGGGCCTCAAGAAACCGGTGATCAGGTCGAAGACGGTCGTCTTCCCGGCACCGTTCGGGCCGATCAACCCCAAAATCTCGCCGTGGAGCACCGAGAAGCTCAGTTGGTTCACGGCAGTCAGTCCACCGAATCGCTTGGTCAGTCCATCCAGTTCGAGAATTTCCTCTCTTTGCAACGCGATCACCGCACCCATGCGGCCAACCGGCCGCCCCGCTTTTTGATGAACGAACGAATCTCCGGTCCGAGCCCTCGGCGGGCGGTCAACATCAGCACCAACAGGATAGAGACGAAGATGAAGATGCGCCAATCGCTGATCTGCTCGAAGGAACGCAGATGCTCCTGAGCGACGACCAGGATGTAGCCGCCGACGATCGGTCCGGTGATCGTCCCGACCCCACCGAGGACGGTGGCGATGATCACTTGGATCGATAGAGACAGTGACAGCACGCTGTTGGGGGAGACGATCATCAGATAGTGCACAAAAAAGCTCCCGCCCAGGCCGGCGACCAGTGAGCTGATGACGAACGACAGGGTCTTGTACTTAGCGGTGTTGATCCCGGCCGCTTCGACGACCTCCTCATTCTCCCGGATCGCGGTGAAAATCTTACCGATCTTGGAACGGCTGAGCCAGCGAAGCGCCCAAGCAATCGTGATCATCAGACCCAGAGACCAGTAGTAGCCGCCCTCCAGACTCAGGGAGATCGTGTCGATCCCGGCGAGTCCGAACTCTCCGCCGGTGACCGACGAGAAGATCAGGATCAGTCGCCGCGCTACGATCGGCAGGATCAGGGTCACCAGGGCAAGGTACGGTCCACGCAGCCGAAGCGCCGGTGCGGCGACCAGCAGGCCGGCCAGGACCGCCGCGGCGGCCCCCAGCGGGATGGTTAACCACAAGGGCAGGCCGAGGTGAAAGTTGAGCAGGGCACTGGTGTAGCCGGCCGCTCCGATGAAGAACGCATGGCCGAAGCTGATCTGGCCAGTGTAGCCGGAGAGGATATCCCAGCTCATCGCGAACACGGCCATGAAGTTGGCGAGCGTCAGGATCGTCACCAAGTTGAGCGAAGTGAATTTCGGGGCAAGCGCCAGGAGGGCGATGACGGCCAAGATGAACAGCGTCCCCGGATATTTCGGCTTGCCCCCGGGTGCTCCGGCCATCGGGAGCTGGAGGGCCAGGCGGTACCGACTGAGCCATTTGAGCATTACGACCTGTTCCTTTCAACTTACTCAAAGTTGATCAGGTCATTCGCTCTCCGTTGATGT
>JBHIAT010000094.1:0-13778 GCA_046758705.1 Bipolaricaulia bacterium
AATGAAAACGCAGGTCCCGGGCCTCAGGATCCCACCCGCTGGGGGCTGCCATCCTCACGGACGACCTGAGGTAATTCCCGCGCATACCTGCATCAACATTATAACATGGAGATGCGGTAGTGTCAAAGGGGCATTGCCCTGCCGTCTTTTTAAACCTGACTTGCTGTTCGAGAGTGCCCTACTCATGAGAGATGGAGTGTGTTCTAACAGGCTTTCTGTTAGGCTTCAACGCCTATGGATATCCCACAGGACCGCCGATTCGCGGTGGTAATGGGGGTGTCGGCAGGTCTGGTGATGGAGTTGTGGTCATCTGAGCGTCAGGGTTTATTATAGGGATGAACCGGGATATAGCCCTGTATTTCAGGAATCCCCGTCTCATGGAGCCTCCGCCGTCAACAATCGCGTCAACAATTTTGCAACCTTCGCAGACTATACTTCCTACTGAAATGATGTACGGAATTGACAATGAAAGCGGAAGAAAGGAAGTGAGGTTCAGGTGGAATTGCTAATTGGGATCTTGATAGGGTTCGTTTGGCTATTTGTCCGGAAGCGAAGGGGGAAATCTAAGCTAGCTGTCCGGAAACTTGTTAAGATCGGCCCTGCTGCAGTCCCCACCTTGATCAAAGTGCTTCAAGACAAGGATGTGGATGTGCGCCAGGAAGCCGCCGAGGCGCTGGGGAAGATTGGCCCTGACGCTCGGGATGCGGTGCCCGCCCTGGTCGAGGCGTTGCGGGATGAGGACTGGAGTGTGCGTCAGTTTTCCGCCTGGGCGCTGAGGAAGATTGGTCCTGATGCAGTCCCTGCCCTGATCGAAGCACTGGAGGATGAGGACGAGCGCGTACGGGACAACGCTACCCGGGTTCTCCAGGTTCTTAAGAAGGAGAAAAACAGGGTAGGGGTTAAGTAAGGCAGTCCGGCTGGGGGGCGGCGAACGGTAAGTACAATCGATGTCTCTTGACGGATGGATGTTAGATATGTTCTCCTAACGTATGCACGTCGAGGTTAATCAGGGTGGTAAGATTGGGGTGTGGGATAGGAACGGGGTAGTTCATGGCAGAGTCTATTTCAGCTCGAATGGTTTGGGCAAAAGCTCCCGAAGCGGCAGTTTTTCGTAGGAACCGTCGGGGTTTCCCATAATCACCTCGATCTCCGGTGCGAACTCAAACAGCACCTGCCGACAGGAGCCACACGGGCGACAGCGATCCGAGTCGCAGACGACCGCGATCTTGGTGAATTGGCGTTCCCCTTCGGAGATCGCCTTCACTAAAGCGACCCGTTCGGCACAGAGTGACAGATCGTTGACGGCGTTCTCAACGTTGACGCCGCGATAGACCTTGCCGTCGGCGGTCAGGAGCGCAGCACCGACGGAAAACTTGGAATAGGGGGCGTAGGCCACCTTGCGCGCCTCAATTGCCTCGTTGAGCAGCTCTTCGTCACTCATGGCATGAGGTTGGGGAAGGGGAGGGGTCAAAGGCCCTCCCCCTGATCCTTATCCTCCCACTCTAGTGATCCGACCTTCGAGTCCGGGATTGACCGGGGTGTGCTCTTGGATGAAGTCGATGACAGCCTCCGCTAGGCCGACTTGGGTATCAAATCGGGATTGGGCTTCCTGGAAGACGGTGTAGCCGTCCCCGCCATCGGCCATGAAGTTGTTGGTTACGACGGCATAGACCCGCTCCAGATCCAGGGGTGCCCCAGCAAACTTCACGTCGACAATCCGCGAGCCTACCGGCTGGCTCGGATCGAAGGTGTAAGAGAGACCGGCCACCTGAGCGAACCTCCCCGCGTTATTCTCATATTGGCTGACACCGTTCTCCAAAGCTTCCAGGATCTGCATGCCCGTCAGCTCTAAAATGACCATCGTGTTCCCGAACGGCAAAACCTCCAGGATCTGCCGGCTGGTGACCTGCCCGGCAGGAATATCGGCCCGGATGCCCCCGCCGTTCTGGATGGCGATCTCCGCTTGAGGGTTCGCCCACAGCATCGTATCGGTGATCAGGTCGCCCATGTTGGTCTCCCGCTCTCGGCTCACCCGGGTTTCTCTGACCCCCTCGAGGAGCACTGCGGACCTTCCGATCGGTTGATCGACCTGAGCGCTGATGACACCGCCCAACACCGTAATCAGACTTGAGATCGCCGGATCCGGTTGGATGTTCTCTTCGAGAGGGAGCAGCATGTAGGACCAGCTGGTAATGACCCCGTCCTCGAGCCTGACATCTAAAGAACCGACATACCCTAGACGGCTGCCTGCCTGAAAGATCAGCGTCGGTGCCCCATCATGCATGACGACGATCGGCTCTCTGATGACTGTTCCCGTATGCCCGGAGAGCACGACGTCGATCCCTGGGACCGCCTCAACCACGGCTTGATCCACCGTCTCACCCGAGTGGGAGACGAGCACGATGAAGTCGATCCCGAGATGGGTGAGCTCTTCGACCGCACGCCGCGTCGCCACCACCGAATCGGTGAAGCGAATACCTGGACCCGGATTGGAGATCACCGGCGTCTCCTCGATAACCAAGCCAATCACTCCAGCCCGCACCGGACCTTTCTCGACGATCGTCCAGGGTTTGAACTTGCCCTGGAGGACGTGGCCCTCCGTCACCTCAACGTTCGCTGCCAGGTACGGGAAGTTCGCTAGATCGAGGATCTCGGCCAAGAATTCGGGTCCTTTGTCAAACTCGTGGTTTCCGAGGGAGGAGGCATCAAAGCCGAGCAAATTGAGGAACATCGTCTCCGCTTGGCCATCGAAGATGGTGTAGAAGATCGTCCCGACCACGTTGTCCCCGCTCGAAAATTTGAAGGTGGGGACACCGGGCTCGCTCAGTATGTTAAGGGCGGTGGCCAGCTTGGCGACCCCGCCAACTCCGCGGTTCGCCTCGATCGCCGAGTGGTACTCGCTGATCCCGATGACCTTGACATCAGCGGTCGTCCCGGCATATAAGGTCCCCGATACCCACAGTAAAGCAAGGATCGTTGCAGATAGGAGCTTTAAATTTTTGTTGGAAACCATCTTCGCCTCCTTATTTTTTATGTTATGAAAGCTCGTTGAGCGCCTGTTCAAGCTGCTCCGGGCTCAACGCGCCATGATGCCAGTGGTAGTCATCCTCCATGAACGACACCCCCTTGCCGATGATGTTGTTCGCCACGATCATCGTCGGCTGGCTATCTGTCTCTAAGAATTTTTCGAAGGCCCCGATGATCTGCTCGTAATCGTGGCCATCGATCCCGATCGCCTGCCAGCCGAATGCCTGCCACTTCTCTACCAGCGGCTCGACCTCCATGATCTGCTCGTTCCTTCCGTCGATCTGGGCTCCGTTGTGGTCGAGGATGGCACACAGGTTATCTAATCGATAGTGGCTGGCGGCGGTCCCCGCCTCCCACGGTTGACCGGCCTGACTTTCCCCGTCGCTGATCATACAGTAGACGCGGTAGTCCTTGTCGTCGAGTTTGCCCGCTAACGCCATCCCCACGGCGATCGACAGCCCGTGCCCCAGTGATCCCCCGGAGATCTCGATCCCCGGTATCCGCCACGCGGTGCTCGGATGGCCCTGAAGCATCGCACCCAGGCGGCGGAAGCTCCACAGCTCTTCCTCAGGAAAGTAGCCCTTGTCGGCCAGGATCGTATAAAGTCCGGGGCAGGTATGACCATTACTCAGCAGAAATCGATCCCGATCCGGCCACCACGGATCATTGGGACGATCCCTCAAGAACCGATAGTGCAGCGTCACCAACACATCGGCGTGGCCCATCGCGCCACCGGGATGCCCCGAATTCGCTTTGGTGACCATCTTGACGATGGTTCGACGCAACCATTGGGCTTTCTGTTGCAACGCTTCGACATCCAAGCGCTGTTCCACTTACCCCTCCTTGCGCTTCAAGACTTTCCGGACGGCTTCGGCGATCCCCTCCGGTGTCAGTCCGTAATGCTCGACCAGATCCCAGGCATCCCCCGACTGGCCGAAGACATCCGGGATACCGACCGGCTCCACGGGGACCGGGTGGTGCTGGCTCAGCGTCTCGGCGATCGCACTCCTCAGCCCGCCGATGATCGAGTGCTCCTCGGCGACCACCGCGGCTCCGGTCTTCGCCACCGAGGCGACGACCGTGTCGACGTCGATCGGCTTGACCGTCGAGACATTCACCACTGCGGCCGAGATCCCTGCTTCCACCAGTTGTTGGGCGGCGGCGAGCGACTGGGCGACCATCAGGCCGATGGCGAACAGGGTGACGTCTGAGCCCTGCTTGAGCACCTGGGCTTGGCCTAACTGGAACTCATAACCCTGATCGAGAACCATCGGGAACGCCTCGCGGCTGAGGCGAACGTAGACCGGTCCCTGGTCGTATTGAGCGATGGTCCGGATCACCTGGGCGGTCTCGACGGCATCGGCGGGCACGACGACGGTCATATTCGGCAGCGCCCGCATGTTGGAGATATCTTCGACCGTCTGGTGGGAAGCCCCGTCCTTGCCGACGGTGATGCCAGTGTGGGTGACGACGATGCGGACGGGCAGACTGGGGTAGGCGATGTGTTGACGGATCGGCTCCAGCGCTTTACAGATGGCAAAGATTCCGAACGTGCTGACGAAGACACGTTTGCCGGTGGACGCCAGGCCGGCGGCGACACCCATCATGTTGGGCTCGGCGACGCCCATGTTGAAGAATCGTTCAGGATAGCGATCGCCGAAGAGTTTCGTATAAGTGGATCCGGCCAGGTCGGCGGTGAGCACTACAATCGATTCGTCCTGCTCGCCCAGTTCTAAAAGAACTTCACCGTAAGTTTTCCTGAGACTGACCTTCTCCGTTTTCTTAACGATCGTCACGTGGATACCTCCGATCAATGCCTATTCTATAGGACTATCTTGGAGGGCGTCAATGTTTCGACTCCGACTCGGCGGATTGCTCCAGAAACGCCTCGACCTGTGCGCCGGTTGGCATCGAGGGCTGTGCTCCCTCGGCGGTGACTGAGAGTGCGGCGACGGCGTTGGCATAACCGACCGCCGCTTCGAGATCCCGTCCGCGACTCAGAGCGACGGCCAGACCGGCGTTGAACGCGTCCCCGGCCGCAGTCGTGTCGATCGCCTTGACCCGGTACCCCGGAAGATGAACGAGCTGTCCCGCGGTGCTCAGGTAAGCCCCCTCAGCCCCCCATTTGCAGATGACTGTCTCAATCCCGGTTCGCTTGCTGAGCGAGACCGCTGCCCGCTCGATGGCTCGGGGGTGCTGCAATTCGATACCCACAAGTCCGGCCAGCTCCGTTCGGTTCGGAGTGATGAGGTCGATCCGCTCTGTGTATAGATCGCTGAGATCCCGGACCGGTGCTGGATCGAGGATGACGAGCGGTGCCCCTGCCGACAGACGCCTCAGAAGATGGTCGATTGTCCCAAGCGGGATCTCCAGTTGAAGCAGGAGGATCTTGGCATCACCGATTTTCGGAAGGACGGTCTCGACATACTCATTATCGACGTTTCCGTTGGCCCCCGCGATGATTGTGATCAGGTTCTCACCCGCGTCATCGACCAGGATCGAGGCGACCCCTGAGGAGCTTGGCTGACTCACCAGATCGTCGATCCGGACGCCGTTCTTTTCGAGCGAGCCTTTCAGTTGTTCCCCGAAGATGTCATCGCCGATCATCCCGAGCATGCCGACGTCTCCGTCCAGGCGCGCCGCTCCCACCGCCTGGTTGGCACCCTTCCCGCCCGGGAACTGTGCGAAGCTTCGTCCGACGATCGTCTCTCCCGGTTCTGGGAACCGCTCGACCCGGACGACCAGGTCCATGTTGATGCTGCCCAGGACGGCGATCTCCATTCAGCCCCCCGTCACGATCCTAAAGGTCTCCTGATAAGCATCCTTCAATGCCGGATAGAGCGAGCGGTAGACCGGATAGAGCGCGTCATAGATCCGGACATGCTTGGGGATGGGCTCGATTCGGTCCGCCAACTTCACCGTCTCCTGGACCGCTTCAGCCACATCCCGGTAGACTCCGGTTCCGACCCCGGCCAACAGCGCCGCTCCGAACGCCGGGCCCTCGTCGGTCCCGGTCGTGACCACCTCGGTGTTGAACACATCGGCCTGGATCTGGCGCCACAGGGGGCTGCGCGCTCCACCCCCGGTGATCCGCACCTGCTCGATCTGAACCCCCAACGCTTTCAGGAGCTCCAGGGAGTCCCGCAGTCCGAATGCTACTCCCTCCAGGATCGCCCGGACGAAGTGTCCTCGGCCGTGTCTTGGGGAGAGGCCGAAGAAGACGCCCCGAGCGCGGCCATCGCGATGGGGTGTTCGCTCCCCGTTCAGATAGGGTAGAAACAGCAGTCCCTCACTCCCGACCGGGACGGCGGCTGCCTCCTCATCCAAATGCCGGTATGAGGTCTCACCGGCGAACTGCTCCCGGAACCACTTGAGCGACAACCCGGCGGCGAGCATCACCCCCATCAGGTACCAGCGGTTTGGGACCGAATGATTGAAGCTGTGCAACCTCCCCTTCGGGTCGTGGCGAGGCCGGTCGGTGTGGCCCAGGACGACACCGGAGGAACCGATGCTCGATGAGACGAGCCCCTCCTGGACGATTCCGTTTCCCACCGCACTGCAGGCATTGTCCGCTCCTCCGGCCACCACGACCGTGCTCCGGGGCAGGCCGGTCCGGTTGGCGGCCTCCTCGGTGAGCTCTCCGACCGGATCGATTGACTCCAGGACCTCAGGCAGGATCGATCTCGACAGGTCGAGTTTTCGCAAAAGTTCGTCCGACCAACGTCGGTTGCTGACGTCGAACAGGATCGTCCCGGCTGCATCCGAGACCTCGGTGCCCTTTCGTCCGGTCAGCCGGTAGACGATGTAGTCTTTGGGGAGAAACATCGTCTTCACTCGACCGTAGTTCTCCGGCTCGTACTCCCTCAGCCACAGCAGTTTCGGTGCCGTAAAGCCTTCCAGAGCCGGATTGCCGACCAGTTCGTACAGCCTTTGCTCTCCGACCGCTTCGCTGATCTGTCGGCACTGCTCGGTCGTCCGGGTGTCGCACCACAAGATCGCGGGTCGGATCACCTCATCTTGCTCGTCGAGGAAGACCGAGCCGTGCATCTGGCCGCTGAGCGCCAGGCCACGGACCTCGTCGGATTTGACCTGCTCTGTTTCTGTCACATTCTGGATCGCTTTGACGACCGCATCCCACCACGTCTCGGGGTGTTGTTCCGCCCAGCCGGGTCGAGGCATATCGAGAGGGTACTCCTCGGTATGTTGGGCGAGCACGGTCCCGTCCTCATTGAGTGCTAACACTTTGGCACCGGTCGTGCCGAGGTCAATCCCAAGTAGCACAGCCATAGCCAACTCCTCCTCCCGATTCGATATGAGGTATAATAGACAGCTAATTTCTGAAACGCACTTCCACAACTCCCGCAGCAATCTCATCCTCCAAAGCCGAGATCTCGGATCTAATTCGAGAGACTGTCTCCTCAAGTGGCACGATGGTTTTCTCTTTTTGGGTGCGAAGCTTGAACTCGACGCCTCCCTGGCCGAGTGACCGATCGCTGACGGTCAGGCGCAACGGCAGGCCGATCAGATCAGCGTCCATGAATTTTACCCCGGCCTTCTCGTTGCGATCGTCGTACAAGACTTCAATGCCCTCCGCTTGTAGATTTTCATACAGGCGATTTGCAACATCGTGTGCCTCATCTCGTTCGCTGATTAAGGCCACCAGGTGAACGTGGTAGGGGGCGACCGTCACCGGCCAGAGCAGCCCATATTCATCGTGATGCTCCTCCGCAATGCAGGCCAGCAAGCGACCCGTTCCAATGCCGTAGGATCCCATGATGATCGGTTTCTCTTGACCATCCCTATCGAGAAACGTACACCCCATGGCGTCACTATACCGGGTGCCCAGTTTGAAGATATTTCCGACCTCGACTCCACGGGATGCGCGCATCGGGCTATTGCAATGGGGACAACCATCTCCATCGTCCGCCGCCGCGATATCGCACACGATATCCGCCTGGAAATCTCGTCCACAGTTGACATTTTGTAAGTGATACCCTTCCTCATTGGCACCGGCGACCAGATTGGGCGAGTCCGGAATGATGTCATCTACAACCATAATAACGTCCCTTAACCCGATGGGAGACCCGTATCCAGGCTCTGCACCAACGGCGCGGATCTCATCATCGTGCGCCGGTCGCAGCGCCTTGGCTCTCACCGCGTTGGCCAGCTTTGTCTCATCGACATCCATGTCGCCGCGAACCAGTGCCAGGACGAGTTTTTCAATGTCTTCGTCCCCCTCAGCGATCGTGGCGGTCATGAACACGGCTTTGGCCGTTTTGGATTTGGGAATTTCCAGAAAATCGGCCAGCACTTCAATGGTGGTGGTATCAGGCGTTTCGACCTTCTGGATTGGCTTCGGTTCCTCTTCCGGCGTTGAAGGTTTGCTGAATTGAGCGATTTGGCGGTTCGCCGAGTACCCACAACTGTTACAGATGAGCAGTGTATCTTCTCCAGACGGGGACAGGTACATAAACTCGTGGGCCATCCGGCCGCCCATCATGCCCACGTCAGACTTGATCGCCATGACCGGCAGGGCGCAGCGATGAAATATGTTGAAGTAGGCCTGATAATGGGCGCGATATTGCGCATCGAGACCTTCCCAATCGGCATCCAGGCTGTAGCTATCCTTCATGGTGAACTCACGCACGCGGATCAGGCCGGCCCGAGGGCGGGGGTCGTCTCTCCATTTGGTTTGGATGTGATAGATCAGCATCGGTAGTTTTCGATAGGAACGGACTTCCTTGCGGACGAGGTCGGCCACAACCTCTTCGTGGGTCATGGCCAGCACCATGTCGCGCCCGGTTCTGTCTTGAAATCGTCCCATCTCTGAGCCGATCTCATACCAGCGCCGGGTCTCTTTCCAGATATCGGCCGGATGAACCATGGGCATGGTGACCTCCTGACCCCCGATAGCGTTCATCTCTTCTCGTATAATGTTCTCGATCTTGGTCAGAGATCTCCTGGCCAGGGGCAGATAACTGAAGATCCCAGTCGCTAATTGATGGATGAAGCCAGCACGTACGAGCAGTTGATGGCTTACAACTTCAGCGTCAGACGGCGCCTCACGGAGGGTCTGGCTGAAGAGTTTGCTCATGCGCATGATGAGAAATTCCTCCCATCAGGAGAGGATGGAGCGTCCTCACTTATAGCTGCTTGAGGTGATCCCGGATGGCGAGGGCGGCCGTTGCTCCTTCCCCCGCCGCAGAGGCCGCTTGCTTGGTGCTCCCGGCCCGCACGTCGCCGGCGGCAAACACACCTGGGATGTTCGTCTCCATATTCTCTCCGGTAACGATGAACCCCCAGCGATCGGTCTCCACCTGGTCTTTCACAAAGTCGCTGTTGGGCGTGAGGCCAATGAAGACAAACACACCGTCAGGATGCCACTCTTTGACTTCGCCGCTGGCCCGATCCTGGACCTTAACCGCCTGGATCTTGCCGTCTTTCCCTATGAACTCCTGCACAGCGTGGTTGGTGATGACCTCCATGTCATCACGACTGGCAACCTTCTCCTGGAGGATCTGGCTGGCGTTGACCTCGGACAGGAACTCCACGATCGTCACCTTGGTGGCGAATCGGGTGAGGAACAACCCTTCCTCGAAGCCGCTGTTCCCGCCCCCGACCACCAACACCTGTTTGCCCCGGTAGAAGGGGCCGTCACAGGTGGCGCAGTAGTGGATGGTCATCCCGATCAACTCAGCCTCGCCCGGCACATTCAGTTTGCGATAATGGGATCCGGTGGCGATGAGCAGAGCGTTAGAGCCATACTCCTGCCCACCGGCTGTCGTCACACAGTATTGGCCCTCCTTGTGGATACCCACGACCTCCTGTGCTTGTAGGATCTCCGTGCCGAAGCGTTTCGCTTGTTCGACCAACCGGTAGGCCAACTCCGCCCCACTGATTCCCTGTTCAAAGCCGGGGAAGTTGTCCAGTTTCTGGGTGACCCCAACTTGGCCGCCCAGACCGCCTTTTTCGATGACCAAGGTCTCGATCCCTTCCCGGGTGGTATAGGTGGCAGCGGTCAGGCCCGTCGGTCCACCACCCACGATGATCAGATCGTAGAAGTCCCGTTCGGCCTCTGTCTTGAGATTCAACTTGGCGGCAAGCTCCGCGTTGGAGGGTTCCACCAGGATGTCGCCGTCGGGAAACAGGATGGTGGGAACGGTGTGTCTGCCGTTGTTCACCTGCGCGACATAGGCCATCGCCTCGGGGTCCTGCTCGATATCGATCCAGTCATACGGGATGCGATGCTCCCCCAGAAACTGCTTGGCCTGCTTGCAGTCAGGACACCATGTCGTACCGTAGATTATGATGTTGTCGGTTTCACCCATAGAAATTTCGGTCGAAGGGATCCCCGCTGTTAACCGGATGAGGAATCGACCTCTCTACACCTCCTAAATAAACAATAACTTTCACTTTGCTTCTTCTAAATTCTAACCGGTTATTGACCGGGAGACCACCGATCTAATTTGCCAACATCATATACGCCTCGGTAAACTATTTGCAAAGGGGTGAAGATCCGAGATGGCCAAGGTTACGTTCATCGGCCATTCAGCCGTCGAAGTCCAGGGGAGCACACACAGCGTCCTGATCGATCCGTTCATCTCGGAGAATCCGGTCGCTCAAGTGGCACCGGAGGACGTTCATCCGAGCGCGATCCTGCTCACCCACGGCCACTTCGACCACCTGGGTGACGCGATCTCGATCTCTCAGGCAAACGAGATCCCGATCGTCGCCCCGTTTGAGTTGGCCATCTTCTGCGGCGAACAGGGGGCCCACGAGGCGGTCGACATGAACCCAGGCGGCCGACGCAAATTCGATTTCGGGGAGGTCCACTTCACCAAGGCGTTCCACAGCTCGAGTTTTGAGGGCCGTTACCTGGGCCATGCCTGCGGAATCGTCTTCACCACGGACGATGGCAAGGTCATCTATCATTCTGGCGACACCGAGCTGTTCGGCGATATGGAGCTGATCGCCAGGTTCAACGCCATCGATTTGGCCCTGCTTCCGATCGGGGGAAATTGGAACATGACCCCCATGGAGGCGATGGAGGCGGTCAGGCTGCTGAAGCCGAAGGCGGTCGTTCCAATCCACTACGACACCTTTCCGGTCATCGAGCAAGACGCCGAAGCGTTCAAGGCAGCGGTGGAGGCGGAGACCGAAGTGAAGGTGGTCATCCTGAAGCCGGGCGAGAGCTACGAACTCTGACTCTGATCCAAGAGGGATAGGAAGCTATCATGCGGATCGACTCCTACAGATTCGGCTCGATCGTGATCGACGGGAAGCCATACAGATCGGATGTGATGATCTACGGTGACCAGGTCAA
The DNA here is from genome assembly GCA_046758705.1 of Bipolaricaulia bacterium. GTDB lineage: Bacteria > Bipolaricaulota > Bipolaricaulia > JBHIAT01 > JBHIAT01 > JBHIAT01. The sequence continues at coordinate 11,351 of JBHIAT010000094.1, forward strand.
GTCCGACTGGTGGCGGAAGGAGGGGCATCGGCTGCACCTGGAGGATCTCGATTGGGTGCTGAGCCGGGGGCCTAAGGTCCTGGTGATAGGGACTGGTGCCAATGGGAGAATGGTCGTCCCAGAGTCGGTCAAAGCCGAGCTTGAATCCCGAGGGATCGAGATGATCGTCGAACCGACGGGCGAGGCATATAAGACCTATAATAGACTCCGAGGTTCCAACGACACGAACGTGGCCGCCGCCCTGCATCTGACCTGTTGATGACGATCCGAATCGGTGGGGCATGTATCCCGCGATAGACGTCGAGGTTCAAAAGAGAGCCAAGCTCTATCAGAGGCGCAAAAGGCTCACCGGATGGTTAGGCAGTGGGCTTGTGTTCTTATGGTTGCTGACTTTTTACGGGTCGGGTCTCTCAGACCTTTTGGCACAGACCCTTGCTGACCGACTCGGATGGTTGGGGAGCGGCTTGAGCGCGTTCGCGGTCCTGTTCCTCTCGGTGTCAGTGTTACGAGCCCCGTTTGACTACAAGAATGACTTCCTGATCGAGAAGGAGTATGGCTTCTCCACCCAGAGCCGGCAGGATTGGTTCAAGGATCTGCTCAAAGGCTGGCTGATCAGCCTCGTGATTTTGAGCGTGGCCATCACCTTCGGCCTGTGGGCTTTAGAGAGGTTCCCGGTCTACTGGTGGTTGGTTGTTGGTTTGGGATATTTTCTACTGGTTATCGTGCTTGCAAATCTGTTCCCAGTGCTCGTTCTGCCGCTCTTCTACAAGCTCAAACCCTTAGATGCTCCAGCGCTTCAGGATAAGATCGAAAAGTTGCTCCAGCGGGCGCGTCTGAGGGCAGGGGGCATCTACGAGATGGTGGCTTCAGCCAAGACGACCAAGGAGAATGCGATGCTGGCGGGGTTGGGGAAGACCAAGCGGATTATCCTATGGGATACGCTGTTGCATAACCGCACGGTTGAAGAGGTAGAAGCGGTCGTCGCCCACGAGGTCGGTCACAGCTATCATCTGCATCTCTGGAAGTTACTCTTCTTCCAAGGGGTCATGATCATGGTCGAGCTGATCTTGCTCGATCGGATGCTGTTGCAGATCGCTCCTCGCTTTGCGCCGGAGCAGCGCACCTTCAGCGACACGCTCGCCCTGTTGCCTGTCATGATGGTCCTGTTCGCGGTTCTCTCGTTTCTGCTGAACCCGATCATCCAAGCGATCAGCCGGCGGTTCGAGCGTCAAGCGGACGGATTTGCGTTTGAAGCGACGGACAGGCCGGGTACCCTCATGCGCTTCTTCACCGACATAGCAAACCGGCAGCTGGAGGACGCCTATCCTCATCCGCTGGTCAAGTTCTTCTATTACAACCACCCTCCCCTTGGGGAACGGATTGCTTTCGCCGAACGATGGCGGCGTTAGTGAATTTACTGTTCCTGATCCGGTTCAGAATTGCTTGCTTTTCTGAGGTTGAAACAGTACAATAACAGTACAATAGAAAAATGATATCTGTTGATGACTTCTCGTTCAGAAAGTTTGCCCGGCACTCCTTCTATAAAGGTGTTAATGCCCAATTGATCGACCTTTCGGGGATCAAGCCTGGCCAGCACGTGATCGACCTCGCCTGTGGCACCGGCGCGGTGACGAAGCTGATCCTCGAGAAGTTGCGTGGCGCTAAAGACAGCCTAGTCATCGGCGTTGACTATTCCGCCAGCGCGTTGAAGCAGGCGCGCGAGGAGCTGAAAAACGCGAAACAGACGATGGTTCAGCTCATCCGGAGCCGGGCTGAGCAGCTGTCCCAGGTGGTTCGGGAGTCGGTCGACACCGTGATCTTCTGCAACGCCATCCACATGGTCCGGAACAAGGATCGGCTGATGGATGAGGTCTCAAAGACCCTGCGGCAGGCAGGTGTGTTCGCCTTCAACACCTCGTTCTTCGAGGGGGCCCATCTCCCTGAGACGGAGCGGTTCTACCGTCGCTGGATGCTCAGGGCGCTCCGTAACCTGAAGCGCCGCTACGGCCTGGCCCCCAATAAGGCTGAGAGGGTCGCGGCGCGGCGGCAGTTGACCCCTGAAGAGTATGTCGAGCTGCTCCACCGCCATGGGTTCTCCGTGAAAGAGCAGCAAATCTACACGGCAGCGATGACCCTGGAGAGTTGGCTGGACATCAGCCAGTACGAGGAGTTCATTGCCGGGGTCATGCCTGGAGTCCCGCTGGACAAAGCGAGTGAATGCTTAAAGCAAGGGGTCATTGAGGTGTTCGAAGAGCTGGAGCTGGAGGCAACACCCCGCAACTGGCTCGACGTCGTCGCCGTGAAAAACTAGCATAAGCATATAAGCATGACATACCTCAACCCCCAAACCCCCATCATCCCAATCTAGACCTGTCTGAAGGCGAGTGTGGCGTTTTGACCGCCGAAGCCGAAGCCGTTGGACAGCGCC
>JBHIAT010000095.1:0-13695 GCA_046758705.1 Bipolaricaulia bacterium
GCAGAGAGGTCGGCAGCGTCCTGGGAGGGCCCCGTAAAAAACGCGTAATGCACCCCAAAGCTATCCACTTACTGCGCATTTCAACCCCCCCTTATTCATTTTGTACTGCTTGCCACAAGTCGATCTACCTGTAAAACCCTCACCAAATCATCCATCACCTCCCTCGCTTCCGATTTTTCTGCTTTTGCTTCCACTTTCTTCGGGTACGGATTTCGCTGTGCAGGATTGACCTTTTACCAACTTAGCCCTCAGGACCTTGGTTCGTGGTAAGCCAGGCTCTTCACCCAGGCCGCAAGCCAGGAGGGACATCGCCTCCTGACCCATCTTGTAGGCGGGGATCTCGATCGTGGTCAGCCGGGGATGGACCCAGGAAGCCAGCGGGATGTTGTCGAAGCCAGCCACCCCAACCTCCTCAGGAACTCGCACACCTTGCTCCTTGAGTGTATATAGGGTCCCGATCGCCATCAGATCGTTGGCGGCGATGATCGCCTCCGGAGAACAGTAACGCAACAACCGCTGGGCGGCTTCATAGCCTCCCTCAAATGTGTAGTCCCCTTGCTCCACACAGCAGCGATGGCCCGGGGACAGTCCATGATCGGCCAGAGCACCGAGGTACCCTTCAAACCGGTCCACGGCGGTGGAGACCTCCGGTGGCCCCTGAATAAACGCGATATTGCGGTAGCCCAAGCCCAACATGTGCTGGGTCAGACGGTGGCCATCTCGGAAGCTGTCCACAACCACCGCGGGCACCTCAAGATGAGCCAGCCGCCGATCGGCGATGACCAGTGAGAAACCCTTGTGAAGGAAGCTCTGCAGATGCGCGTTCTCCGCTGACACTGAGGTGACGATGACGCCGTCCACGCGTTCGCGGAGAAGCGTGTCGATGGCGTGATTCTCCCCCTCAAGGGCGTTTTCGCTGTCGCAGATGATGACGGAGTAGTCCTGAGCCCGGGCCTCGCGCTCCACGCCGCGGATCAGCAGGGAGAAGAACGGGTTGGAGATGTCGGGCATGATGACACCGATGATGCCCGTCTTCTGCTTGCGCAGCGTTTGAGCTCGCCTGTCAGGGGTGTAGTCTAGCTCCTCAACCGCCTGGAGGACGCGCTGACGGGTTTCCTGGCGAATGTAATGCTGCTGACCGTTGAGCACCCGAGACACCGTCGCTGGGGAGACAGCAGCTCGCTGTGCAACATCCTTGATAGTCACGTGTCCCAAGCCATTTCCCCCTGAAAACGTTTTCTGCAAACGTTTTAATTTTAAACCAACACCCGGTCGAAGTCAACTCTGGGCAAAAATCACTGGCACTTCACAGGATAAGACCGATGGGTACACCTGAGTTCAACGAGTCGACAAGCCGTTTTGGTTGTGCTACCCTGAATTAGATTTCAAACTACCCATCGGGTGAATCTCCATCCGAAACAGAGGGAGGTGAGGGAATAAAATGACTGAAAAAAGAGATGGAAACAAAATCACTGTCCCAGATCTGAGAGAAATGAAAGAGAACAGCGAGAAGATTAGCATGATCACCGCTTACGACTACCCCACCGCGCTTCTGGTCGATCGGGCCGGCATCGAGGTCATCCTGGTCGGGGATTCGGTCGGCAACACCGTCCTGGGATATCCCAACACCATCCCTGTCACGGTAGAGGAGATCTTGCACCATACCAAAGCGGTGATGCGCGGCGTCAACGATGCCCTGGTGATCGCCGATATGCCGTTCATGTCGTTCAACATCTCAACAGAACAGGCCGTCGAGAACGCCGGTCAGTTCATGAAGGAAGGTGGCGCGGATGCCGTCAAGCTTGAGGGCGGCCGAGGTGTCGCCGGTACCGTGAAAGCGCTGGCAAGAGCTGGGATTCCGGTCATGGGCCACATCGGATTGACTCCGCAACGGGTCTCCGAACTCGGCGGGTTCAAAGTCCAGGGTCGAGACCTGAAGCGGGCCCAAGAGTTGCTTGACGACGCGCTGATCCTGGAACAGGCCGGCGCATTCTCGATCGTCCTGGAGCTCGTTCCCTATCAACTGGCCCAGATCATCACTGACAAAGCCAAGATCCCGACCATCGGCATCGGAGCCGGTCCGTTCTGCGACGGCCAAGTCCTGGTCATTCATGACATTCTGGGCTTGTCCTTTCGTTTCTCGCCCAAGTTCGTCAAGCAGTATGTGAACCTGGCTGACGAGATCGAGACCGCTCTGACCACGTTCAAACGGGAGATCAAAGCGGGCGAATTTCCCAGCGTTGAGACCCACAGCTTCTCGATGAGCGAGGAGGTATTGCAACGACTCCAATAAAGATCGCCATCATCGGAGCCGGGGCGATGGGCAGCCTGTTCGGTGGGCTGCTCGCCGAATCCGGGGAACGGGTGTGGCTCTTTGATCCGATCTTCGTGGAACATGTCGCGCACATCCGATCGGACGGGTTGGTGATCGAAGAGCAGGGTGAGCAGAGAACCGTTCGGGTGAACGCGACGGCCGAGATCGGTGGGGTCGGCGTGGCCGATCTCCTGGTCATCTTCGTCAAGGCACCGGACACCGAGGCGGCAGTCCAGGGAGCGCTCCCCGCTATCGGGGATCGGACCCGGGTGTTGAGCCTGCAAAACGGCTTGGGAATCGTCGAGACAATCGAAAAACAGATTGACAGAGATCGGATACTCCGCGGCACGACCGCCCATGGAGCCACCTTGCTCGGGCCCGGTCTCATCAGACACGCGGGCCGCGGCCCGACAGCGATCGGGACGGCCACCGGCGACCGAGACGGACGTTTAGATAAGATCATTGACGTCTTCAACCGGGCTGATATCGAAACCTATTATGTACAGGATACCCATCGGCTGGTCTGGGAGAAGCTGCTCATCAACCTGGCGATCAACCCGTTGACCGCCATCTTCGATGTGGCCAATGGCAAGTTGATCTCCGACAACGAGCTGAATCGGATCATGCACCACGTCGTCCGTGAGGGCATCCAGGTGGCTCAGGCAGAGGGTCTAAACATATCTTTCCAGGAGACGATCGAACAGGTTGAGCAGGTGTGTCGCAACACCGCTGAGAATTTCTCCTCAATGTTGCAGGATGTCAGGCGCAAGGGGCAGACAGAGATCGAGTTCATCAACGGAGCGGTGGTCAACCGGGGCGATAGGTTGGAAATCGAGACCCCGCTCAACAGACTGCTGATCAAACTGGTGACCACTTCTTCACCGAAAAGAAGGTCGTGATCAGCCGATGGTTCTGAAACTAGCTGGCAGCCAGTCACCATGGGCTTCGATGAGATCGTCCACCAACGACTCAATCTGCTCTAGATCCAGTTCAGCCGCGGTGTGAGGATCCATCATCGCTGCGTGGTAGATGTGCTCGCGCTTGCCGGTCAAGGCAGCCTCCACCGTGAGTGCCTGCACGTTGATATTAGTTTGCATCAGCGCGGCGAGTTGCGGTGGCAGGCTGCCGATACGCGTCGGCTGAATACCGTTCTTATCGACGAGGCAGGGCACCTCCACGCAGCAGTCCCCGGGCAGGTTGTCGATGATCTTGTGGTTGGGCACGTTGCCGTACACTACCCGAGGCACACCGGCCTCGAGGCTGTGAATAATCAGCGAGGCGTACTCACCACTATGCCCGACCTCAATGGGTTCGTCACCCGTCTCGAGCTCGTCGCGCAGCGCGTCCCATTCGACAATCTGCGTCTGGCAACGACGTATGTATTCATCCAGTGGAATGTGGTAACGTTCGATGAGATCGGGGCGGTCGCGCTTGATAAACCACGGTACGTACTCGCTGAAGTGCTCGCTGGACTCCGTGACGAAGTAGCCTAACCGCTTAAACACCTCATAACGAACGCGGTTCCATTCGGGCACACGGTCCTCGTCGATGACCTTCCGGACCAGCGGGTAGAGGTCTTCACCGTTACGCTCGAGTTTGAGGAAAAACGCCAAATGGTTAATGCCGGCGACCACATAGTTGATCTCCTCACCCGGCACACCGATATCCTCCGCCAGTTCCCGAGCAGTGCCCGAAATGCTGTGGCACAGACCAACCGTCTCGATCTTGCTCGCCCGACTGACTGCCCAGCAGTTCATGGCCATCGGATTCACATGATTCAGATGCACCACATCAGGGCAAAGTCGCTCCATATCTCGGCACATCTCAAGCAGCACGGGGATCGTGCGCAAGCCACGCATGATACCGCCGATACCTAACGTATCGGCGATCGTCTGACGCAGACTGTACTTTTTGGGAATCTCAAAATCGATGACCGTCCCGGGTTTATACCCCGCAACCTGAATCATATTGACGGCATAGTTGGCGCCATCTAAGGCCACTTTTCGATCGATGGTCACCTCGATCTTGGGCTTGGCACCCAGCGCATCGGCAACCTTGTGTGCCACGATTTCTGACGCCTTGAGACGCTCCGCGTCAATGTCAAAAAGACACAGGGTAGACCCTGCCAGTTCGGGAAAGCCGAGGATGTCTCCCATCAGGTTTTTGGCGAAGATGGTGCTTCCTGCGCCAATAAAGGTGATCTTTACCATCTTTGCCATCGGGTGTCCCTAATCCAACTGAAAGATGATCTGCCGATCCCTCTCATCAAGCCGCACTTCGCCCTGCCAGGTGAAGACCGACGGGCCGGGCAGATAGTCCCGATCGAGCATGAACACGGGTGCAATCTCTGCCAAGAGCAGCTCAAATCGCTTGACCTGGGAGATCGGTCGCACCGCAAACCGCAGCTCGGCGATCTCCTCGGCCGTCCGTCCCGCAGGCACCTCGATCGTCGTGCGCGCCCAGCCCCCTTTGCGTATGCCACGGAGCCTGCCGTCATGGTCGTTGGTATGCCAGCGCTCTTCTCCGACGAACCGGATGGCCGCCTGGATCTCCAGGTCGCGGTGCACATAGTAGCCGGCGTAATACTTCCTGGCCACCTCGGGAATGTTTGTCCGGTAACCCAGGTAGACGTAGTTCTTGAAGTCACTGACCGCGACCGTGTCCGGATCAGCCTCGGTCTCAACCTTTCCTTCCCGAGTGAGCTCCAACACCATGATCCGATAGGTCCAGGGGTGACGGTCCATGATGAGCTCCCGAGGGCGACCTTCCGCCGGGACGGTCGGGTCGGTGCCGGGGAGCGTCTCGGTCGGTGACATGAAGAACCGAAATTTCCCCGTGTCGTCTTCGCACAGGTTGTTATTTGGAGTGCAAACCCGCAGAATCGGATGAGCGCCCTGCTTCTTGCCGCGGAACGGCCGATGGCGATGAAACGGAGCTTGAAATTGCTCGTCCACGATTCGGCCACCCTCATCGACGGTGATCCGATAGACCCACTCGATATCGGTCGCCCGGCCCCAGCGGGCCATCAGGCCCGGCGTGTCCGTCCCGCCGTCCTCGTTGCTCCATACGACGCTGTACTGGATCACCGTCCGGCCGACCTCATCCTGGCCCCGCTCGTGCCACATCACCAGCGGCACATCACTATAATTATTTTCTGGTCGCCCGTAGAGGATCGGGCTGTGTTGGTAAACGATAAAATCAGGATCGCCTGGCCGGTGAGGAATGAAGTCCACCTGCTCAACCGTGGCCCCCTGAGCTTGGGGACTCGATTTCTCCGAGGCGAAGACGAACAGGACGGTGTGCGCTCCCGGCTCCAGACGGCCGAGCAGCGTTCGGTATTCGAAGGGCTGCTCTCCCATGAACAGAACGATGTCCTGGCTGTAGAGATCGTCCACGTAGACGGTCAGGACCCCCGATTCGGCGTCTTGCCTGCCCCAATCGGCTCCCAACGCCTGAGCGGTCACCACCATCTCGACCTCAGCCACGGTCGCCACAGAGAACTCGGTCATATAGATCGGTGGTCCGTCAAGATCGATCATGATCTAAAGCTCAGGCCTCCCGGCATCGACCCAGGCGGTGTACCACAGGCTGGCAATGTCAGCAGCGGCTTGGTTGAATGCCCCCTGCATCGCATCGCCCGCACCCTCCTCCCACAGGGTTTGATAGTATCCCCATTCGGCTAACGAGTAGCGTGCCGCCGCCTTCGTGTCGGCCCGAAGCACCGGATCGAGCAGTCGATGGCTTTCAGCGATGATCCCGAACGCGTACTCGAGCGGGTCGTCAACGTACCAGGCCGGTTGAGGGACAAAGTAACCGTCCTTCCAGAAGAAGTCGACGAACGCCGTCTCGAAGCGTGCATGAATCCCGAAGTTCCCGGTTTGCTGACCGTCATGGTTCTGAGTGGTGTGGAGTGGTTGGTTCGCATCGGCGACGTAGTGGCTCAGGTCGGCGGCTTTGTTCAGCAACATCTTAATATCTCCGGCCCGCATCGCCTCGGTTAACTCGTCAACCGTCACAGCGATCGCCCAGGGCAGAATCCCGATCCGGTAGACGGTCTGCTCACCGTACTTAGCGATCAAGGCGGCGAGGTCGCGGGAGACATGGGCGAACGGGTAGCTGTCATAATAGTCGATGTCGATGTAGTGCTTAGGAGCCTCGACCCCATCCTCCCCTTTGCGGCGGTCGGGGTCGAGGGCATGTTCGACAAGAAAGTCGCGATGGACAGCGAAGAAACCCTGTAACGGGGCCGGCAGGTTCTCCACCGCGTAGCGAGTCACCGCCTGGTGCGCCTTCGGCCCCCAGGGGTAGACGTGCACCGCCGGGGCGATGAGCAGTATGAGCAACGATAGCAAGCCGGCGACGAATCGGATCACTGCTTTTGATAGACCAGAGTCAACCATATCGGCGTGCGGTCCTCGTGGATCTTCTCGAACCCTTGAGCTCTGATCCAACCCTGGATCCGGTCTGAATCATGATAGAACGGATGGAACGAGAACCGCAATAACTTCATCACAAACACCTGAACTTTAAAGCCGAGCCAGACCCACCAGGTCGGCCTCGGATAGGTCACCGCGTAGATATCCCGGGTCTTCCCCAGCGATCGATTCACCAGACTCTCGGCATCCGGATAGCAGCAGATCACCTTGTCCAGGATCGTGATATCCGCTTCAGGAAGCTCCGGAGCGATCTCGACGAAATCTCCCAGATGATAATCGACTCTGTCGCTGTAACTGAGCTCCTCAGCCAGCTTTTCGGCCTCTTTCGCCATGCCCTCCGAGATCTCGACCCCCACAGCGCCACGCGCTCCTGTTTCCAACAAGCTCATGTGCAGGAATCCGACCCCAAATCCGATCTCAAGGATATCCTTGTCTTCGATCCCGCCTCGCTTGATCCCCTCGACCAGGGACATCTGACTCTTCCCGAGCCCCTTGTTGCGGAATCGCTGGCTCATGCGGCTCGCCTGTCTGGAAAAGAACCGGTTCGTCCCTTCAGTCTTGCAACAGGACACCCTGACCCCCCCTCCTTGAATACACTGTTCTTGATGAGAATAGTATACCGTTCTTGCTGGGAAAATCAACCGTTCGGTTCGATGATCCGTATCTGCCACGGGCCGTTGAGTACGATCTCCGGACCGTTGAACCGCTTGAGCTCCCCGGTCACCTCCACCACCCGTCCCCGGTAACTGGCGATCGGATCGATCCCCACCTCTCGGAACGTCGGGACGTTCTCGGCGAAGATGACCGCGGTGAAGTCGGTCCGATGGTCTTCTCCGGCGTTAAGAAAGATGACCCGGCCCGAATCGTATGCGTCCAGGACCCGGAACCGCACGGTCACCATCTGCCCCAGGTACTCTACCGTGTGGGCTTCTGCCTGTTCGACTGAGATGGTCCGGTGATCCTTCCACATCCCACGACGATCGGCGGCCGCTTCGATCTGCATCCGCTCAAAGTAGGCCCGGTACTTCGTGTTCGGGGGGATGGAGAGCAGATCCGCCACACCCTGGCGGACCAACTCCCCATTGACGAACACCCATTCCCCGTCGCGTTGGACGTAGACGTAGGCGAGCAACCGATCGTGGATATCCCGCCGATCGAGATCGTACTCGATCTTGACCTGCTGATACAGGACGAGTTCCTGATTGAGATCCGAGGCTTCCCCTGCATAGGGCTCGGGGGTCGGATGGACCTCGGGCGTATCGATCCCGATGTAACGGATCCGTTCCATGTTACTGAGCAGGATGGTGTCACCATCGAAGACCCGGACGACGAATGCCGTCTCGGTTGCCCAGGCGGGGTCCGGTTGCAGCGGCTGAGCGTGGACGACCGATACACAAAGCGTTAGCACCAGCCAGACGATAAGCGGTTGTTTCCTATGCATTATATGTTCTCCTACTGGTAGTGAACCCGTCGCTGGAGCAACTTCATCTGGATGAGTGTGAGGATGAAGATGATGAAGAACAGCACATAGGCCGCCGCCGATGCATACCCCATGCGCCACTCGCCGAACGCTTTCTGGAACAGGTACACGACGATCGTCATCGAGCTGTTCAACGGACCGCCTCGACCACCCGGGAACAGGACGTAGATCTCGTCGAACACCTTGAACGCGCCGATCGACGAGATGATCAACACGAAGAAGATCGTCGGCGACAACAGCGGCAGCGTGATGCGTCGAAACAGTTGCCAGCTGGAGGCGCCGTCGACCTTGGCCGCGTCGTAGAACTGCCGATCGATGTTCTGCAAGCCGGCCAGGAAGATGACGATCTGAAAGCCAATGTACTTCCAGATGCTCAAGAGAATGACGGCAGGCATTGTGAACTCCGGACTGTTGAGCCAATCGATCGGTCCGATCCCCACCCGGCCGAGGAAGTAGTTCACCAGCCCGAAATCTCGGTCGTAGATCCAGCGAAACACCAGCGTCGCCGCCACCGTCGGTGTGATATAGGCGATGAAGAACGACGTGCGAAATATCGAGCGGCCCTTGATCCGGGCGTTGAGCAGGACCGCCACCCCGAGCGCCAGCGCCATCGTCGGGACCACACTGCCGAGCACGTAATAGACGGTGTTCCACAGGGACTTCCAGAACAACTCATCCTGGAGCAGTTCCCGGTAGTTGCCCAGGCCGATGAACCGCTTGATCGGGTTGATGAAGTCCCAGTCGAACAGACTCAACGCGAACGACCGGTAGACGGGGTAGAAGGTGAACGTTCCTAGGATGACGAATGCAGGCAGCAGGTAGAGGTAAGCGCGGGCGGTATCAGCCCAGAACCGCTTCGATCTCAACCGCTCTGATACCAATAACTTCATTCAGATCAAGTGGGATGGAGGAGAGGAACCTGCCTCCTCTCCTCCATCCCTGGACAATTTAACTTTTCAACTTTGTTAACCTTCCAACTTTTCAACTGTTTTATCCACCCTTGGCGAGCAGCTCGTTGACCTTAGCAGCGGCGATGCTCAACGCCTCCTCCGGGGTGGCTCGATCGAGCAGCACCAGCTCCAGAGCGTTGCCGATGAGGTTTCTGATACCAAACCACTCCGCGTGATGGGGGTAGACGAACCCGTCGAGCAGTTCGTCGCTCGTTGCCCGCACCGCCGGGTTATTATCCAGATAGCCCTCCCACATCCCCGATCGGATCGCAGACACGGTCACCGGCAGGTACCCGGTCTCCTCAGCCCAGAAGACGGTGTTTTCCTCGCGGAGCAGGAACTCGATGTACCGGGCGGCAGCGCTGATCTGCTCAGGGGAAGCTTTCCGGAACACCCCGAGGTTCGTCCCCTGGATCATCGATTGAGAGTTGACCGGTCCGGCGGGCAGCGGCGCGGCGCTCCAGCCGTGGTTGCCTTCGCTGGCCCGAGCCACGAACGGGATGCCGGCCGATGAGCCGATGTACATGGCCACCTTGCCCCCACCGAACACGTCGGACAGATAGGCAGACTGGAACAGGCTGACATCCTTCATCTTCCTCAAAAACTGGAGTGCCGAGACTCCAGCCTCCGAGTTGAACCGCGCCTTCCCCATGTCCGGTGACAGGAACTGGCCACCGGCCTGGCGGAAGAAGACCGAGAACATCTCAGGATAGGCGCGGAGTCCGAAGCCGTATTGGTCAATGGTGCCGTCCCCGTCGAGGTCAACCGTCAGCTCCTGGGCTATCTCGTAGAGCTCGTCCCAGGTCGCCGGCGGTGTCTCGATCAGATCGGTGTTGTAGTACAACACCATCGCACTCTTGTTGAACGGCAGCGTGGTCAACACCAAGTCGTAGGTGTTCGATTCAAGCAACGACTCGGGCAGATCCCGGACGATCGTGTTACTGAAGTAGGGCTCGAGCGGCACCAACGCGTCCGCCCGCAGCAGCATCGCCGTCCAGTCCTCGTACATCTGAGACATGGTGGGAGGCTGGCCGGCGGCGGTCGATGCAATCAACTTCTGGTTCAGAGCACCGTAATTTCCCTGATAGACCAGCTCCACCTCGATATCCGGGTTCTCGGTCATGAACTTCTCAGTCAACGCCTTCAGTGCCTGTTGATGCGATTGGCTCATGGCGTGCCAGAAGGTGATCTTGACCTGGGCCAACACCACCGGTGTCACCCAGGTCACCAACGCCAACATCAGGAGGACAACTATCGCACTTCTCCAAGCAACTGTCTTATGCATCGATCAACCTCCTCTTACTGGTACAGGGATTGGAGTTGAGTCTACCAGCTCACCTCTTCACGCTTCTTTCTCTGGTTATCCCCTCCTTTCTTTTTTTTTGCAACTTTCTAACTTTTAACTGTTTTATCGGATCCCACTCCGGGCGATTCCCTGGATGAACTGCTTTTGGGCAATGAAGAACAGCAACAGGATCGGTAGGATCGCCACCGTCGAGGCAGCCATCAACTGCTCATAGAGCGTGCCTGCCTCAGTGCTGAACGTCGCCAGCCCCACCGGGAAGGTGCGCATCTTCGGTGTGTTCGTCACGATCAGCACCCACAGGAACGCGTTCCAACTGCCGATGAACTTGAACAGGGCGACGGTGACCAGCGCCGGTCGCGCCAGCGGGACCATGATCCGCCACAGGAATCGCAGCCGGCTGCAGCCGTCTATCTGTGCCGCATCCCACAGCTCATTGGGTGTCGTCAGGAAAAACTGTCGCAACAGGAAGATCCCGAAGACCGAGACGATCCACGGGATGATGAGCGCGTAGTAGGTGTCGATCCATTTGAGCCGGGTCAGTGTGATGTAGTTCGGGATGAGCAGCATCTCCCCCGGGATCATCAACGTCCCCAGGAACAATATGAAGATGACGTTCTTGCCGAAGAAGTCCATCTTGGCAAACGCGTAGGCGGCGAAGATGGTGGTGATCAGCTCGGCAATGGTGACGGTGATCGCCACGAAGAAACTGTTGAAGAAGTAACGTCCGAACGGGGCGGCGTTCCAGGCAATCGAAAAATTCTCCCAGCGGAACACGCTTGGGATCCATTTCGGTGGCATCAGCGCGATCTCGGTCGGTGGCTTGAGCGATGTGGAGACCATCCACAGGAACGGGAGGATCATGATGAACGACCCTAAGATGAGCAGAAGATAGATGGTCAGTCGTGCCGGTGAGAGGTTCGAGATCCGTCCCATAAGCTTGCTTCGGACCGGTGTTGGACCGTTCAGCGTGCGCACTCCACCCCGCTGCATTATCAGGTTCAGCGTATCATAATGACGTGGTGGTTGTCAATGATCAGTTTGAGCCGTACAGGGTGCGATTCGCGGAGCTTGACCCGCTGCAACCGGTAGATCGTGGTAGCCGTCCGCTTACGAAGTCCTCTCAGGCGTGACCAGAAATAGCAGCGACGGCAAGACCAACAGCGATGCCGCCAATGCCAAAAAGATCATGATCGCCGTCAGGATACCATATGCGGAGAACATCGGCATTGGCGCAAACCCCATGATGGCAAACCCAGCGATGCTCGACACCCCAGAGCTCAGTAACGCCACCCCCGTGCCTCGCGCCGCCTGACACAGCGCCTGAACCCTGCCTCCCAATCTGGCCAACTCCTCGCGAAACCGTTCGGTCATGTGGATCGAATAGTCGACGCCTATGCCGATCGATATAGCGGCAATCAGGGCGGTCACGAAGTTGAGTGCAAACCCGGCCAGGTACATCAACGCATACAACCAGGCCACCACCAGCCCAATGGGAATGATGGTGACGACGGCGAACCTCACCGACCGCAGGGCCATCATGATGACCAGGAAGCAGGAAAACGCTGCGATGGGCAGGGCGATGTTTAAGGATCGAGTGACGGCGTTTAAGGTCGCCTCCCGGATGACAGGTGACCCCGTCAGACCGACCAGCGAGATCGAGGGGATTTCCTTTAAGACCTGAAAGTTCTCTTCCAAGGCGTTGCGGGCGGCGGTAACCACCGACTGCTCTCGGGTGCCCGGGATCCCGACCACCAATGTGGTGGCATCCTCCTCAGCACCCGTGGGATCGTGAAACAGCGTCTCCCGGGCTCGTGCGGCTTCATAGGCCAGGGTGTCCTCATCGAGAGGCACACCATGTTGGACCATATAGTCGTAAGCTGCGTTGATCTGCTCGTTCGTATCGGGAATCCCATCATGGTTGGCATCCTCGATCTTCACCCCGGTGACTCGGTTTACCTGGCTTCGCGCATACTCACTCTCGGTGAGGCGTCTCAACAGAGCGAATACCGTCGTGCCTTGCAAGTTCAGCTCGCCATCCGTGTCTTTTGCCAAGTAGGGGTTGCGCTCCATGGTGTCCAATAGTTCTTGCATAGTTTCTAAAGCTGCCGGATCGGTCAGGTCCCCCTGGATGTAGATGATGCCGGGTTCACCCCCGATTTCGCCCACGTGCTCGTCTACCTTATCCAAACTCACCACGAAGTCCGACTGGTTATCGAAGAAGTCTTTGACATCGAAGGTGGGTTCCAACTTCAACGCATAAAAGATAGCCGCAGCCGTGATAGCAGCCACCACGGGCAGCAACAAGGTCCGGTTGTTTGCCAGCTTGACGATCACAGACGCCAGGGCTCCCGACGACATGGGCTCCTTCACAGCCGGGGCACCCTGTGATGGGGATGGGTTTTCTTGGCCCGTCACAGGCGTGAGTATAGTCCTCCGAGCATTCCGGCGTACCGTGACCATCACGGGCAGTCCAAGGCCCAGAATAACAGACAGGAAGATGACTCCAACACCTATGAGCGGATTAATTGCCACCAGAGCGATCACGCCGAAGGCGGACAAGGAAGCCACACCGGCCATATTGATGGATCGCACCACGATCATTGCCCCAGACTTCTGGTGGCCAGCGATAGCTCCTTCCCTGAGGGCATCGATACGCATCATGGCCAGAGGGACCACAACGCCAAGAACGATAAACGAGGCGATGACCGCTATGCCGGCGGCGATGCCGAATTGGAACACGCCCTCTATATCCGACGACAGATTGGAGAGAAACGCGACCCCGTCGGTCATCATCGCCAGCGTCAGCGCGCCCAGGACGCCTGCAATGCCCAACAGAAACGCTCGACGAGGCACATACTCCTTCCGCCGCTCCTCCTGATAACGACGTAGGGCGTGGATGGCAAAGTCCACCCCCAGGGAGATCATGGCAATCGGCACGATCAAGTCGATAATCAGCCCAGACTTCAGTCCGATCAGATTGGAGATCCCCTTGAGCCAGATCATGAGGATCCCCAACCCGGAACCCGTCAGCGCCACCGCCCAGTAAGAACGCAGGCTGATCCCGACCACCACCAGCACCGCGATCACCGTGAACATGATGAACGGACCGGCAGTCTCGCCCTCGTCCTCGCTCTCCAAGTTGACGTCAATGGCTATGCCCCAGAGACGGTAACTCTGCTGCTCTCCTCTCAGCATGCGCTGGACGTTCC
>JBHIAT010000096.1:0-13565 GCA_046758705.1 Bipolaricaulia bacterium
TCCATGGAAACGTTTTGGCAACTCTCCTCCCCAACTCGGGGGCTGAGTAGTTACCTTTATCTTTTACTTCCGATAGTAGTTCCCAATTATAAAGGCAAGTCTGTATAGCTGTCAAGAATCTCCGCTGGGCTGACCCAACGTCCCTCATCGACTGATCGATAGCCGGCCAGCGCCAAGGCGATGCTGTTGAGGTTGTCACGGCCGCTGATCTCTGGTTCTGTGTCTTCATCGATGGCGCGCATCAGCTGGGCCATCGTGCCCACAAACGCATCCGGGAACCAACGCTCTGACCAGCGCGGCCGGTGCCAGACGCCGGGCCGGTCTCGGAAGGTAAAGTCGAGCGTGCTGGGCGCGCCCTCCGGATGGTACATCCAGCCGACCGTCCCCCGGGCGATCCCGTCGGGGCCTTCGATTCGGAAGCGGTTGTATTTGTCGTCGTCGGTCCATGAGAATGTGTCACTCCACAGCGCGCAGCGCAGATTGCCCTCGTATTCGAGGATCGCCAAGGAGATTGATTCACCCACGAACACCTGGTCTGGATAACGGGTCTGGCTGACCACGATGCGGGTCGGTTCGCCAAACCAGTAACGGAAGCAGTCCATATGGTGAATGTCTTCGTTCATCCACTGGCAGCGATAGCCCCGGGAGTAGGTCTGGGGGATATCCAAGACGCGCAACTCGATCGTCGCCACGATTACCTCACCGAGCAGTCCATGGTTGAGCAGCGTCTTGACAGAGCGTACCGCTTGGTCGTAGCGCATGTTCTGGTTCACACCGAGCTTGACACCGGCACGCTCCGCCGTCTCGACGATCTGGACCGCGTCTTCGTAGGTCCAGGCGAGCGGCTTTTGCGCCAGGATGTGTTTTTCATTGGCAGCAGCAGCCCGGACCACATCGAGCTGGTGTTCGGGAGGAAAGGCGATGTCCACGATCTCGATCTCGGAGTCGGCGCACAGCTCCTCGTAGGTGTCGTAAACTTTGGGGATGTCAAACTGGGCGGCGAGTTTTTGGGCGTGGGCCGGGGTGTGCGAAGCGATGGCGACCACGTTGAAGCCGGCCTTTTGGTAGGCGATCAGATGGCATTCGCGTACGATGAATCCCGCGCCGACCACGCCGATGCGGTAGTCGGTGTTGTGGTCCAGGTGAGGCAGATAATCGAGGTCGATGTCAGTCATGATGGATGTGTCCCCTTTATAGAGGGATCAAATGAATCGTCCCCGGCTTGTCTTGACAAATGAGATCCCCAATGGGATATAGTGTATCACGACATAGACAATCGTTGCAATTACCAAGGAGGGAGAAGCCGATGAAGCTGGCGTGCAACACCTTGTCTTACAACCGGTCTTTAAAACCAACCGCCACCGTGATCCCTGCCAGCCCACCAGGCGATCTCGACCTGTTCGATCTGATCGAGCGGTTCGCCAACGAGTTGAGGGTGGGGGGGATCGAGATCGACGGCCAACATATCGTCGATCGGTCGAGTCAAACCCTAAAACAGATCAAGCGCACTTGCATTGACAACGGTCTGACCATCGCCAGTGTCACTGCCTATACCAATTTCGGATACCGGGATCCGACCCAAATCCGCAGCGAGATTGACAAGGTCAAGGCCGGGGTCGACTTGGCCGTCAGGCTCGGCACCCCGATCCTGCGGATCTTCGCCGGTCGCCCTGAAGAGAGTCGGGAGGCCCAATGGGGGAGTATGATTGAAGGGCTAAGTCAGGCCGCCGAGGTCGCGGAGTCGGTCGGAGTGGTGCTGGGGATGGAAAATCATAACGACGACGGGTTCGCTGAATCGGCTGAAGCCGTGGAGCGGATCTTTTCCGAAGTCGGCTCACCATGGTTGCGATTGAACCTGGACACCGGCAACTATCTGGACGGCCTGCGCTCGATCGAGAAGACGATTCCGTATACCGTTCACATTCATCTGAAATTCCTTCAGGTCGACGAGCAAGGGCGAGAGATGGGCATCGATTATGATGCCCCCCCGGGCGAATCGATGAAGGTGATCGTCGTGGAGGTCGAGGAGCACGGCGAGGTGATGCGGTACAAGCAGTACATGACCAACCTGACTTGGGTCTTTGATGCGCTGAGGGAGCAGAGCTATCGCGGGTTTGTGTCGGTCGAGTACGAAGGGCAGGAGGAGGCCGGAGAGACCGCCGTACCCCGGGCGGTCGAGTACGTTCGGAGGTTGATCCAGGAGCGGTTCCGATGAATTCTCAAAGACAGCAACTCAACGTTGGGGTGATCGGGCTGGGAAGGATAGGAGGCATCCACGCCGAATCGCTGGCGAACCGCATCCCTCGGGCCCGTCTGGCGGCTGTCGCCGACCTGCGGACCGACCTCGCTGAGCGAGTTGCGGCCCAGTATGGGGTAGAGCGTTGGTACAATGACTACCGCCCGTTGCTCGACGACCGGCGGATCGAGGCAGTGCTCATTACCACGCCAACGAGCACCCACAAGGAGATGATCGTCGCCGCCGCCCAGGCCGGCAAGCAGATCTTCTGCGAGAAGCCGATCGCGCTCACGCTGGAGGAGACCGATGCTGCGCTGGACGCGGTCAAAAGAGCGGGGGTCAAGTTCCAGGTCGGGTTCATGATGCGGTTCGATGCCGGCAATATCCGGGCGAAGGAGCAGATCGAGGCCGGGGTCATCGGAACACCGCTGACGTTCAAGACGATCACCCGCGATGCAGGATGCCCCGATCCCCAGTTCGCCAATCCCAAGCACAGCGGCGGGATCATCATCGACATGGGAATCCACGACTTCGATCGCGGCCGGTGGTTGATGAACAGCGAGGTCGAGCGCGTCTACGCCGAGGGAGGGTTGCTGGTCTGTCAGGATCTGGAGCCGGTCGGGGATATCGACAACGCGTCGGTGAACCTGCGGTTCGCGAACGGGGCGCTCGGCAACGTTGAGGTGAGCCGCACCGCGTTCTACGGATACGATCTGCGCGCCGAGGTGCTCGGCTCCAAAGGGGCATTGCTGATCGGAGAGGTGAAGAAAACCCCGGTCTGGATGCTGACGGAGGCGGGTGTGACCCACGATACCTTGCGGATGTTTGAAGGGTCAGGGACCCTTCGGGACGCTTACACGGAGGAGATCAAGCACTTCGTCGACTGCGTGTTGGAGGATCGAGAGCCGGCCGTCGGCGGACAGGACGGGCGCGTAGCGATGGAGGTCGCGCTGGCCGCCGCGCGGTCGTATCAGGAGGGAAGACCGATCGAGCTGAGTTCGTAGTCGCAGTGCTACCGGCGTGCGGTGAGCGATTCCCTGAGCCAGAAGGCGGGGTCGGTCTAGTCTACCGCCCCAAACGTCATCCCGCGTACCAGGTACTTCTGCGAGAAGAAGGCGAGCACAAGCACCGGGATCATGCCGACCACCGATAGGGCGGACATCACCGAAAACAGGAAGCCGGATCCTGACCCGTGCATCCCGGAGACTATCACCGGCAGGGTGGTGGCCGCACGCCGGCTTAGGATGACCGCGAAGATGAGCTCGTTCCAGGAGAAGATAAACGTGAAGAACGCCGTCACCACCAGCCCGGGCGCGGTGAGCGGCAACACGATACGAAACAGCGCCCTCAATCGGGAAGCGCCGTCGATCATCGCCGACTCCTCCAGCTCCACCGGGACCTCCATGAAAAAGCCGCGCATCATCCACACGGCGAACGGCAACGTGATCACCAGATGGGCGATGGCAATCCCGTACCAGGTGTCGATGAATCCCAGGTTCTTGAATAGGATGAAGATGGGGATGATGCTGGCGACGGCGGGCATCATGCGGGTGGACAAAATCCAGAACGGAAGATGAAAACCGCCGAGTTTGAACCGGGCGAAGCTGTAAGCGGCCAGCGAGCCGGCCACGATCGAGACGGCGGTGGTGACGGTGGCGACCAGCAAACTGTTCTTGAGCGCTGTACCGCCCCGTGCCTGGAATCCCTCAATGTAACCGGAGAGTGTCGGACGGTCCGGGATAAAGGTCGGCGGGTAGGTGATCACCTCGCTATTGGGCTTGAATGAGGACACCAACATCCAGAAGATCGGGAAGAAGAAGACAACGACGATCGCCACAAAGGTGAGGTGCTTGAGCCAGGTGATTGGCTTCAATCGCTTCTGTCCTTTGGGCATTGGATCCCCTCTTGAAGTGCAGTCAGCAATGCCCTGAGCCGGACCCGGAGGGTTATTCTATCGCACCGAGCGTCATGCCGCGTACCAGGTACTTCTGTGAGAAGAAGGCGAGCACGAGCACCGGAATCATGCCGAGCACCGCCAGAGCCGACATCACCGACCATAGAACGCCATGTGCCGCGTGCATCCCGGAGATCAGCACCGGCAGGGTGGTGGCCGCGCGCCGGCTTAGGATGAGCGCGAAGATGAACTCGTTCCAGGAGAAGATAAACGTGAAGAACGCCGTCACCGCTAGCCCGGACGCAGTGATCGGCAACACGACTCGAAACAGTGCTTTCAATCGGGAAGCGCCGTCGATCATCGCCGACTCCTCCAGCTCCACCGGGACCTCCATGAAGAAGCCGCGCATCATCCACACGGCGAACGGCAATGTGATCACCAAATGGGTGATGGAGATCCCGTACCAGGTGTCGATGAATCCCAGGTTCTTGAACAGGATGAAGATCGGAATGATGCTGGCGACGGCGGGCATCATGCGAGTGGACAGGATCCAGAACGGCAGGTGGAAGCCGCCGAGTTTAAATCGGGCGAAGCTGTAAGCAGCCAGGGAGCCGGTCACGATCGAGACGATGGTGGCGGCCGTGGAGACGATCAAACTGTTCCTGAGCGCGATGGTGCCGCGTGCCTCAAGCGCCTCAATGTAACCGGAGATTGTTGGACGGCTGGTGACGAAGATCGGTGGGGAGTTGATCACCTCGTTATTAGGTTTGAACGAGGTCGACAACATCCAGAAGATCGGGAAGAAGAAGACAACGACAATTACCAGGAAGGTGAGATACTTGAGCAGGGTGATCGGCTTCAACCATTTCCGTTTCCTCCGACCTCGGGCTTGAACTTGGGTTTGGGTTTGGGCTTTGACTTTGACTTGAGTTTGGGCCATCAGATCTCACTCCTCGCGGTGGAGCACCTTGGCGATGCTCATCGTGATGATCACGGTCACGACCAGCAGCAGAAAGGCCATCGCTGCGGCATAACCGACCCTGAAGTACTTGAAGCCGGCGAAGTAAGCGTAGAATGACGCCGTCTCTGTCGCAGTCCCAGGTCCACCTTGGGTCATGATGAAGATCTTATCGAACATGCGGAACGCATCCAAGGTCCGAATCAGAAGCACAATGGCGATCAGTCGCTTCAGCATCGGCAGGATAATATGGATCAGCCGTTGCCATGCAGAGGCGCCGTCGACTGCCGCTGCTTCAAACAGCTCGTTGGGCAGGGAGACGAGCCCGGCCAACATCACCAGCACGACGAACGGTGTCCACTGCCAGACATCGGCGATGATGATTGACGGGAGGGCGGTGGTCACGTTTGCGGTCCACGCATAGGGACCCAGACCGATAAACCCCAACAGGTAATTGATCGGACCGGCCTCCACGTTATACAACAGCCGCCACATATAGCCGACGATGACCGGTGCGACCATCATCGGAATCAGGATGATGGGGATGAACCGCTTGAAGACCGGGTGCTCCATCACCTCTCCGAAGATGAGCAGTGCAATCCCCAGCCCGAGCAGGAATTCGAGCGAGATCGATCCGCCCAACAGGATGCCGGTCTGCTTGAGCGATGCCCAGAATCGCGGGTCCTTCAGCACCTCGGCGTAGTTCGCTCCGCCGACGAACGTCTGGAGGTGAGGTCGGGGCAGATAATAGTCGAAGAAACTGATCCGGACCGCATAGATCAACGGGAAGATCGTGATCGCCAGCAGGATAAGCACAGCAGGCAGGGCGGCCAGGAGGGCGAACCGCCGGCGGTTGAAGTATGCAAGTGCCTTATCCATAACCTGAGATGAATCGAACTTGAACTTAAGGAT
The DNA here is from genome assembly GCA_046758705.1 of Bipolaricaulia bacterium. Classification (GTDB taxonomy): domain Bacteria; phylum Bipolaricaulota; class Bipolaricaulia; order JBHIAT01; family JBHIAT01; genus JBHIAT01. Next base: position 6,001 of record JBHIAT010000096.1, read on the forward strand.
AGAAGAGAGAAGGCCGGGCCAAGTGACGGACCCCGCCTCCTCTCTCAACTTCGACTCGACTACAAGCTAAACGCTTCCCGGTACTTCTGCGTCTGTCCCCGTCTGCCGAGGCGGTTGGTGATCCGGTCCCACTCCTGAGCGACCCGATCCAACGCCTGCTTCGGAGTCAGCCGTCCGGTGAGCGCCTCCTGGACGAACCGATCCAGGGTGTCGTAGTAGTCGAACGACCCGGGGATGCGGAGTTCGGGGTACAGGGCGGCGATGTTGTCGTTGTAGGCCTGGAGGTAATCCGGAGTCACGATCACATTGCTGACCCCCGACTCAAAGTGGGAGATCCGGTAGAAGTCCTGACCGGTCCCCGGATCGAGCACGAGCGACAGGCTCACCTCGGGCCCGAGCATGTACCACATGACGGTGTAGGCCGCCTCCTTGTTCCGGCTGTCCGCGGACAGCCCCATGACCCAACCGCCACCGGTTGACGAGCGGCGGTAGACCTGGCCGTCGTGAAGCGCACCCGGAATTGTCCCGAAGCCCATGTCACCACCTATACTGCGAAGTTCGGCGACCCGCTTGCCCTCATCGGGCCAGTGGACCTGCATTGCCAGATTGCCCTTCATGAACGCGTTGAACAGCTCGTCCCATTCCCAGCCAAGCACGCCCGGCGGTGCCAGATCGATCGCCTGCTTGTAGTTCTCCAGCGCTTGCACGCCGCAGGGCTGATTGACCAGTGGCTGCATCGTATTCGGGTCGAACAGGTGGGGGTCCGCGAAGTTCTTGTAAGGGCCGCAGAAGCCGAAGTAACGGATTAGGAACCAGTAGAACGACCGTCCTCGCTTTGCCTGATCGGCATAGCCCCAGAGGTCGATGTCGCCGTCGCCGTCAGTATCACGCGTGAAGAATTCGGCAATGTCGAGCACCTGATCCCAGGTCTCCGGTGCCCCGAGCTCGTAACCGTAGCGCTGACGGAACGCGGCCTTCTCGCGCGGATCCTCGAACAGGTCTTTGCGGTAGTAGAGCAGGAAGACGTCCCCGTCCAGCGTGATCGAGTACCGCTTGCCAGCGAAGGTGTTCTCCCACACCTGGAAGCCCGGATGGATATCTTCCCAGCCCGGATCCAAGCGCTCTATGAAGGGATCCAACGGCGTGAGGAAATCGACGAAGTCGCCGTACCAGGCAGGGTTGAACATGAGCAGATCGAAGGCGCCCGTCCCGGTCGCCAGCTCGATGAGCTCCTTGTCGAACATGTCCGAGACGGTGATACCGACGACTTCGATCTCGATGTCGAACAGCTCTTTGATCCGTTCGGCGCGATCCCGCCACGGGATCTCGAAGTGGCCGGCGTGCAACGCGATGGTGACCTTCGTCCCATCGAATTGGGGCAGCTCTGCCCTCTGGGCATAAGACAGAGACGAGAGTCCCCCGACGAGCAACAGCGTCAGGACCATCGCTCCCACCATCATCCGTGCTGCACCTTTGTGCATCACTGTGAATCACCCACCCTCTTCTGAGTTTTGAGCCCATCATATCATGCTTAATTTCACGTGTCAATAGTCACTTAATCTCCCTCAGAACGTTTGACCGGAGGCTGATTGCTGCTATAATGAGACCCACTGGATATCGGGTCGGATGAGACGGTTTGGTGAAGGAGGTGGAGGATCGGATGGCAGAGTATCAGGTTCTTTACTGGAAGGAGATTCCGGCCCAAATCAAGGTCGAAGACGGCAAGCAGGAGGTCAGGCGACCCCTGCCCGAACGGTTCCAGGCGACCATTGACGCGATCGCGATGCGCCAGGGGGAGGTCGGAACGGACGCCTATCTTCAGAGTTGGCGTTGGGGGTCGAAGCAGGTCCGGGAGGGGACACCGGAGGCGGTAGCCGAGGCGATTGTCGCCGAACTCGACGCTGCCTATCCCCCGAAGCGGCTCGGGGAAATGATCGGCGAAACGGAAGTGTGAGCGGAAGTTTTAAGGCCTAAGAAGGATTTTGATCGCCTGTCCCTCTCTGAGCAGATCGATGGCCTGATCGAACTCGTTCAGACCGAATTCGTGCGTGATCAGCTCCTCAACCCGCAGCGCACCGCTATCCAGGAGCCGAATCGCTGTCGGGAAGGTATAGTTGGTGATCCAGCTCCCGATCACGGTGAGACACCGTTGCGTGATATCGTTCTGGGTGATCTCGGCGTGGGCCTCTGTGTTCTGACCGAACAGCATGACACGACCGCCCGTCCGGGCGACTTGGAGGGTCTGAGGGAACAGGCTGCCGACAGCATCGACGACGATATCGGCCCCCCGGCCAGTCTCCTTTTGGACGGCCGCTTCCAGAGACTCTTCCAAAGGATTGACGACGCGGTGGGCGCCACTGCGCTTCGCGTACTCCCGACGAAACTCAGACGGCTCCGAGACGATGATCGGTCGGACCCCCTCAGCACCGAGCACCTGAGTGAACAGCTGGCCGATCGGCCCGGCGCCCAAGATGGCAACGCTCTCCCCGGCTTGTGGTCTCAGCTGGTTCCTGGCGTTGACCACACACGCCAGCGGCTCGGCGAACGCGGCCCGCTCGGGCAGCATGTGATCAGGGACCTGATGCAAGTTGCTCTCCGGAGCGATGTTGTACTCGGCGAATCCCCCGTCGATGAAGATCCCCAGCGCGGTCAGGTTCTGACACATGTTGGTGAGTCCGTCCTTGCAGAAGTTGCAGTAACCACACCTGACGGTGGGATCGACGACGACGCGATCTCCGACCGAGACACTTCGGACACCGTTACCGACTTCGACGACCTCTCCGGTGTACTCATGGCCGAGGATGACGCCTTCGCTGGCCTCTTGACCGGGTGGAACGCTCAGGATATGGACATCGGTGCCACAGACACCGACCGCCTGGACCCTGAGCAGGACGTCATCAGGGTTCTTGACTTCAGGAATGGGTCGCTCGAGCACGGCCGCACGGCCGTTCCCCTGAAACTCTACCGCCCTCATCACACCGGCTGGCATGATCGTACCCTCCTTAACCTTAACTCTCGTTCCCGTCGTACCAACCGTACTTGCGAACGACCTCAGCCATCATCTGGACGTTTTCGACGGGCGTGTCTCGACCGAGCTCGCAGCCGGAGCCGAGGATGAACCCCCCGCCTGGAGCGCACCCCTCGACCAACTTCTTGCTGATCTGCTCGATATCCTCGGGTGTGCCCCGGACCATCAACGTGGTGTCGATGTTCCCTTTGATGCAGATCCGATCCCCCAGTTGTTGTTTCGCTGCCGCCATATCGATGGGCGCATCGAGATCGAACAGGTCGGCTCCGGTCTCCAACATCTCCTCCCAGCGATCCGACGTCCGGCCGCAGATGTGGAGAATCACCTTGGCGCCCTTGTTGTGTGCCAGCTGGATGATCTCCCGTTCGTAAGGCCGGGCCCACTTCTTGTAGTCGTCGACGGAGATCAGGTCTCCGGTGGCGAGTGAGTCCCCAATGAACAGGATGTCCGCACCGGCGTCGATCATCGCCTCGGCCCAGATGGACACCGCCTTGCCACAGAACTCGAGGGTTTTGTCGATCAACTCTGGGTTCATGATCGAATCGACGAACCACTCCTGGAGCCCCCTTAAGTTCCCGGCCACCTGCCACGGGGCACTGGTCGCGCTCCAGACCGGGACTTCGTCCTTGAGCTGCCGTTTGAGGATGCGGATCGCGCCCAACATCGTCGGCATGAAGCCATCCTTCTCGGGGTCGGGCAGCTTCAGCTTGTTGACGTCGTCGACCGAGTGGACGATGTGGCCCTGGACCTTGGGGAAATCGTCCTCCGGTTCGTCGACAGGACAGCCGATCGCGCCGGGCACGACCGGGATGCCGATGTTGACGTTGACGCCGTCGAGCTTGCAGATCTCATAGGCAGCCAGTTGGGACTCGGCGTGGACCTGGGGATCGTTGCTGTGCTCGATCCATTTTCTGTCGATGAGCCGGGTTGCCCAGCCGCCCTGCCACGGGGAGGCAGCGACCCGATCGGGCTCCTGGAGGTCGATGGTCGCCATCGTACGCTCCATCGGAGTCATGGACTCCTCTCGCGTCATGGTCCCTCACCCCTTCCTTATGTGGATTTTATTACGACCCTTAATATGACCGTCTACACTGGCCCACCACCTGTTCGTGGCCTTGATCGTGTTGAACGTGTAGACATGAAAGCCATCCACGTGTTCGTAGACCGCCTCCATCAGCGGACGCGGGTCGTAATGGCTGATCATACTCACCACATCGCGCTTGGCCATTCTCTTCAGGAAGTTAACCGATCCGGTCACGCCGCAACGCATCGCGAATTGCGTCAGCCTCGCAATGTTGATCGGGGCGGCGACTCCGCACTGGATGGGCAACGTGATGCCTTTATCGCGAATCCGCTTCGTCCAGTCGACAATAGCTTGAGGGTTGAAGCACATCTGCGTGATCGCGTAGGTCGCCCCGAGGTGTTGTTTTTCGAGCAAGATCTCGTCACCGAAGGTTTCGTACGGATAGGAAGGATGACCTTCCGGATAGCTGGCCACGCCGATTTCATCGCAATGGCGAAAGTACGGGATCAACTGAGCTGAACGGTCGAACAGTCCGTGCGGCTTTTGATCTCCTGCGATTAAAAGAACTTTCTTCGTGAAGATCTCAGTGAGGGCGCGTAGATGGTCCTCACTTTCCACCAGTGCGGCGGATAGATGCGGCGTATGTCGTGATCCGAGTTTACGATAGGTGTCAATGGTCGGCTGGAGGTCTTGGGCCGTGCACGTGATGGAAAGTTCCCAGACCTCAGGGATGATATCGAGCCTGAGCTTCTTACTCGGAAAGATTTCAAAGATGACCTTCATAAATCCTCATCCTCCAACAGATTTTTTTCGGTGAAGAACATGCTGACCATGAACACATCCCCGAAGTCGCTTCTCGCGGAGAGCTCCAGGTAATCGACCCGTTCGACGATCTCCTGAACCTCATCCCACTTATCGCGGTTGACGAGACAGATCTTCGCTCCCTGGCCGGCGGCGTTGCCAACAGCATTGATCTTCTCCAAGGGAAAGTTCGGCAACATCCCGGTCCGCACCACGTTCTCCGCCCGCAGGAAACTGCCAAATGCCCCGGCCAGGAACACCTGATCGATCTGGTCAGGTGTCACCCCCCACTCCTTCATCACGATCTCGACACCGGACCGGATCGCCCCCTTGGCGACCTGGAGTTCACGCACATCCTTCTGGCTGAGGTAAACCGGGTGCTCCCCGTCGGTCAAGATGAACCGCTTCATCTTGATTCGTTCTCCCGGCCGTCCTTCTCTATCGACCTCGACCTCGACCAACCGCTTGCCGATCGGGAGGTCGGGCCGCGGTTGAAAGTGCCCTTGCTTGGCCAGCATCTCCACCTTCCACAGCTGACCGACGATGTCGACCAGCCCTGTCCCACAGATGCCGATCGGTTTGGCATCGTCGATCGTTTCGAGATGGACGGCATCGGGGTCGATGACCACGTGGGAGATCGCTCCAGGATGGGCCGTCATCCCCTGCTCGATCTTCGCCCCCTCGAGCGCCGGCCCGGCCGGAGACGAGCAACTGACGATCCGCTCCCGGTTGCCGAGGGTGATCTCGCAGTTCGTCCCGATGTCAACCAACAGCATCAGACCCTCAGCGTGGTGGAGGTCGGTGGCCAGCATCCCGGCGGTGATATCTCCACCCACATACCCTGAGACGTTCGGCAGGATCAACACCCGACCCGCCGGGTTCATTTTGACCCCGAGTTCGACACCGGTGAACTCGTTGCGATCTCGGGTTGCGGGGATATAAGGGCTGTGGTCGATGTAGGAGGGATCGGCCCCGATGAACAGATGGGTCATCGTCGGATTCCCGGCGAACGTTGCCTGGTAGATGTTCCCTGGGGTGATCCCTGTCTCATCGCACAGCTTCTGGATGATCGAGTTCACCGCCGAAAGCACCTTGCCCCGTAGCTTCCTCAAGCCCTTGTCTCCGTGGTCGTGGACGTGCTTGATCCGGGCGATGACATCGGCTCCGTAGCTGCGCTGCGGGTTCATCCCTGAACGGACTCCGAGCTCTTCGCCGGTGTTGAGGTTCAACAGATAACCGGCGATGGTCGTCGTTCCGATGTCGAACGCGACGCCGTAGCTGTCGGCCGAGGTGTCCTCCGGCTCCACGTCCAACACCCGGCCTCCCGCGACGGTGACCGTCGCCTTGAAGTCGTTGCGGTGCAGAACCTCGGTGACCTTCTGAAGGGCGGGGAGTGAGAACTCAAGCTCTTCCCCCAACCCCAACTCCTCCTGGATCCGCAGCGTATCGGGGCGCTGGTCCTCGATGTGCGGCTTGGGGAACTCGCGGTAGAACTTCTTGACGCCGCTGTCGATCGCCACGCCCTGGACACCCTTGCTCATCAACTGCTTGGCGACGGCGCTCTGATCGACGCTCGGCGCCTCGATGACCATTCCGTCGGTGACCTGGTGCATGCAGGAGAGCCGAACCCCGCTCTCCAGCTCGCGCTCGTTAAGCGTCTTGTGATCCGCCACGGTCGGATCCGGGATCCCGTCGAGGATCCGCACCCGACACTTGCGGCACGTCCCCACCCCGCCACACTCGCTGATAACCGGGTAGTCCTCCCGCTGCAGCAGGCTCAGGATCGTCTCATCCGACCCGGCTCGCACTCGCCGTTCATCGGGGCGGATCAGGATCTCGGTCTGCATTTGCGATCGTGTTCCCATAGGCGGTTCTCTTACCCATCCCAGCGATCTCGGGGTAGCTCTGCAGTCAGCTGCTTGGCCTGGTCGGTCGCGGTGGCGGCGTCCGGTCCGTAAGCATCCGCGCTCATCTCATCGGCGAACTCTTGAGATATCGGTGCGCCCCCGACCATCACCTTCACCTTGTCGCGAACTCCGACCTCCTCGAACAGCTTGATGTTCTCAGGCATGTGCATCATCGTCGTGGTCAACAGCGCCGACATGCCGACGATATGCGGCTTATACTTCTGGATCGCTTCGACGAACTCCTCGCCGGTCGTTTCGGTGCCCAGGTTGTAGACTTCGAAGCCGGCGCCCTCCCACATCATCGACACCAGACTCTGGCCGATGTCGTGCAGGTCGCCCTCGACCGTCCCGATGATACACACCCCTCTAGATTCGGCCCCGGTTTCTACCAAGATAGGCCTTAGAATCTCCATCGCCCCCTTCATCGCGTAGGCGGCGATCAGCATCTCGGGGACAAAGATCTCCTGGCGGGAGAACTTATCGCCGATGATATCCATCGCATAGATCAGCCCATCATCCAGGATCTGCTCAACTTCATAACCTTGCTCCAGCGCCTGGTTGGTCAGCTCCACCGTTCGCTCCCGATCGCCCGCCTGCGTGCTCTGGTTGATCTGCTCAAAGATGTCGTTCTCGTCGGCCATCATCATCCTCCCGATGACGTACTTCGGATCCGTGCCGGTGTCCGCTTGCCTTCCTCCTGCCATACTTGCTTCGTGTACTTCACATAACCCAGGCAGCCCGGGTCATCTCCGAGGAGCGCCTCGATCGCCTTGATGGTGTCGATCGTATCCCGATCGGTGGGGTC
>JBHIAT010000097.1:0-13468 GCA_046758705.1 Bipolaricaulia bacterium
CCGCCCAGGCGATTGACGATGTACTGTTCGGCGCGGTGGATGCCGGCCTTGGCGACGTACAGGGAATGTTCACTGTCCTGGATCAGGGAGCTGTACCGCTGACTGTTGAGGGAGACGCTGTAGTAGCCGGTGCCCAGCAACGTGATGAGCATCAGGACGAAGAAGGTGACGACCAGCGCTGATCCCCGGTCGTCTGTCCTGAGATGTGATCCTCTCCACCTGTGCATGCGAACCTCCAATGAATGTAAGTAAAGTCATTGGAAGCCCGTCCCAACTCAGCCGTCGGAGTTGAATCGGTCCGGGCATGCAAAGGTGCGCGCTACAACTGGCCGGTAACGGCTTAGTTGAGCCTGATGATTAAGCTTTGCATGGTCCTTCGGCAACCCGGTTACCCCTGGTCAGGGGCCCGTGGGCTTTGCACCCCATGAGGTGGGGCACCTTTATCGGGACCGATGGTCACCTCCTTCGGCAGCTCGGCTGTCCTTTCGGACCCGAAGCTTTGCGTCCCCACCTTTCGATGGGTTTGCCTTTGTCGTGGATGCGTCTTTGGGCTTCACCCATAATTATACCCAACAAATCGAATTTGTAGAGCTAGAGCCGAGCTATTGATATAGGCCAGGCAAACAGCAAAATGGGTTTGCCTTTGTCGTGGATGCGTCTTTAGGCTTCGACCCATAATTATACGCCAAGACTTGAAGGTTTAGCCGTGAGCGGGTGAACGGAGTGGATCACAGAGAGGGGGGAACTGTTATTAACGCGACAGGATGACGACATCTTCCAGGTAGGGATCGCCGACCCGAAAGATCAGCTGACCGTCGTACTGCTCCTCAAGCTCTTTTCTCAGCGGGTTGGACCTGTCTTCCTCTTCTTTTTTAAGGCCTGAAGTAGATCGCGCTCGACCCGCTCTTCTAACTCTGCATCGTAGACCAACTGGCTGGGGTGAAGCTTGTAGTACAGCGGCTCACCACCGTCGGTAAACCGGACTGTCACTTTCACCAGCTCCGAGTAGGGCTCGACTCGGGCGTCAATCTCCGCCACCTCAAGCTCCCCCGTCTGCTTTTGCACGATCTGCTCTATCACATCTGCTACAAGCAACCGGATCTGCTTCATCACTGTGACCTCAATCAGCTTCTCTTTAATCCAGACTCTCAACAGCGTTGTGTATCCCAGGCTCTTGGCCGCGGCGATGGCCTTCACCTGCTCCAAAAGGGGCTTGTCCAAACGTAGCGCCACCACCTCCTTCTCGGGTCGGACAAGCTCCACCTCCACCGGCTCCAGCTCGTCCCAGTAGTCCGCGGTACTATGGGTCTCCCAGAATCGGGCGATCTGCTCGTCCGTCCAACTTGTCATGTCCGGGAGCTTCTTCGCACCCTGGGACTTAGGCTTAGGCTTAGGTTTAGATTTAGACATGGAGTTCACCTTCTTCCGGGATGACTCGGTGCTTCCGGAGAATCTTCTCCACGATCTGTGGCTCCCAAAGGATTTGGTCCCCTCTCAGCTTCAATGCCGAGCCACTCTCCCGCCTTGTTCTTGGTTTTTTAGTGTAATACTTTGTATAACTTCTGTCAAGGGGGAAACCGTGAAGTCCGAATCTCCCCCTAGAGCGCATAGGTGGCGTACAGATAGAAGGCCGGCAGAGCAAACAGCAGCCCGTCGATGCGATCGAGCAGACCGCCGTGGCCGGGGAACAGCCGGCCGGAGTCTTTGACACCAGCGTGCCGTTTGATGAGGGATTCGAACAGATCACCGAACAGCGATCGCGTCGGCCAAGATCAAGACCGGTACGGTTGATGCGCGCACCCTGGCCCAGCTGTTGCGGGCCACCTTGCTGGCCACGGTTCACATCACCGAAGAAGTTAGCCAGTTACTGGTGAACTTCCCCCGATATGGGTGGGATCGGCGACTGCTGCTGGCCAGCTCGGGTGGCGCGCACACTCAGGAACCGGGCAAAATCGAGGACTTCAGCCCTGGCGGGCTCCGGCAGACGCGAAACCAGTTCCGCGACTCGCTCTGCCAGAGGTACCCATTGCCGGGTACGTGTCTGCCACACCACCACGAATTGCTCCGGCCGCAAGGCCATAAAGTTCAGCGCCTGTCCCTGCTCATCGGTGAACTCGACCTCATAGGCCGCGTCAGCGTTGTGGATCTCGATAATGGTGCCCTGCATTCCCGCATACAGATCCTGCTCAGGAAGGTCCACGATCAGTTCCACCACATCAAACAATTCAGGCATCTGCATCACCCTTTCACCCACAACGTGGCCAGTCGGACTTCATCCTCTCCTTCAGGGACAAACCAGCCGGTGCGCACGATAGCTCGTTGACCTGCCGGTCCCTCAATCTGTAAGTCAGCTGTATAGCGGTGTCCAGACTCATCCCGACTGTGAAAGTGAACTTCCGCCTCTGGTGCGTGAGTCTCAATTTGCCTCAGCAAGTGCTGATAGTTTTCGTGAGTGTATCCTAACGCTTGCTCAAATACACGAGCCTTATAGCGCCCCAGTGGTGCATCGGGATTCAATGCGTACTCGGTTAACTTGCGTGGGTCGATGACCACCTGACTCGCCAACTCGTGCAGTTTCATCTCTTCGGTCTGCTGAGGTAAGTATAACCTAAATGGTAGTTCCTGGCCAACTTTCTCCAGTTTCACGAAAAGTCCGAAACGTGCTGCTACGCTCACAATAACTGACTCACCTTTTGCACCTCATTATGATCTGCTGTATATCGGCATCAACGTCGCCTCCATCTACCACCGTGAGTTGCGGTCTTCGCGATGGCGCGACCTTCACTCACGGCTACTGGCTTCGTCACTCCCTGCGGGAGTTCTATACATCAGCTCGAAGAGCGACGAAACATCGTAGCCGGGAGTGAAGCGGAGTGCAACTCCCGGCGATGTAGCAAGGGGTGCAAAAGATGTGCTGATACTCATTCGATGGGTTGATGTCGTTATGGTATATGGATTGGCCATTGAGATGGTCATGCGAGATGAGAGATAGCTGTCAGCCCTCAGCCATCAGCACAGGAAAATATTCATTTGCGGTTGACGTTGAGCTGAGGGCTGAGAGCTGAGGCTGTTTTGCGATCTGGTTGGCGGGGTCTCTCTACGGACCCCTATCCGGACACTCTCAGAGCGAATTAGTATAAAAGCCGTATGTTCATGACTCAATTGGAAAAATCTGCAAAAGTATAGTCAAAAGGTGTCTTACCTGAACTCAATCATCACAAGCCCAGTCTAGATCGTTACTTGCCCCGACATGACAGAGCAGTGTTAGAGGGCGTAGGTGGCATACAGATAGAAGGCCGGTAGAGCAAACAGCAGCCCGTCGATGCGATCGAGCAGACCGCCGTGGCCGGGGAACAGCCGGCCGGAGTCTTTGACACCGGCGTGCCGTTTGATGAGGGATTCGAACAGATCACCGAACTGGGTGAAGACCCCGACCGTCACCGACAGCCCCAAGATATCGCCGGCCCGTATCGGGAGCCAGACGGAGCTGATAGCGGTGGCGATCGCGGTCAGCGCCAGCCCGCCGACGACCCCTTCGACGGTCTTCTTGGGGCTGATCTGCGGGGCGAGCAGCCGCCGCCCCCACAGGGAACCGGCGAAGTAAGCCCCGGTGTCGTAGCTCCACACCAGGGCCAGGATCAGGATCGCATACCCCGGACCCAGGAAGCGATAGATCAGGTAGAAGAACGCGAGCAGGGCGACATAGACGAGCCCGACGGGCAACATCAGGAAGGCGGGAAGCTCACTCCTGCGGATCAGCTTGACATACTCCCCGCCGGCGATCAGCGTCGCCAAGCCGACCAGCAGCCCCACGATCCAATCGGTATCGTAACGTACCGTCAGCCACAGGACGATCAACAGGAGTGAGATGGCGATCGCCGCGGTCAGGATCCGGCAGCTCAGTTCATTCATGCCTCAACCCGGCCGAACCGCCGTTTGCGCTGCTGAAAGTCCTCGATCCCCTGAAGCAGCTCCGTCTCCGAGAAGTCCGGCCACAGGGTGTCAGTCACCCAGAACTCGGTGTAGGCGATCTGCCACAACAGGAAGTTGCTCAGCCGCTGCTCCCCGCTGGTTCGGATCACCAGGTCGGGATCGGGGATCCCCTTCGTGTATAGATAATCGGCGAACCGGTCCACATCGAGGTCCGCCTCGTTTAGTTGCCCGTGCTTCAAATCTTCGATGAGCCGTCTGACGGCTGCCACGATCTCCTGACGGCTGCCGTAGTTGACGGCTAAGTTCAGGTTCAACCCGCCGTTCTTTCTGGAGAGCTCGACCGCGTCTCGCAGCCGCTTCTGCACCCGCCGCGGCAGATCCGACAGCTCCCCGAGAATGTGTAGCCGGATGTTGAGCCGCAGCAGGCTTTCCAGTTCCCTGTCCAGGAAGTCGGCCAGCAGGTTCATCAGGAATTCGACCTCCACCCTGGGCCGCTTCCAGTTCTCTTTCGAGAACGCGAACAGCGTCAGGTATTTGATGTTGAGGTCCTCAGCGGCGAACTGGACGATCCGTCTGGCGGTCCGGACCCCGGCCCGGTGTCCCTCGGTCCTGAGTCGATTCCGATACCTTGCCCATCTCCCGTTCCCGTCCATGATGATGGCGATATGCTGCGGGAGGTCGTGTTCCTTGATCCGCCTCAACCGGGTGCTGATGATCTCTACCGTCTCCATAATAGGCCATCCCGATCCGCTCAACCTGAACCCAGCGCCTCCAGATTCTTCTCGAGCCGTTCCTTCTTCTCCAGGAACTCCTCCCTCTTCCCCTTCTCCTTCTCGATCACCTCATCGGGCGCCTTCTCGAGGAACTCTGCGTTGTTCAGTCGCTTCAGCGACCGATCGAGGTCGGACTTTACCGACGCCAGCTCCCGCTGTAGGCGCTCGCGCTCCTGATCCATGTCGATGAGCCCCTCCAACGGGATGAACACTTCGGCCCCCTCCAGCACCTTGCGCGGCGCCTTCGTCGGTCGTTCCACGGCGGGACCGAGCTCGGTGATCCGGGCATTGGCCAGTTCGTGGAAGAAGACCTGGTTCTCCAATACCAGCTCCTTCACGCCGGCGTCCTCGACCTTGATCAGCACCTCGACCTCCGCGTTTGGGGGGACGTTCATCTCCGAGCGGATCGTCCGAACCGAACTGATCACACTCTGGAGCGTCTCCATGCGTGCCTCGACATCGGGGTCGACCTGGCCCAGTTCTTCCTGAGGGAACGGCGCGATCATGATACTCTCCTCCCGTTCCTCCACGGCGGGCAACTGTCCCCAGATCTCCTCGGTGATGAACGGCATGAACGGATGGACCAGCTTCAGGATCGCCACCAACGTCGTATACAGGATGGCTTGCGCCGTCTCCCTTCCCCTGCCTGAAGCATCGTCAACGTCCTCGTACCCGTAAAGGCGGGGTTTGGTCATCTCCACGTACCAATCGCAGAAATCGCTCCACACGAACCCATAGAGCGCCGCGGCCGCGTGGTTGAAGTCGTACTGCTTCAGGGCACGTCGCACGGCGACGATCGTTCGCTGAAGGCGGGATCGGATCCAGCGGTCCTCAAGCCGCAACTCCTCAGGCCCAGGCTCGGGCGCGGAGTCCCCGTCGGAGTCCCCGAGATTCATCAGGACGAATCGGGAGACGTTCCAGATCTTGTTGAGGAACTTTCGATTGCCGTCGATGTCGTGAGTCGACAGTCTGATCCCGCGTCCCTTCGATGTGGAGGCGGCCAGCGTGAACCGCAAAGCATCCATCCCGTAGTTCGCCTTCATCTCCAGGGGATCGATGACATTCCCCTTCGATTTGCTCATCTTCTGTCCCGTCTCATCCTTAATCAACGGGGTAAGTAGTACCTCTCGAAACGGGATCTCCTCCATGAAGTGCAGCCCCATCATGATCATTCGCGCCACCCAGAAGAACAGGATATCATGTCCGGTGATCAACAGAGATGTGGGATAGAATTCCTTCAAATCCTCGGTCTCCTCAGGCCAGCCCATGATGGTGAACGGCCACAGCGCTGAGGAGAACCAGGTATCCAGCACATCCTCATCCTGGTGGATCCGGTGGCTCTCGCAGCCGGAGCACCCCTCGGGGACCTCTCGACTGACAGTGATCTCATCGCAATCGTCGCAGTACCACGCAGGGATGCGGTGCCCCCACCACAGCTGTCGGGAGATAACCCAATCCCGAATGTTCTCCATCCAGTCAAAGTAGACCTTGTTCCAGGAATCAGGGATCAACTCGATCTTGCCGTCTCGGACGACGTCGATCGCCGGCTGGGCCAGCTCAGCCATCTCGACGAACCACTGTCGGGAGATGAGCGGCTCGACCATCGTCCCGCAGCGCTGGCAATGCCCGATGGCGTGTTGGTACTCCTCGACCCGTTCCAGGTACCCGGCGGCCTCCAGATCCTTGACGAGTTTCTCCCGGCAGGCGTAGCGATCAAGTCTCCGGCACTTGCCCGCGTTGTCGTTCATCGTGCCATCCAGGTTCATCACGGTGAGCGGCTCAAAACCATGGCGCCGACCGATCTCGAAGTCGGTCATGTCATGGGCCGGGGTCACCTTGAGGACCCCGGTCCCAAACTCCGGATCGACCGCTTCATCGCCGACGATCTCCAGCTCCCTCCCCACCAGCGGCAAGCTGGCATGCCTCCCGATGAGTTCTCGGTAGCGGTCGTCCTCAGGGTGGACGGCGATCCCCGTGTCCCCGAGCATCGTCTCCGGCCGGGTGGTGGCGATGCTCACGTGCGTCGGCTCGCCCCCCGCATTCCCGTCCTCGTCCTCATCGGAATCTTCGCTCTTCACACCCGGGGTACCAACCAGCGGGTAGCGGATGGTGTAGAGCTTGCCGTCATGCTCCAGGTGGTCGACCTCGATGTCGGAGAGCGCCGTCATACACCGGGGGCACCAATTGATGATGTAATCGTCCCGGTAGATATAGCCCTCCTCATACAGCCGGACGAACACCTCCACCACCGCTCGCGACAGCCCGTCATCGAGAGTGAACCGCTCCCGGTCCCAGTCGCAGGAGCACCCCAACGCCTTGAGCTGATCTCGGATCACCCCCCCGTACTGTTCCTTCCACGCCCAGACTCGCTTGACAAACGCCTCGCGCCCGAGATCGTGGCGTGTCAACCCTTCCTCATCAAGCTCGCGTTCTACGACGTTCTGGGTGGCGATGCCGGCATGATCGGTCCCCGGGAACCAGATGGCTTTGAACCCATCCATTTGCCGGTAGCGGATCACGATGTCTTGGAGCGTGTTGTTGAGCGCATGCCCCATATGGAGGCTACCGGTGATGTTCGGCGGCGGGATTACGATTGAGAACGGTTCCGTGCCTCCCGGGCTCTTGAAATAACCCCGCGCCTCCCAAACCTGGTACCAGCGTTCCTCTACCTGGTCCGGGTTGTATCTCTTGGACAGAGACGGGTTCATACCTATAGTTCCCTTCCCATCCTGGCCATGATCTCCATCCTATCAGACGACCTGACAGCGGTCAACCTGAGGTCCACTCCGTTTGAGTCAACTTGTAATCCAACAGCTCCTGTTCGTCGAAGAACAGTCTCGTCTCGCGGTCGGCCGATGCGGAAGAATCGGAGCCATGGATCAGATTCTTGGTCAGGTCGAGGCCGAAATCCCCGCGGATCGTGCCCGGCTTTGCCTCGAACGGATTCGTCGCTCCCATCAGCCCGCGAACCACCTCGACGGCCCGCTCGCCTTCGACAATCATCACGACCGCAGGCGATGAGGTGACGAACCGGATGAGGTCCTCGAAGAACGGCTTTTCCCGATGCTCTGCGTAATGGATCTCGGCCAATTCCCGATCCACCTGGATCATCTTCATGGCCATGATCTTGAGTCCTTTGACTTCGATCTGGCCCAGCAGAGTTCCGATCAGTCCGCGCTGGACTGCGTCCGGTTTGAGCATCACGAACGTTCGTTCGACGGCCATCGGCCCCTCCTTCTCCTTCCCCTGATCATCGGGGCATCCGGGTGTACCGGTTCCCCTCGACCTCCACGATCAATTCCTTCATCTGGAGTTGGAGGACCAGTTGCGAGACCTGAGCGGGGGAGAGACCGGTCTGCTCGATGATATCGTTGAAGTGGATCGGGTCAAACGCCAGGGCATCGAGGACCTGCCGTTCCTCGGAGGAGACGGAGATAGTGGACGGCTCGGTTCCGGATCGGGCCGAACTTCGCTCCAGGAGGCGGGCCAGATCCTCGAACTCCTCCACAACATCCTCGGGTCCTTCGATCAACTTGGCCCCCTGTTTGATCAGCCGATGGGTCCCCTGGCTCGTCTCCCGAGTGATCTCCCCCGGGACAGCGAACACCTCCCGCCCCTGATCGAGCGCCAGGTCGGCGGTGATCAGTGCCCCGCTGGTTGCCGGCGCCTCGACAACGATCGTGCCTCGACTCAGGCCGCTGATGATTCGATTCCGCTGGGGGAAGGTCCAGCGATCGGGGCGCATCCCGATCGAGAACTCACTCAACACACAACCGGCGTTTGCGATCCGCTGACACAACTCCCGGTTCTCGGCCGGATAGATGTGGGCGAACCCCGAGCCGAGGACCGCGATCGTTCGGGCGCCAGCGGCCAGCGCCCCCCGGTGCGCTGCCGTGTCGATTCCGAGAGCCATCCCGCTCACGATCGTGAACCCCAGCTTCCCCAGCTCCCGGGCAAGCCGCTCGGTGATCAGTCGACCATAGGTTGAGCAGCGACGCGTTCCCACGATCGAGACCGACAGTCCATCGCGATCGAGATAATCACCCTGGACGTAGAGCACCGGAGGGGGGTTCGGGATCGCCCGCAACGGCTCAGGATAACCGCCGTCGTCCAGCGTCAGAATGTGAAGGTCGAGACGCTCGATCCGGGCCAGCTCCCGGTCCGGGTCGATCTCGCCCCGCTCCCTGACAAAGGCGTCGACAACATCGCTGAATCCGGGCACGTTGTGGAGCGCCCCAGACGGCGCCCTCCAGATCGCCTCCGGGCTTTCGAAGTGATCGAGGAGGGTCTGAAACCGCCGAGGTGTCATCTTCGAGATCATGTTCAGGCCGATCCAGCACCGTTTCGTTCCCAGATCCGATTCGCTCATCCTCGGAACCACCATGCCGTAGTCTAACGAAAAGCGTTCCGGCCTGTCAACGAAGTAACGGGGGGAGGGGTGCAACCAGCATCCCAGACAGGTGCTGCTGTTGGAGGCGGAGACCCTGACCGCCCTCGACCTGAAGCCCATATCGAAGAGCTCAATGAGCGACCGGGCCTTGCCAAACAGCTCGACGGACGACGTGGTATGCTGGCTAAAGTGATCCGAATCGGTGGCCTGCTTCCGCTAACGCTCCCTAAAGATGGGC
Organism: Bipolaricaulia bacterium; assembly: GCA_046758705.1. GTDB lineage: Bacteria > Bipolaricaulota > Bipolaricaulia > JBHIAT01 > JBHIAT01 > JBHIAT01. The sequence continues at coordinate 9,335 of JBHIAT010000097.1, forward strand.
TTCAGGACTCTTGACTTGCCGATCCGTTTTATTTCGGACTCAACTTCGTCAAGGTTGTCGAAGTTTATGCCCTCTTTGGTCTTAATGGGAACCGATTTGTTCAACAATATTCGGGTAAAGAGATCCTCAAAGACCTTAACAATCTCTGGACTGTGGATAATGATCGCGTCGCTAATGAAGTTTGGGTATCGAGCATCCCGTGATATACATAGCAGCACATACTTACCCGACAGCACAACCATATCGAAAAACAGTGTCAGAGGGGGTGCCACCAATGCGCTTAAGAAGTACTGATCGATATCTTTTGCATCCTCTACGCGCGCCTTCAGGTCCTCCATATCTTTTTTGCTGTTCAAAAGTACGACCTGTTTCACTTCAAAACCGACTTCCCTAAGGACTTGCCACCATTTTCTCATGAAATCCTTGTAGTAGTATTCCTTGAATTTCGCATAGAGTTCCTCAAAGTCCGAGATATATACGATATCATCAGGGGTGTAAGAGTCGAGGGACTCGTAAAGAAACTCGTGAAGCCCGGCTCTGTCGACAACCTGCACTGCCCGAGCCGTGCCGCTTTGTCGTAAAAAGTTAAGCGTTTCGATTAAGCGTTCTGAAACGACACGAAGTTCCTTGTTCCTGGCTAACACGATCAGTACAAACATGACACCCACGGTCACCAGCGTAAATTTCTTCAACAGCGGTCCCATATCCGAGAAATCGCCTGGGAAACCACCGACCAGATCGATCAACAGAATGATGAAGCTCATGATGAGCAGTAACGCCCCTATGATTTGAGACGCGACTGTTGCAACTTTTCGCGAAAACGGAATCTCTTCAGTCGATGGCAGTTTAGCTTGAGGATTTAGTATGACATGTTGCAAGGACAAGATCTGTTCACGAATTTGAGTGATGTTTACCGGACCTTCCAGGTATTGTGACAATACAATGAGCCCCATAACGATAATCAGCATGGCATCGAGTTGAAGTTCGGTTGGATTTAAAAACATTTGCAACGGGTCGGGACTGCCCAAACTATTGCCGAGCAATATGAATCCAACGACCGTGACCAACGCGACGAGCGCTATACTAATTCCTTCTCCCATGACGGCTCCAGGTGATCAAGTTATAGTTATAGTTATGGGCATTCTGTTGATCTATATCCCTCAATGATATTTGTGCCCTGAAATACGGATTCTAGGAACTATTGATAAAAGATATAGCTTTGAATCGGACAACCCTCAAGGCTTCGGCGGTCGGGCTCAACTCAGGGGAGGTGTCCGCCGCTTTCTTCCTGTAGGAGAGGTCCGCTTCACTGTCCCATATGCCACAGCACCTCTTCCATGGAGGTGATCCCGCCGATGACCTTGCGCAGACCATCCCCGATGAGGGTGGTCATCCCACTGTTGATCGCTTCCTGGATGATCTTCTCATCGGAGGCCCGCTCCGCGATCATATCCCGGATCCGTTCGTTGACGACGAGCAGCTCGAAGATGCCGGTCCTTCCCCGATATCCCCGGTTGCTACACTGAGTACAGCCGATCGGGCGATAGATCGTCTTGACCGATTCGGCCGCTCCGCGAAGGTGGATTTCGAAGATCTTCTGCTCCCATTTCTCCAGTTGAGCCTGCTGTTTGCAACTGCCGCAGAGCTTACGGACGAGCCGCTGAGCGATCACCCCTCTCAGTGTAGCGGCCAGCAGGTAGGGCTCTGCGCCCATGTTGAGCAGCCGCGGCACCGTGCCGACGGCCGAGTTGGAGTGGAGCGTCGAGAAGACGAGGTGGCCGGTGAGCGCGGCGCGAGTCGCCATCTGGGCAGTCTCCTCGTCCCGGATCTCCCCGATCATGATCACGTCTGGATCCTGCCTGAAGAGATATCGGAGTGCACTGGCGAAATCGATGCCCTTTCTTGGGTTGACCTGGGTCTGGTTGATATTCTCGATCCGGTATTCTGGGGGGTCCTCAACGGTGGAGATGTTGATCTGGGGGGAGTTGATCGTCTTGAGGCTGGCGGTCAGCGTGGTCGTCTTCCCGCTTCCAGTGGGTCCGGTGGCCAGGATGAGGCCGGAGGGGCGGCGGATCAGCTGTTGATACTGATCGAGCGCCCTCCCTTGCAACCCCAGTTCCTCGATAGCCAAGGTGGCCGGGGGGTTCAACACGCGTAGGACGATCTTGTCGCCGTAGATGAACGGGAAGATCGACACCCGAAACTCGTGCTTGTCCAGTACGATACTGCCGTCCTGGGGGATTCCCCTCTGGATGATGTCGAGATCGGCCATGACCCGAACCCGGGCGACCAGTTCCTTGTGGATATCCATGGGGAGTTGCGCCATTTCGTGCAGCACCCCGTCGATGCGATAGCGTACCCGGAGCCGATCGGGGAACGGTTCGATGTGGATGTCGCTGACCTCCCGCTCCAGCGCTTCGTTGATGATCGATGCCACGATCTGGTTGACCGGCTTATGGGCGGTCACCTGGGGGACCTGGGGGACCTTCTTCTCCCACATCCTGGTTCTCTGCAGGTGGAGCGCCTGCTGGAGGTCCTCCTCGGTGATGCAACCTTGCTCGATCAGGATCTCACCGAGCCGTCTTTCCACCTCCTCGGCCTTCTGGATCGCCAGCGCCTTGGTTAACTCGGTCTCGGAGAGCTTCCCGATGTCGATCAGGATGTCTCCCAGACGATTACCAGCTCTCGGCACCGTGGCTTACCTCCCCGTAAGCCGAGTATACCCCATTCACTGCGTTTCAGGTGGTCTTCCGCTACCTGAGGGCTATAGGAGACATTCTTGAAGTGGGGGTTCCAATACAAAGCGGTGGGCAGCGACCACGACTTTCTCAGCCTATCGAGGGGCCGACCGATCCCGGTTCAGATGCTCACGGACGACGGCCGCCAAAGCAGCAATGAATGTGGGCCGGGTGTTCATCGACTCGGTCCGCCGGAGTTGCATCTCCAGTTCCTTGGCCCGTTCCTGACACTCGACGTCGATGTCGTACAGGATCTCCAGATGGTCGGCGACGAACCCCACCGGGACGATCAACACATGGTGGTGGTCTGCCTGGGACAGCTCCTCCAGCACCTCCAGGATATCCGGGCCCAGCCACGGCTCCGGCGTATGACCGGCGCTCTGGTAGGCGAATTGCCAGGCAGCCAACCCGAGAAGCTCGGCCACCCCCTCGCAGGTCTCGAGGAGCTCTCGGGGGTAGGGGTCGCCCTCGGCGAGGATGCGTTCAGGTAGGCTGTGGGCGGTGAACACGATCGGCACCCGATCCCGAACCGGCTCTGGGAAGTACAGAAGCGCGTCTTCAACCACCTCGGCGACGGCGCGCAGGAACCGAGGATGGTCGTTCCAACTGGTTACGAATGACAGATTGAGTCGGGTTTTAAGCTGTTTTTTCGCCGCTCGGACGGCCTCGATGTAACCGCCGACGCTCATCCGGGAGTAATGTGGTGCCAGGGCGAGGGCCACGACCCGGTACACGCCGTCCGCCGCGATCTCCTCGACGGTCTCGGCGATGAACGGATGCCAGTGCTTCATCCCGATGTAGACGCGAAACCGATCCCCGGCGGCGTTGAGCCGCTCCTCCAGCGCCCAGGCCTGCTCCCAGGTGATCTCAAGCAGGGGAGAACGTCCGCCGATACAGCGGTAGCGTCGTTCTAAATCCTCCACCTGGTCGCGCGACGGCACCCGTCCACCGCGGATATGGGTGTAATAAGCCTTGACATCCTCCAGGGAATCGGGGTTGCCGTAGGCCATTAACAGCACCCCGATCGTCTCATCGGCCTGCGGCTCGGCCTCGACGGGTCTCTCCTGGGTCAGCACTGCCTCATCGGCATGTACGGCTCTCGTCATTAAGCGCCCTCGCGGATGTTCACCCACCGCTCCTCAGGGATGCTTAAGAACGCTTCGACCGCCCGGGGATCGAATTGGCTCTCACTGTTGGTGATGATCTCCTCCTGGGCGACTGCGAACGGGAGCGCCTTGCGGTAGGGTCGATCGACGGTCATGGCATCCAGGGTATCGGCGATCGCGAACAGCCGCGCACCGAGCGGGATCTCCTCCCCCGTAAGCTCTCGTGGGTAGCCGAACCCGTCCCAGCGTTCATGATGGGCGTAGACGATCGGGATCGCTCCTTCCAGGAA
>JBHIAT010000098.1:0-13449 GCA_046758705.1 Bipolaricaulia bacterium
CCTCGCCGGATGGACCCCACTACCCCTTTTGTCATTTGCGTAAAGACTATCTACACGGTCTTCCATGGAGGAAAGTCATGAGGCAACATACGCCAAGCAATGCCGCCACGCAGCACGTAGAAGATGGCGTTGATCACCTCGCGCATGTCGGTGCTGCGAGGACGTCCACCAGGTTTGGGGAGAGGGATCAGCGGCTCCAGGAGCGCCCATTCTTTATCCGTCAGGTCGGTGGGGTAAGCTTCTCTCTTTCTCTTCATGGTGCTCTATTATACCACTTTTCAGACACCCTCTTATATTCACATCCAAATTGACCAGAGCATTAAGGTTGAAGACACAGGAGGTTCAGTTTGGGCTTTTTCCAACCATAAGGAGTTTGCCATCTGATGAGGTAGTCCAGCGCTTCGACCAGCTTATTCGAGAAAGTGAACCAGTCCGCACCGTGGAAACGCCGGTCTATGACTCTGCCTCGTAGATTTTAGATTGTGAGTGAGGTATTCCAGGGGAGCCTTTGGGTTCCTCTGATTTTTTATCCCCAACTTTTCTCTTGACAACTGACAAAGGCAAATTTGGTCGAGAATTGCGGCTTAACAGGGAAGAAGTCGAGAAGCTGGGCTGGACAAAGCAAAATGCCTCAAAGTTCTTTCGTCCTTCCGTCTTTGTCAATGAGCAATGAATCCGTGGCTCTATCAGTCTCCTGTTTGCTGCCCACTGCCTCCTGCTTCCCGCCCACCCCCGAGCTTCTTATAGATCTGCTCGGCGACGCGGCGCGGCAGTCCGGGCACCTTAAGCAGCTCCTCCAGGTTCGCCTCTCGAACTTCCGCCACCGAGCCAAAGTGTTCAATTAGCATCTGCTTCCGTTTCGGTCCGACACCGGGAATCCCATCCAACGCCGACTGCAGTGCGCGACGCTCCCGTCGCAGCCGATGGTAGCCGAGTGCAAACCGGTGTGCCTCATCGCGAATGTGCTGGAGCAGTTGAAGCGCCCGGGTGTCATGTGGAAGGACGAGGGGTTCTGAATTGCCCGGTGTAAAAACGTGTTCGAACTGTTTGGCCAAGGCGATCGTCGGGATGCCCTCCAGGTTGAGCTCTTGCAGCACCCGGCGGGCGACCCCCAATTGCCCCTTGCCGCCGTCGACAACAATCAGGTCTGGCAACACGGCAAACTTCGCCCGTCCAATCAGCTCGCGACGTTCCGCTGCCTCCCGGCTTTCGATCGCCTCCAGCTCCCTCAAGGCTCGCCACAGACGTCGGCGGAGCATCTCGCCCATCATCGCATAGTCATCGGGACCGGACACCTCACGGATGCGAAACCGACGATAGTCACTGCGCGTGGGCAGTCCGTTCTCGAAGACCACCATGGCGCCGACGGCATCACTCCCCTGGATGTTCGAGATGTCGTAGCACTCGATCCGCCGTGGCTCACTGCCTAAACCTAACCGTTCCTGGAGTTCGTGGAGCGCTGTCTGCCGCTGTTCGCTCAACCGCTCGGCCTTCAGTCCCTCTTCGAACAGCATCAGCTCCGCGTTGCGCGTCGCCAACCTGACAAGTCGGCGTTTGGATCCGCGTTGCGGGACCCTGAGATCGACCTTGCCACCACGAAGATGACCCAGCCAGGTGGCAATCACCGTTTCCTCCTCACCGATCGGCTCGGGCAGTAAGATCTCCTTGGGAACGGTGGTCGCCTCGACGTAGAACCTTTTCAAAAAAGCGGCCAACACCTCGGCGACGCGGGTTCCCTCAGGAGCTTCCATGAGCAGATACTCCCGGCCCCGCACCCGACCATCGCGTACGAAGAAGATCTGAATGCAGTAGAGTCCGTCCTTGCTGGTCAGACCGATCGCATCCCGTTCATCAAGCTCAGACGAAGAGACACCCTTGGTCTTTCGTTCGCCGACCAGCCGTTCCAGGTCTGCGATCTGATCGCGCAGGCGGGCGGCCCGTTCGTAATCGAACCGTTCGGCCGCTCCGGCCATCTCCTGCCTCATCTGTTTGAGGATTTGGCCGGGATGCCCCTCCAGAAAGCCGAACAGCGCCTTGATCTTCTCCCGATACACCGCTTGAGAGATCCTGGCCACGCACGGGGCGGTGCATTGTTCGATGAAGTAATCCAAGCATGGACGATCCCGGGTCGGACCAGCCTCGATGCGGTCGTTGCAGGTACGGATCGGGAACAGACGGCGGAGCAGGTTGACCGTCTCCCGCATCCGCTGGACATTGGTGTAGGGACCGAAGTAGCGGGCGCCGTCCTTCTCGACCTCCCGGGTGACCAGCAGCCTCGGGTAAGGTTCGTTTACGGTGACCTTCAGGTAGGGGAAGCGTTTGTCATCCTTGAGCCGGACGTTGTAACGGGGCTGGTATCCCTTGATCAGGTTCTCCTCCAGCGCCAGGGCCTCCACCTCTGAGTCGGTGACGATATACTCCAGGTCGGCGACCGATTCTGCCAGCGCCCGGACCTTGCGATCGGTGCGCTGGTGGTAGACTTGGAAGTAGGAACGGACTCGGCTCTTGAGCGAAGCCGCCTTGCCGACGTAGATGACCTCGCCTTCGGCATCCCGCATCAAATAAACACCGGGTCGATCGGGAAGCAGTTTCAACTTCTGGTTCAGCGGTTCGTCCGATCTCATCATTCCTTTTTTGATTATCAAATACTGGATTCGTATTCGTCAACCGTCCCGGTTCCGGTATAATATAGCGTGAGTGCGAATTGGCTCGGAGGTGGAAGACGTTGCAGGTGAATGTAGTACGAGGTTTTTACGTTGGCCGGTTTCAGCCCTATCACAACGGCCACCAAGCGATGATTGCCGAGATTGCTAAGGAAGTCGATGAGCTGATCATCGCCGTCGGGAGCGCCCAGCAGAGCCACGAACTCAACAACCCGTTCACGGCGGGTGAGCGGGTCATGATGATCAGCCGAGCCCTGACCGAGCTCGATCTCGACATCGTGACGTACGTGCTCCCGTTCGAAGACATCGAGCGCAACGCCGTCTGGGTGGCCAACATTCACGCATTGGCCCCGCCGTTCCATGCGATCTATTCGAACAACCCATTAGTGGTTCGGTTGTTCAAGGAGGCCGGAATCGAGGTACGCAAGCTCCCGCTGCTCAACCGACAGGAGTACTCCGGCACCGAGATCCGCCGCCGGATCGTGAACGACGAGCCGTGGGAGCATCTGATGCCTGACGCCGTCTGCGGGGTCATCAAGGAGATCGATGGGGTGGGACGGCTGAAAGAGCTGGCCAAACTCGACTATTGAATAAAGTGGATCATGATAAGGACTGCGAATGGCCGAAGGGATCAGACTGGAAGATGAGGTCGAGCGGATCCGGCTTGAGGTCAAGGTCGGAGATCTCCGATCTCTACGCCGCTACTTTAATGAGAAGCACCCGGCGGAGATCGCCCACCTGCTCTCCTTCCTCCGTGAGGAGCATCAGGAGCGCATCTTCTCGAACATCCTCGACGACGAGACGATCGCCGAGTTGGCCGGGTTTATCGACGAGTATCGCTACCTGGTCCTGTTGTTCAAGCGGATGCGCGTCAAGCGGCTCGTCCGTATCCTGGAGCTGATGCCGTCCGATGATCGGGTCGATCTGCTTGACGAGTTTAAAGCCCGGCGGGTGAACCGTCTCCTCGACCTGCTCAGCCAGGAAGATGCCGAGGAGACACGCCAGCTCCTGAGTTACCCAGACGACGTCGCTGGCGGGATTATGAGCGCCGAGTTCGTCACGGCCGACGAGTTGGAGACGGCCGAGGATGCTCTGGAACGGGTGCGCTGTCTCAAGGGACAGGTGGAGACGCTTTACAATATCTATGTGATCACCGAAGACGGTCGGTTGATCGGCGTCGTCTCACTCGCGGAGGTGCTCGTTGCCGATTCCAGCACCACCATCGGTGAGATCATGAACCCGGATGTGATCCAGGTGAACGCCTCCGACGATCAGGAACTGGTCGCCGACTTGGTCACCAACTATGACTTGTCGGCGATCCCGGTCGTCGATGATGCGGGGCGGATTGCGGGGATCGTGACCGTCGACGATGTGATCGACGTGATCCGGGACGAAGCGACTGAGGATACTTACCGGATGGCCGGCATCACCGAGCCCGACGTCGAACCTCGGGAGATCTTCGATATCGGTGCGCGCGCTCGCCATCGGCTGCCCTGGCTGTTTGTGACGCTGAGCGGTGGGGTCTTAGCTGGGACCGTCCTCAACCTGTTCGAGGACGTGCTTCAGGTGGCGATCGGGCTCGCCTATTTCGTCCCATTGGTGATGGGAATGGGCGGGAACGTCGGCACACAGGCCTCGGCTCTGGTGATCCGGGGGCTCGCACTTGGCCGGCTCGATCAGGGCCGGATCACCCGGTTCATTCTAAATCAGGCACGAGTGGGGGCGACCTTGGGGGCGGTCTTCGGGGCGATCGTGGCTGCCATGGCGACTTTGTGGCACGGGAATTCAACCATCGGCGGAGTGGTCGGCGGAGCGATGTTCGTGGATCTTATCTGGTCGGCCACCATCGGCAGCTTGCTCCCAATCCTGTTCGACAAGCTGGGCATGGATCCGGCGACCGCCTCGGGACCAATCATCACCACCATGAACGACAGCATCGCCCTGTTGATCTACTTCGGCCTGGCAGCCGCCTTTACGTAAGCGAGCGTTCGGTTCAAATGCCCCACCTGATCCTGCAGTATCGAGACGATCACGATTTTGATGTGCATTCACTCCTTGAGCTTCAGCTTCCGGTTCGCATCCGAACCGATTCCGTTCAGATTGTTTACAGATCCACCTTCCCGTCATATCGTCCGGGTGAGGGATCACTGGGGCTGGTTGAGATCGAACTTCAGGAGTGCGGGGCCACACGGAGATTCCTGCTCAATCTGGTTTCACAGCCTAATCGCCTGTTGCTCAAGCTCGATCTGCCCGATCAGGTTGACAAAACGTCCGGGGTGAAGGCTGCGGTGGCCCGGTTCGGAGAACTGCTGGTGCGCGAGTTCCCCGGTCTGTCTATCGGTAACACCAACGTCAGAACCACATACGATACCGGGGATGGTCCGGAGATGGAGGCCATCGAGCTCGACCTGCTTCATGAGACCGAGATCCCGGTGGATTGGGATCAACGGTGCGAAAATCCCCGGCCGCCGGTCGTCGTCGTCGGCTTCGGTCGCGGAGATTTTCTGATTCACCTGGCAAACCAGACGAAGCCCCAAGGTCCGATTGTCGGCTTTGAGTTCTCGCGAAGCTCGATGACCCGGGCCAAGCGCCGCGTGATCGCCGCAAGTCTGTTGGGGCAGATTCAGCTGGTCCATCTGCCCGCTGAGCTCGGGATCGGAGAACTGTTCCGCCCCGAGGGCATCGCTGCGGTCTACATCAACTTTCCCGGGCCTTGGCCCAAGGCCCGCCATGCCGATCGCCGACTCATCCGGGCCGGTTTCATTGATCTGTTGGCCGAACAGCTCGAACCGGCCGGCCGGATCTATATCGCGACCGACGATCCGGCCTACGCTGTGGAGATCGAAGTGCTGTTTCGTGAGTGGAAAACGTTCGTACCGGTGCGAGACGAAACCGCTTACCACGGCTACACGCCGGAGCAAATCACCAAGTACGGGAAACGCTGGGCCAGACGGGGCAGGAAGATTCACCACTTTATTTATCAGAAAGTGGCTCAACCCGTCCCCCGACCTCAGGATCGATTGCTCCATCCCGGTCGGCCGGACGCAATCCGGCTTCCTCTGACAGACTCAAAGTTCAACACAAAACGGTCATCTCAGGTGGGTCGATCCCTGCGGGATGATTCAGTGTTCCTGAAGATCCTGGCGGCATTCCAGGGGGACGGGTTTGCACTGCTCAAAACCCGGGTGGTCGATATACGGTTACGGTTTGGGTTTCACCAGACGGTCTATTGGAAGGTGGGGCCGGACGAGATCACCCTCTATCCCACCGGTCGCCCGATTCCCACGGTCGGGCTTCATCGGGCTCCGATGCTGCTCGGTGAACTGTTCGGCGACAACCTTACCTCGCCCTGAAGATCGCTTCAGAGTCTCTCCTGATAAAGCTTCTGGCAGTGCTTGATAACGGCTTTGGCCGCTTCCGCGTCTTCCCAGCCCAAGACCTTGACCGGCTTGCCTTCGAGCACTTTATACGTCTCAAAAAGATAGGCGATTTCGGTCAAAGTATGTTGTGGCACGTCGTCTAGATTGTGATATTCTGTGTAGCGGGAATCTCCAACTGGCACGGCCAAAATCTTATCATCTTTCTTATAGCTGTCCAGCATGTGAAGAAGCCCGATGGGCTGCGCGACCATAATGCAGCCTGGAAACGTGGGATTCGTCACCAACACCATGACGTCGAGTGGATCGCCGTCTTCGTCGTAAGTACGCGGGATAAAGCCGTAGTCGCCCGGATAGTGCACGGCGGAATACAGCACACGATCCAGCACCAGCGCTTTCTTCTCCACATCGTACTCGTATTTGTTTTCAGTGCCCTTGGGGTTCTCGATGACCGCGTAAATAATCTCGGGCGGCTTCGGCCCGGTCTCTAAGTCACGCCAGTAATCGATCATAGTGCCCAACCTTTCCACCTCAAGCCTACGTCTGGAAGCGGGTCTTGTCAATCCCTATAGAAGCGCGGTCGGGTTTCTACGGGAGTGAGGTGTGTCAGTAGGACAGGAAAGCTTTCACCAGTTTTTCCGTGCTCAACAGCTCATCACAAGGCCCGTGGAGCTCCACTTGTCCCTGGTTCAACAGGTAGCCGTAGTCAGCAAATTCCAGGATACGGCGCACGTTCTGCTCGACGATGACCAGGGTGAGGCGCTCTTCCTCGTTCAAACGTCGCAGCACGGCAAAGATCTCATCGATGACCTTGGGAGCCAGTCCCGCGGAAGGCTCATCCAACAACAGCAGTTGCGGACGGATCATCAGCGCGCGACCCAGCTCGAGCATGCGTTGCTCCCCCCCGCTCATCGCCTGTGCCGGGTGATGCTGTTTCTGCTTTAGGACCGGGAAGATTTCAAAAACGCGCTCGATGTCTGTGGCCACCCCATCGTCGTTCCGGATGAACGCCCCCATCTGCAGGTTCTCATAGACCGATAACTGCGGAAAGACACTGCGCCGTTGCAGCACGTAAGCGATGCCTTGGCGCAGCAAGTTCCCGGGATCGCGCCCGGTGATCTCTTGACCGCGATAGTGCACCTGTCCCTGCCATGGCTTAACCAGGCTGAACAGCGCGTTGAGCAGGGTGGATTTGCCAGAGCCATTGGGCCCGATGAGACAGACGATTTGGCCCGGCTCTACCTCGAGGGAAACCCCATGCAGGACTTCCAAATCGCCGTATCCGACCACCAGGTCCCTCACCTTAAGCACGAGAACCTCCCAGATACGCATCGATGACTTTGGGATCGCTTCTGATGGACTCGGGTGGGCCATGGGCGATGACCTGTCCTGCGCTCAGCACGTAGAGGGTATCGCTCAGTCCCAGGATGAAGCGCAGGTTGTGTTCGACGACGACGAACGTCGCTTGGCGGGTCTGCCGCAGCGATTGGATGTGCTCGGCTAGCCAACCGATCATCTTCGGGGTGACCCCAGCGGTGGGCTCGTCCAACAACACCATGCGCGGATCGAGCATGAAGACGCGGGCGATCTCCAGCAGGCGCTGCTGCCCAATCGACAGCTGCCCGGCGAGATGGTCCTTCAAGCGCTGTAGTCCAACCAGTTCTAGTAACTCCTGAGCTTTTCCGCGATCAAATCGGACGGCCAGCAAGTTGTCCAGCGCGCTCATGCGCTTGAAGACGCGGTTGAGCTGGAACGTGCGCCCCACACCCAACCGGGCGATCTGATAGGGCTGCAGCCGGTGCAGCGCGTGATCCTGGTCATCCTTAACGAAGTAGATTGTGCCGGCGGTGGGACGCAGCAGACCGCTGATGCAGTTAAACAGCGTGGATTTTCCGGAGCCGTTGGGTCCGATAATCCCAGTGATCGAGCCCGGGCGCACTTCCAAGGAACAGTTGGCCAACGCGGCCATCTTGCCGAACCTCTTGGTCAGGTTGTTTACGCGGAGCACGAAACCCTCCTATGCGCGGTGCATCCGGATATTCTCCAGCAGATAGCGCCAGCTCAGTCGCTGCCGTCCGCTCAGCAGATCCCACAGGCCACTGGGCAAAAACAGCGTGATCAAGACGATCATCCCGCCGAAGAAGATGACGGGCAAGGTGCGCAGTTGGGCCGATAACGAGGCCAGATACTCAGACGTTGAGAAGATCAACACCACCCCGATCAACGGTCCAAACACCGTGCCCGCGCCGCCGATCACCGCCATCACGATCATCGAGATCGTCCGCAGCACGTCAAAAGCGGCCTGAGGGTCAATGAACGTGATATGATAAGCGTGCACGCCACCGACCAAGCCGGTCAGTATCCCACTCAAGCAGAAGGCGGTCGTCTTGTACAACCGGGTGTTGATTCCCAACACGGCCGCGGCCTCTTCGTCCTCGCGGATGGCGATGAGGCCGTATCCAAATCGCGTTTTGGTGATGACCCAGGTTAAGCCGAGGGTCAAGGCCAGCAGCCCCAAGGTCAGAAAGTAGAACAACGGGGGATCATAGATCAACGGCATGACCAATCCCCGATTGGCCTCGACGATCTCCAGGTTGCGGATGATCTCGCGCAGCCCCTCGGCCGCGCCCAGTGTGGCGATGGCGAAATAATGCCCTTTAAGCCGCAGCACGGGCAGACCCAACAGCAGGCCCAAGAGCAGGCACAGCAACGCGGCAAAGACCAAAGCAGCTGCGAAAGGCCACTGGAACTGGACCATGGCCAGTCCTGTGGCATAAGCGCCCAGGCCAAAGAAGGCCACGTTGCCGAACGAGGGATAACCCGTATATCCTCCGATGAGGTTCCAGGCCGAAGCCAGCGCGGCCAGCTTGAAGAAGTCGGTAACCGTGCGCATCAACGCGCTGCTGGCCCAGGTGGGCACCCAGAATGCAACGCCCAATGCGCCTAACCCCAGCACGAATCCAAGCGCCACGCGCCAGGGAGCTGGCTTCAAACGTGATGGGTCATCCATCCGGCTCCTTTGCTCTCCAGTGCTGCTAGACCTCTCGCCTGCCCAACAGCCCCTGGGGCCGCAACAGCAGCATCAACACCAACAGCCCGAAGCTGATCGCGTTGCGCAACGTGTCGCCGATGTAAAGCGAGCTGAACTCCTCCACGATCCCCAGCGTCAACCCGCCGACCACCGGACCCCACGCCGTGTTCAATCCGCCCAAGACCGTGATGACAAACGACTTCAACGTTAAGGGACCACCGATCTGTGGGTTGATTGCCATGATGAGGATCAGCAACGCCCCTGCCCCTCCGGCCAAGGCAGCACCCAAGCCATATGTCACCGCGTACGTTCGACCGAGGTTCACACCCGACAGACGCGCAGCATCGAGGTCCTGGGACACCGCGCGGATGGCTCGCCCCAGCTTGGTGCTACGCAACAGCCAGAACAACAGTGCCGTGATCCCCAGTGCCACGACGAACGCACCCAATCGTGCCCAGGGCAGAGCCACCGACCCCAGCTGTAAGCTGGCGGTGAGATAGCTCGGTGTGACGGTACGATAATCCGTCTTCCAAGCCAACTGTGCCAAGTTCACAATCAAAATATCGATCCCGAAGGTCACCAGCAGGGTAAAGAAGATCTCGGCGCGAACAATGTAATTGATGATGTATCTCTGGATGAGGTATCCTAAGATGAACAGCCCTACCATCGCCAACGGCAGGCTCAAGAACGGGTCAATGCCGTAAAGCTCAAACAGCCAGAAGGCGGTGTATCCCCCCAGGACAATGTAGGCTCCGTGCGCGATGTTAACGATGTTCATGACCCCCCACACCAACGCCATCCCCAGGGCCATGAGCGCGTAAATGCCGCCTAATAGCAAGCCATTGAGACCGACCTGGAGCTCAAGCACGATGATCCACCCGACGTTTCAGAGTCAAAAAACCTGGAGGCGAGCTGTCACGCTTGCCTCCAGGTTGCGTTCACAATTCACTGAACAAACGGTGAGATCACTAACGAGACACTTTGAAGATCGCTGTCGCTTCACCCCCGGGCCCGACGGAAACTGCCACACCATTCTGGATCTGGATTACGGTCTGACCCTTTGCCACCTGGCCGTTTTCGCCGAACGCTACGGTCCCGTAGAAAGACTCGTAGGAAATGTTGGCCAGTGCGTCACGAACCGCGTTGCGGTTCAGCGATCCGGCGGCCTCGATCGCCTTTTTATAGGTCAGGATCTCAATCGTGCCGTTGGCGTTGTGATATTCCGGCGTGTAGTCGAAGCGCATTTCGAACATCCGGGTGTAGTCCGCCGCGCTGCCGAAGACGCCGCCGCTTGTGGATTGCGTAGGCACCCAGGGCGCGACCCCGAACACCCCTTCAGCGACCTGGCCCAATGCCAGAAAGTCCGGATTGGAGACTCCCACGGTGAAGACCATGTCTTTATCCAGTCCTAAGCTCCTGGCCTGCTGGACGAAGCCAAGCAACTCGACCAGGTGATTGGCCCCCATGATCACATCGGGATTAACACTTTTGAGCTTGGCGATTAGCGAACCGAACTCCGTTTGACCGTCGGCGTATTTCTCATCGGCGATGATCCTGACCCCGAGTTCGTTTGCCCACTTGCGCGTCCCGACGGCCACGTCGGTGCTGAAAGCGTCATCGGCGTAAATCAAGGCTATGGTCCGGACCTGGGCCTCTTCCCTGAACAGCCGGATGGCATCTTTGAGATAATTTTGGCCGGCGGGCAACGTGCCAAATACATATTTGAACCCGCGATTGAAGATGTTGGTCGATGCGCCACCGCCTTCGACCATCGGCACCCTGAACTTCTCCGCAATCGCGCTCGTGGGAATGACCAACCCGCTGGAGTATGGTCCGAGCAGGAAGTCAACATTCTGTTCGGTGATGAGTTGTTCATAAAGACGAACGGCCAAATCGGCGCTGCTTTGATCGTCGAATTGAACCAACTCGATTCGATAGGCCGTCCCGCCGACGTTGACCCCGCCCAGTGCGTTGAGGATATCCACACCCAAAGCGCGGCCATCGATGTAAAGTGCCG
This sequence comes from Bipolaricaulia bacterium, assembly GCA_046758705.1. Lineage (GTDB taxonomy): Bacteria > Bipolaricaulota > Bipolaricaulia > JBHIAT01 > JBHIAT01 > JBHIAT01. The sequence continues at coordinate 11,089 of JBHIAT010000098.1, forward strand.
CCACCCGTGCCAGCCTGCCCGTCTCGGAGATCGTCCCGCCCAGGCGAATGACAGGTTGAGCCTGTCCGACATCCGCCCACGGGCTCATTCCGACCACCAAGAACAACAACACCCCTACCGTCAGAATCCAGCGCATCTGAATCATCGGACCCTCCTTCTTAGGACAGATTTGGTTTTGGCTATATTAAACTCCTTTGAGTTATATCTTGTCAATACCTGATGAAAAACAGGAGAAGAACTGGCATGGGAGCGCAAATGTGGTTTTGGCCTTATTGCAGGAACCAGAACTCGGCCGGGCGCAACGGGGAGCTCAACGCGTTGTGCATGGTCGCATTCCCCACCGAGGGATGGTAGGCCATGGCAAACGAGGGTTCCACCGTGTAAATCACGGGCAGGTGTTCGACCACCAATCGCTGGAACTCGTCGTAAAGCGCCCGGCGCACGTTGAGGTCGAGGGTCGAAACCGCTTGCTGGAACAACGTATCCACCTGTTGTTCCCAAGCTTCGGGTACCGAGCGCAGACGCCACAGGCGCAGCGCACCGCCCAGACGCCACATGTTCACGCCGCCGTGGGGATCAATCCCCCCGGTCAACCCCAGCACGGCTCCCTGATAGGCACCGTTGAATACTGTTTGGATCAAGGTGTTAAACTCCATGAGCTTGATCGACACCTCGATACCGAGTTGGCCCAACGCTGCCTGCAATAACTGTACAGTCCGCACCCGCAGAGGATTGTTCTGATTGGTAATCAGCTCAAAATGCAATGGCTGCCCCGAGGCATCCTCGCGCAGACCATCGCCGTTACGGTCGAGGTAGCCCGCGCCGTCGAGCAACGCCGCGGCTCGTTGGGGGTCATGGTCGTAAACGATCAGGCCCTGTGCGTGAAATGGCGAGCCCGGGCATACCGGGCCATCCAATACGACACCAACCCTGTGTAACGCCTCTTCGATGAGTCGTGGGCGGTCCAGCGCGTGCGCCACGGCCTTGCGGAATGCCAGGTCTCGAAACACTGCCCTGAGAGCAGGATCCGGCGTGTCTTGGTTGAACACGATAAAGTTCACCCCGAAGGTGGGCCCGCCGATCGATAATGCAAAGCGCTCAGAGGTGGCTAACCGCGGGAGGTCCTCGGTGCGGGGGAAGAAAAGCTGGGTTTTGGACGAGTCGAAATCGGCCAGTGCTTGCTGGGGCTCGTCCACGAAGCGCACGTGTAACTCATCCAGATAAGGAAGCACCGTCCCCTGGGTGTCCTGCTTCCAGTAATAGGGGTTGCGCTCTAACACCAGTTCCCTGTGCTCATACACCCTCACACGGAACGGTCCCAAGCCGGTGAGTTGATCCAAGGACACGTTTTGAGACCAGGTCTGAGCGAAGGTGTCCTCACGCACGCCGACCGCGTCGAAGTTGTCCGCTTGGGCCTGGTCCCGGACCTGGTACAGCTCCCGGCGCAGGTTAACGATGGCCAGGCCCAACAGGCTCAGCCGGTACAGCTCGTCATCAGTCAACGCCTGCGCTTGCTCGCCCTTGGGCAGATTGGCTTCGACCGTGCCCAACGTGGTCTCCATGGAACCGACCACCTCCGCGATGCGAGCGACGTCTTGGGCATCGAGGGCCTGGGCCAGCTCAGTCAACCCGGTCTCAAGGGCCTGATAGCGATCCTCGCCGACATACACCCGTGCCCGGTCACGGAAGATACTGGTTACGATCACTTTGGCCTTGCCCAACGCTTGTTTAGCGCCCGGTGGGTGTAAGCGCGCCACATGTTGAGACAAGCGATGTTTGGGCAAGATCGGCACAAAGCTCAGCCAGCGCAGAAACGGTGCGTACACAGCAGGGGTCACAAACCGCACGGTGTTCGCGTCGACCAACTCGACCGTGGGCAACTGGCCGTTGATCAGAAACAACTCGCGCAACGGGGTGGGCACGTCAGGGTTGAACACCACATCGCGAAACGTGAACAGCACATCCTCCGCGGTGAACGGTTCGTCGTCAGACCAGCGGACCCCGCGCCGCAGTGTGAAGGTGTATTCGGTGTCCTCGTGGATCTGCCAGCGGGATGCCAGCGCCGGTTCTAGTTCAGCGGTTGTCAGGTTTTGCTCCACCAGCCGACCGTGCAGCAGATGCAGGACCTGAAGCACGCCGTTGCTCTGTTCCAGCATCGGGTTGAACCCGGTCAAGCCTCGGCCCACCACGGCGAGAGCCAACGTGCCCCCACGGCGCCCCAAAGCAACCCGGGTGGTTTCGTCGATGCGATAATACTCAACTGGAGGGGGTGTATCAACCGCGCCCGCTCCCACGATCACAACCAAAAGAAACACCAAAGCCCGGTGTCTGCTTGTCATATAATTAACGCTATTCGATTAG
>JBHIAT010000099.1:0-13385 GCA_046758705.1 Bipolaricaulia bacterium
TACCAAGCCCTATTCCATCGAACTGTTTTTGATCCTGGTGGGTAAGCTTGGTTGCGGGTTAGCCGGCGAGTTTCCTGCTACGATCGTATGTGCAATAATCGGGAATCCTTTACATTCAAGGGTTGAATCTGTCAGTTAGGTTCGGTTTTTCTCAGGATTTCTCCCCATCACTACCTGATCCAATATCCTAAGTTCCTACCTTAAAAACAGAATCTTGTCTGTCTCAGAGAATCCAGATCCTCGAGGAGATGATGATCGTCGATCGCCTGCAAGCAGGAGATGTCATCGTAGGGGTTCATCAGGGTTGGCTGAACAGCCCTCGGCTGCGATAGAAGTAGTCAGCCCCGGAGAGCAATGCCAGTGCGACCGCCAGATAGATGAACACCACCTTGAGCACCTCGCCAACCTCCCCCCAGTTCCAAGAGCTGTTCCCGAGGATGACCAGCACCAACGCGATGTGGGAGATCGTCTTGATCTTGCCCAGCGTGCTGGCGCTAATGATCAGATCCTGGGAGATCGCCATGATGCGCAGCCCGGTGACGAGAAACTCCCGGCTGATGATGATCATCACCCAGACGGCTGAGATCTGGTTGAGCTGGATGAACGACAGCAGGGCGGCGGCGACCAGCAGCTTGTCGGCCAGAGGATCGGCGAACTTGCCGAATGTGGTGATCTGCTTCCAGTTGCGGGCGATGTAGCCGTCGACCGCATCGGTCGCCGATGCGATCATGAAGATCACCAGTGCGATAATCTCACCCCCGCGGATCGGGGTGAGCAGAAAGATCATAAACAGCGGGACCATCAGGATACGGGCTAAGGTGATCCGATTAGGAATGTTAAATTCCATCGCGCTTTCCCAAACTATTTTATCGTATCCGTCTTGCCCACATCAAGCCCGGCCAGCCGGTAATCGGGCACCAGATCCTGAAGCAGTTCGAGGATCCGGTCGTTCTCACCCGCCTCGACCAAGCGTTGCAATCGATCCAGATCGATGAACAGGGATTCGCTGGGGGCGGCAATCCTGGCGATGAAGATCTTTTCGTTTTGGGTGGCGATCTTGTTTTCCTCCGCCGTCAGGATGCTCTCATAGAGGCGTTCCCCGGGTCGCGGGCCGGTGAAGACGATCGGAATATCCTCATCCGGTTCCAGCCCCGAGAACCGGATGAGTTCACGAGCCAGGTCCACGATCTTGACGAGCTCCCCCATATCGAGGACGTAGACCTCCCCGCCCTGGCCCATCGCCCCGGCCTGCAGCACCAACAACACCGCTTCGGAGGTCACCATGAAGTAGCGTTCCATCTCCGGGTGAGTCACCGTTACCGGGCCGCCGTGGCGGATCTGCCCCTGGAAGATCGGGACAACACTCCCCCGGCTTCCCAGGACATTCCCGAACCGCACCGCGATGAACTGGGTGGTCTCCCGTTCGTTCAGGGCGGTGATGACCATCTCGGCGACCCGTTTGGACGCGCCCATGACCGAAGTGGGATTGACCGCTTTGTCGGTGGAGATCAGCACAAACTTCTCAGCGCCGAATTCCGCCGCCGCCTCAGCGACGATCCGGGTGCCAAGGACGTTATTCTTGACCGCCTCGTCGGGATGACGTTCCATGACCGGCACGTGTTTGTAAGCGGCCGCGTGGAAGACGACCTGGGGACGGTGTGCCCGAAACACCTCCCGGATCTTCCGACGGTCTTTGATGTCCCCGATGACGGCGGTGCATCCCAGCTTGGGATACCGCTCCACCAGCTGTTGGTCGATCATGAACAGGGCGGACTCATCCTGATCGAGCAGGACGAGATGCGCCGGCGCGAAGCTCAAAACCTGGCGACAGAGTTCGGTTCCGATCGAACCGCCGGCACCGGTGACCAGGATCGATCGCCCTTTCAGATAGCTTTCGATCTCCTGGGTGTCGATCTCGATCGAGTCGCGGCCGAGCAGGTCCTCGACCTGGATCTCCCGGAGATCGGCCAGACCGACCTCTCCGAGGATCAGCTCGCTCAAACCGGGCAGGATGCGAATCTTTTCAACACCGGCACCCCGGGCCAGCTCGACCGTCTCGCGAATGACCCTGGAAGTTGCCGACGGCATCGCGATCAGGACGTTCTCGACCCGATGTTCTTCGACGAGCTGCGGGATGTTTTCCCGGCCTCCCAAAACCTGGAACCCATGGATCGAGGTCCTGTGCTTCGCCGGGTTGTCATCGACGAAGCCGACGGGGAGATAGTTCAGGCTGCGGTCGTTGCGGATGTTTCGGGCGATCTGCTCGCCCGCATCCCCCGCCCCGACGATGAGGGTGCGCTCGCCGGTCTCCGGAAGGTGTTTGTTGAAGAACCTGAACCTGAGGTAGATCCGTTTGGCGAACCGGAAGCCGCCGATCAGAACCAGGGTGAGGAAGTAGTCAATGGCGAGGATCGACCTGGGGAAGCCGGTGAGCCCGGGAACGGGAGCATCCCTCAGGATGAAGAACAGCGTTCCCATGAGCAGGAGGCTGTAGCTGGTTCCGAGCACCACCGCCAGGAGCTCTTCGATACTGGCATAAGCCCAGCTGATCTGGTAAAGCCTCTGCCAGGAGAAGATCGGGATCTTGATGGCGAGCGCCACCAAGATGAGCAGCGGCAGATCCTCCAGGTAATGACTGGGGATCCGACCCTCAAACCTCAGGACGAACGCCCCGTACATCGCCAGGGCGATGAGCAGTATGTCGAAGCTGAGGAAGAAGGTCGCCCGCTTCCAGGCGGTCCGGATCAGCAACTTATTCATCAGGTTCATCGTAGTGAAGTGAGCACCTCTCTCAATCCCTCGACCACGTAATCGATCTCCGCTTCGGTGAGACGGTTGTAGAACGGTAGGGCGATCGTTCGTTCGCCCATCGCCTCTGTGACCGGGAACTCCCCCTCCCGATGGCCGAAGGCATTCCGGTAGAACGGCTCCAGATGAATCGGCTGAAAGTAGTGCCCACAGCTGATCCCACGGGATTCAAGTCGATCTATGACCCGGTCCCGTTCCCGGCGGGACGCCCCGGTCAACCGGATCACATAGACGAACCAGCTCATCTTGACCTCGGGTGAGACACCGGGGGGCTCCACCCCGTCCACCTCGTCGAGCCGCTCCCGGTACCGGGCGGCGACCTCTGTCCGCCGCATCAGGATCTCGTCGATCCGTTCGAGTTGGGCGAGCCCCAGTGCACAGTTGATGTCACTGATCCGGTAGTTGTAACCGAGTCGGACATGGCGAGCCGCCTCATCCCCAATGCTCCGCCCCTGGTTTCTCATGCTGCGGCACAGCGCCGCGATCTCAGGATCGTCGGTCACGATCGCGCCACCCTCACCGGTGGTGATCTGCTTGTTGGGGTAGAAGGCGAACGCACCGATGTCACCAAGGGTCCCGGCCTGCGTTCCCCGATATTCGGCGCCCAGCGCCTCACAGCTGTCCTCGATCAACTGGATCCGGTGTCGATCTGCGATGTCTCGGAGCCGGGCCCAATCGGCCGGGTGTCCGAACAGATCGACCGCCAGGATCGCCTTCGTCCGTTCGCTGAGCTTCGCTTCGATCGCCTCAACGTCGATGTTCAGGGTATCGGGATCGATATCGACGAAGACCGGCCGCGCACGCTCGAACAGGATGCAGTTGGACGAGGCGACGAAGCTGAACGGTGTGGTGATCACCTCGTCACCTTCCCCGATCCCCAGCGCTCGAATGGCGAGATGCAAGGCACTGGTCCCGCTGTTGACGGCGATCGCATGACGTGCCCCGACGTACTCGGCCAGTTTTTTTTCAAACTCAGCCAGCTTCGGCCCCAAGCTGAGGTCGGGGGTGGAGAGCACCTCTAACACATAGGCTCTCTCCAGATCGGTGATCTCCGGTCTGGAGAGCGGGACATACATCTCGACCTGGCTCATCTTGCTGCTCCCCTGTCACTCTCGATCGCCCGTGCTGGAACCCCGACGGCGACCACTCCGTCGATAAGATCCTCGACGACGACCGCCCCAGCGCCGACCGTCACGTTCGCGCCGATCCGGATCTCTTGGATCACGCTCGCCCCGATGCCGATGTGGGTCAACGGACCCACACACACCCCGCCGGCCAGATGAGCCCCCGGCGAGATGTGGACGAAGTCACCGATGACACAGTCGTGATCGACGGTCGCCCCGGTGTTGACGATGGCATGATCACCGATGGTTGTGCCCAGGTTGACGGCGACATTGGCCATCACCACCGTCCCGGGACCGAGGGTCACGTCCCGGGCGATCTGGGCCGATGGATGAACCGCGACCGCGAACTTATACTCCAGCGATCCGATCCGCTCACCCAAGGAGCTTCGCACCCGGTTGTCCCCAATGGTGAGCAGCAACCGACAATCTCGATAGCGATCCCCGTCCAGCCGATCGCCACCGCCGATGATCTCATGACCGCAGAAGAGGCTCCCGTGGCGTGTGGGATCGTCATCGAGAACGCCGACGATCCGATGCCTCGCTTCACACTCCACGATATCGATAACCACCTTAGCATGGCCGCTCGCTCCGTAGATGAGCAAAGGTGTTGGTTCACTCATCACTCATCGTTCCTCCTCCCGGCGGTTTCCTTTCCCTTTCTCTTCCCGTCCGAGAAAATCGTCGTTGATCCCGCCCTCGCCGTAGATCCCCTCACGCCGAGCCACCACGATGAGGGTCCTGAACAAGATCTTGAGGTCGAGCCACACGGATCGATGGTCAATGTACCACACGTCCAATCGGATCCGCTCCTCCCAGTCGATGAGATTCCGCCCGTGGATCAGTGCCCAGCCGGTGATCCCTGGCTTGACCGTGAGCCTACGCTGCTGAAACGCATCGTACTGTTCGACCTGATATCCCAACGTCGGCCGCGGGCCGACGAGGCTCATCTCCCCGCTCACCACGTTGATCAGCTGAGGCAGCTCGTCGATCCCCCACTCTCGCAGGAGTTTTCCGATCCAGGTGATCCGGGGGTCATCAGCGGAGACGGTGTATCCCAGCCCCTGGTTGACGGCCCCTTCGACCATCGTGCGGAACTTCCAGGTCACGAACGGTTTTTCATCCATGCCGATCCGCTCCTGGCGGAAGAAGACCGGCCCCCGGGAGTCGAGTTTAATGAGCAGGGCGACGACCAGGAACAGAGGAGCGAGCAGAGCCAGGCCGATCAGCGCCCCCACCATGTCGATAATCCGCTTCACCGTCCGGTAGATGCTGTCTCGCACAGTTGTCGGTAGACCTCCACCTGTCTCTCCAGAACCTGACGTTCATCAAACTCGGCTTCGACTCGCTTGCGCCCCGCCTCGCCCATCCGGCAGGCAAGCGACTCGTCGGACAGGATCCGAATGATTGCCCCAGCCAGCGCGTTGGGATCACCGACCGGTACCAACAGGCCAGTGATCCCGTCGACGACCTCCTCCCGACAGCCGCGAATGTCGGTGGCAACCACCGGCAGGCCGCTGGCCATCGCTTCCAGGATCGTCCTCGGCATCCCCTCTCGGTGGGAGGGCAACACGAACAGATCGACCGCCGACAGGATCTCGGGGATATCCTCCCGGAACCCGGTGAACCGGATCTTCCCATCGAGGCCGCTCCGTTGAATGGTCTGGCGGAGTTGGGTTTCAACCCCACGCTCTCGATCGCTCGTCAGCGTCTCGCCAACGACCAAAAGCTTCGCCTCAGGGACCGCCCTGACGACCTTCTCCATCGCCCGCACCAACTCCTCGATCCCTTTCTCTCGAACGACCCGACCGGCGAACGCGATCGTCTTGTCCGCGGTGCCAAGCCCCAGCGATTGTCGAACGTGATGCTTCGGGCTGCGCCGGGGGGAGAGCCGATCGACATTGACCCCGTTGCCGATCCACACCACTCGGCCATCGGTTGCGATCCCCTCCTTCAGGGCGGTGTCGTGATCCTCACGACTCTGGGTCAGGATGACGTCGGTGAAAGCTCGGCCGATGATCCGCTCGATCCAGATGAACAGACGCCGTTCCCATCGGCTCATCCGATCGTGAAAGTAGAAACCGTGGGCGGTGTAGATGATGATTGGAACCCGGGCCAGCCAGGCAGCGATCCGACCGACGACACTGGCGACCGGTGTGTGGGTGTGAACGATCTCGAACCGTTCCCGCCGAATGAACCGGTACAGAGCCCACAGCGACTTGAGGTTGGAGAGCGGGGCGATCCGGCGACGGATCTCGATCGGTGTGACAGCATAGCCTGCTTCCCGCAAGCTTCTCAGGTACGGACCGTCTGAGCAGACGGCCTGGACACTGAAACCTGCCTCGATCAGCCGGTCGATCAGCGGCAGGAGCAGTTTCTCAACCGTGATGTCGGCGGCGGTCACCTGCAGGATCTTCCCCTTCCCTTTCCCCTTCACCTCGAACCTCCTGGCTCTCCCTGCTGATGCCAGGCAACCGTCCGCTCCAGACCCTCCCGTAACCCGACCGTCGGTCGATAGTCAAGCAGTTCCTCGGCCCGGGAGATGTCAGCGAGCGAGTGTCGGACGTCCCCAGACCGGGGCGATTCATGACGGGGTGCGACACTGGCACCGATGATCTCACTCAGGGACCTGGCGAGCTCGTTGACGGTGGTGCGCTGCCCGCAGGCGATGTTGAAGGTCTCACTGACACCCCGCTCCGCTTGGGCCGCCAGCAGATTCGCCGCCACGACGTTGTCAATGTAGGTAAAGTCCCGAGACTGGTCTCCATCTCCGTAGATCGTCGGGGGGCGACCGGCTAACAGGGCGTCGATGAATTTGGGAATGACCGCCGCATACGGCGAGGCAGGATCCTGACGCGGTCCGAAGACGTTGAAGTAGCGAAGCGAGATCGTCTCCAGACCGTAGACCGAATGAAAGATTTTACAGTACAGTTCACCGGCCAGCTTGCTCACCGCATAAGGGGAACGGGGATCGGGTCTCATCGCCTCCCGTTTGGGCAGCTCCGGCGTCTCCCCATAGACCGACGAGGATGACGCGTAGACGACCCGTCGGACGCCGGCATCCCGGGCGGCGATCAGCAGGTTCAACGTCCCGGTCGCGTTCGCTGCGTGGCTCGCTTGGGGATCCTTGACCGATCGGGGGACAGATGGCAGGGCTGCCTGATGGAATACCAGGTCGACCCCGGCCATCGCCTCGCGCAGGCGATCGAAGTGCATCAGATCCGCTTCGACCAACTCCACTCCGCTCAGCGACTCGATATTCTCGAGCCTCCCGGTGCTGAGATTATCGAACACGCGCACCCGTTCTCCGACCTCGATCAGTCGTTCGACCAGATGGGAACCGATGAACCCGGCTCCGCCGGTCACCAAATAGGTCTGTGCCAAGATCCTCCTCTCCCCTCCCGTTCGCTATTCTACCCAACTATCGGTAATTTATAAACTTTGGGGCCACCCTTCAAGAACTCTTCAAGGATCGTTGGTAGATTCGCTCGATTCGATCGACCATCGTCGTCACGCTGAAACGGTCCTCCAATCTGCGACGCCCTGCCCTACCCATCGCCCGGGCGAGATCCCGATCCTGGATGAGCTTCAACATCGCGTCGCTCAGTGCAGGGACATCCCCTGGAGGAACCAGGATACCGGTCTCCCCGTCGGTGACCACCTCCGGGATGGCCGTCACCGCCGTGGCCACGATCGGCAAGTTTGCGGCCATCGCCTCGAGCAGGACCAACCCGAAACCCTCCCACAGCGACGGCAGGACGAACAAGTCGAACTCAGCGAGGATGGCAGGAATGTCGGTTCGGAATCCGGCGAATATGACGTGCTCCTCAATCTCCAGCTCCCGGGTCAGCCGCTTCATCTCCGTTTCCAACTCGCCTCGGCCGACGATCAGCAACCAGGAGGCGGGCGCTTGCTTCAGGACGTTTGCGAACGCACGGATCAAATGGAGAAGTCCCTTCTGCTCGGTCAGGCGGGCGATCGTCCCGACCAAAGATGTCTCGGGTTCGATGCCAAACTCTTTTCTGATGGGAGCGCGATCGTTCAACCGTGCATAGGGGGATGGATCCAGGCCATAACGGACGGTCGTGATCCGCTCCGGATCGAGGCCGATCTCAGCCATGAACGCTCCGACATAACCGGAGATGACGATGATCCGATCGCAGAACGAGGAGATCCAACGGTGGATCGATCGATAGGGGTTCCGTCTCAGGGCCCAGTAGACGTTGTGCTTGGATGACAGGATGGCTGGTACCCCGGTGAGACGGGCGGCGAGGATCCCGTAGAGGTCAGCACGGGGAAGGTGGGTGTGAACGATATGATAGCGGTGCGTGCGGATCAACCTGAGCAACCGCCCCAGGACACGGACATCGGTGTCGAACCGCATCTTCATGGGGATCACGGTCGCACCCAACCCTTGTAATGTGTCCCGGAGCTCACCGCGCCCCTTGAGGTAAGCGATGGTGATCTGGTAACGCTCACGATCCAGGCCCCGAACGAGCGACAACAGATGGTTCTCCGCGCCGCCGACGTCGATCGTCGTGATTACATGGAGAATTCGTATCTTCAACGTTCCAGTTCTCTTCGGGTATGCACTTGGACCTTGTACAAAGCGATTTGCGTCATCTGAAGTCGGACCATTTGGGAATCCCTCCCCCGAGCCTTTGTTTCAGCCGGTTTACATCCTCCGAAAAATATTCCCGAAGCCAACCGCGATCATCTTTGCTTAACCCAAGGGGGCGTGCTGACAGATAGTGGTCGTAAATAGAGTTAAATAATCGACTGCTTTTCAGGAAGGACTTCAACCGTGGCCTTTTGACCGCCGCTCGTTTGGCCCCATATAGAAACGGATATCTCAACATGCGGTTCTTGCTACTAGACACCGTGGAAAGTCGCCTATCAGGAAGACCGAAGAAACCGAGAATCTCCCGGATCACCTCATCGGTGTTGGTGACGAACTCCTCAAAAACCACAATCTTGAATTGAGATTCGTCGAAACGCGAAAGCCAGTGTTCCTCAAGAAGCTTGCAGTACAGACCCCTCTCCAGATAGTTCGGATACATCTTAACAAACTCGACCAGATCTGTGGGTACTTTCGGGTACATCGCGCTGTGCTTCGCAAAGTAACCCTTCCTCAGCTGCATCTGATAGTGAGAATGAACGTAGTCGATCGGATTTCTTAGAATGAGCAGGAACAACGGGGGGGGTTCCCTGAGCAGCTCTTTAATCCGCGGTGCAGCCTGCTCCCCCTGCATAAAATATTTGGGCGACGTATCGATGCGCTGACCCAGTTTCGTGAACGAGTTTGTATACCACTCCACACCGCGATGAAAATTCCTGGTATAGAAGTGTATCTCTTGATAGGAACTCAGTGACACTTCGGGGTGCGTCTTGAGCAGATTATAGAGATAACTGCTTCCCGCTCTTTGTGTCCCTATGTGGAAGAGATTCGGCAATTCCATTTGAGAATTCGCACCTTCAACGTTTCAGTCTCTTTCGGATATGCGTTCGGACCTTACGGAGGAGTTCTCTATCGTAGTCATCAAACCTGATTATATCTGCAATGTTGATTCTGATCTCCGATAACATTTTCACATATCGGTATCTGAGCAACAGGGCGACAAGTCCACGGATGAGAACGGCCAGTCCTATCCCCGTGAGACCCAAAATCGGGATTAGAGTAGCTCCAGCTATAATAAATATCAACATGAATACTGCATAACTTCTAAACAGATATTTCTGGGCTTTGAGCCCGTAGAGTATCGGCCTTATCACCACACTGAAGCTGTAGATCGCTGCATTGAACATCAAAATCCTGAACAACAGTATGGAAGCGTTATATCCGGAACCAAACAGGATGTCGAACAGAGGAGGAGCAGCGATCAACGCTCCCGAGATAACAACTAGCGCAAGCCAGAAGGAGTATTTGATGCTCTTGCTGACGATCTTTGACACACGCGCCTCATCGTGTATCTCCCGAGAGATGACCGGCATGAGTACGCTCTCAAGAGGGTGTATCAGTGAGCTGATGAGACTAGCAGTCCGTTGAGCAACCTGAAATAGAGCAACGGCTTCAACACCAAGGAACAGCTGAATCAGCCACGGGGGTGCATGACCGCCAGCTCGTTTGAACGGGATCAACGCTATGACCCATTTTCCATGCGCCTTGAGGGTTCTAAATAGCAGATTTCCCTTCTCCATGGAGATCTCCCTATATCGAGAGGTGACCCTGAGGAACAGGGGTGTGGTGAACAGGATGGATGTTGACATAGAGGCCGGATAGGAGATCATCGCCCCGTAAACCCCCAGCTTGAAGATCCAAAGGAACAGGATCACAAACAGGAGTCTGGAAACACTTTGCACCGTATTGGTGAGGAATGTATACTTGAACTCCATATGGGAATTAAACGTGGTGATATAGATATTTCTTATCGCAGTGAGTAAAACCATAAAGGATGCAATCTTGACCAAATTGGCTATAAGCCCCGAATATTTCGCTTCAAAATAGTTATTTGCCGAAAATACTGCCACAAAAATCAAAATACCTGCAAATATTTCAAACTGAGCATATCGAACTAACAGGTTTTTTGCCCGAGATTGCTTATTTTCTCCAATCTCTCTTGTGGCATCGGTGATAATGACACCACCGATACCCGGGTCGAGAAAGATAGTTACAATACCGATAGCAGAGAGAGCAAGTACGACTAAACCGTAATCTAACCGCCCAAGTGTTCTAACTATAACCAGAAAAGTTAGAAAACCTACCAAGGACGTGATCAAATTGCTCGAAGCGAACAAGGCGGTGCCCTCGGCGATTTTGCGTGTTAGTGAGCTCATCGATCGACTTTCCCACCGCAGCAGAGACAGGATAGCTGGAAGTTAATATATGCCATCTCCCTCAAGTCTTATGGCTAAATTTCTCGTTAAAAAGGGATACAAACGTCTCTTAAACATAGCGGCTTCTAGATTGATCAACACCATGCGGATAAAAGCAGCTCGCCGATAGGCGAATGAGGCCCCTTAATTTATCTGACTTTTCTACATGCGACATAATAGCCACTTGTCATTATATTTTTTATTTTGGTTTTATTTTCAACTTCCCCGTATCCTTCCGTGATTATAAAGGAGAAAAGGTCAACTAATTTCGCTAAAAGAAGCCAAAATAAACGAAATGGTTTAAAATAAAGTGTTTCGCATTGAAATCCTATTCTTTGAAATAACACAGCAATAGTTCCAAGCGTATTGACCTCCTCTCTCATCTCAATAATCTCAAAGTTATTTAAAAGATGTTTTAATCCATATTTTGTGAATCTATAGTAATCATCAGGAATGTTATGTAGCGGGAATAAAAATCGTGTTGTAAGAATTAAACCCCCATTCTTTTTAAGAACTCTTTGCATTTCATTTATAGCTTTTTGTGGGGTATGTAAGTGTTCTAGTACTTCAGTACAAAGTATGCAATCAAACTCTTCATCTTGAAACATACGCAAATCATGAGCATCTGCTACAATATCAACCGCAGGTGTTTTGATAATATCTATCCCAACACGGTTAGGAAAATATTGAGAATATGGCCCTCTACCACAGCCAATATCCAAAGTTTTTCCATTGTTTCCATATTTTTTTACAAAAGGTTCGATATTTTTCCCTGTAATTTTGCTTGTAATTCCTATTTTACCCAGAAATCTGTATATTCTTCTTAAAAACTTTCTATACATAATTACCTTAACCGCTTGAATTCACCGCCGCCGCTCCGTGATGAGTACAGGTCTTGATCTCGGTGAAGGTGTACCTCTTCAAGGATAACTCGACGATCTTGGCCTTGTGGCTGACCCCGTGTGCCGATGTCTTTAAGTCGGCCGTGCAAGCGTCTCATTGCTTCTCCGCGATGATAATGACTTTCTGTCCAATTATGTTGCCCAAAGGAGTTTCCCTCAACCTCATCAATAAAGGAAAATATTTTTGGAAAGCAATATTACGTGCCAAGAACCGCCGGATGATGAACCCATGATCTTTCACCGATGAGTATACCCGCCTAGCCTTGAATCTAGAGACATGCGTGGGGTCATCCCGGAGAACGGTTCTACTTCGTTTGAGCCAATGCAGCAGATCATAGAGACGTTTGATCGGATAATTGGGTGTTTGCAGGAATAAGTATCCGCCAACTTTAAGCACTCGATGTATCTCTCCCAAAAAAACATCAGGCCTGTCCACATGCTCAATAACATCGATAGACAGGACTGTATCGAAAATACTTTCTTTGAAGGGTAAGTTATAACCGGTTGCACAAATAAAGTGCACATCCTTAAACAGTGCCCTTCCTTTAAGAAGTCCTGGGAAGCCTGGGTCCACACCGATTTTCATCACACTGTTGACCATACTGAGGTGCTTGCCAATTCCACAACCCACATCAAGAATTCTGCCGCTTGCCACTTCCTTTAGCAGCTTAGTGTCTATACTAGCGGCACCTTCCCGTTTAGCGGTGTACTCATCCCATTTGGAGGTCATGCTTTCCATTACCTCGCCAGACGACCTAATACAGAGTTCTGTCAATTTACTTCTCTTTCTCGAAACAGAGTTGCTCTCCATCCCAAGGATAATCAAATGGAGATCTCTTAACAAATCTAAATTGAGAACTTTCCAATAAAGAGACAAGGTCATCCACCTTCGACCACCAAAAACTCTCATAAAAACTAGGGGATTTTCCTTCCTCACTCCCCCGCACAGCTTCTATAATTAAAAGCCCCTCCGGTTTTAAGACTCTCTTTATCTCATCGATCACCTTCTCTACGTCAAAGGCGTGGTCAAGTGAATTAGTAAATACTACATCGATAGAGTGAGATGGAAATTGTATGTCATGGAAGTCGCCATATAATACATATCGATTATCTTTACCTGGATTGATATCAAGGCCAACGGCAAAACACCCGATATCTAAGAAAGACTTGACCTCAGTTCCTATACGTGCTGCTAAACAAAGTACAGTCTTGCTACGCCAAAGAACGTTTAGTTTTTCCAGGCGTTCTCGAAGAACATAGCGGTATCTAATGTCATAATCAGATAGGTCGATACGCTGTAGCTTATCCTTCTGATGCTCGAGATAATCTTCATAACTGGAATACACCCTCTTCTTAAAACTCTGTTCGCTGTTATAAGTGGACCAGGATTTCCCGATCCTTGATCTTAGGAGCAGGGTATTAAGCCATTGAAGCAGTTTATTCTTGTTCAGCACACCAACAATCCGCCATGGCTTTTTTACAGTATGGACTACATCTTTATAGAGTAGAGCGAATAAATTCCGCATATCATCCCCTTTTCTTCGTTTGTTTCTTCTATATTGTGCCTAAGGTGAATTTCTGCTCATGATTACTCACTATTCCAATAATACCCATACCCGTACAACCTATTGAGCCAACCGGCGATTAGGGAAAAAGCCAGCTGATGTCTAAGTTTCAACTC
>JBHIAT010000100.1:0-13342 GCA_046758705.1 Bipolaricaulia bacterium
GCCTCAAGTTGAAGGTGATCGTCCGATTGTCCGGGGAGATCTCCCAGCTCTTGGCCAGTCCCGGCTCCACCGCCGCCGTCACCGGGCTGATGTCGATCAGGCCGGCGTGCATCAGACCGGTAATGTTTGTAGAGCTGGTCTCCTGGGCGATGAGATCGTTCAACGTCTTGGGCCCCTCGCCGATCGTTCCGATGACCAGTCGACCGCCCGAGACGCCGGGCTCACTGATCTCCGGCGCCCCGACCACCTTAAGATCTTGAGCGACAGCCGAGGCCGACACCAACAGAAACGCCAACAGAAAACTTAATCCGATAGCCAGATACCTTTGACTCATCTCATGTCCACCTCCTCGTGGATCTTGTGAGGTTGAAAAGTATTTAAGGCACCTTTAGGGGGCACCCACCACCGCCATTCCATCTACAGGTTCTGACCAATCTTCCTCAAAAATAGAAGATACCACACCGATCTTCCCTCTGTCAAGTGACTGGAGATTATCCGGATGTATGTAAACACCCGAAGGTCGTTACGTTTATACCCCGTATCGTTGGTCATGCGGAACGGTCGGAGAGGGGCTCGTGTCTTGGTAGGGCTGAACTCTGCCTTCGTGGGCACAATTAAAGTAGAACTTTATCACCATGCAGAGCTACCAAACACCAAGCCCGTATCCATTGGTGAGTTCATCCAGAAAACCCATGAATTCTGCAGACCAGTTATGACAACTTTCGTATAACCAAGCGCGAATTCAGGAGGTCGATCATGTTGAAGGGACTGGGAAAACGAAGGTTGATGATGATGGTGCTGTTGCTGGTGAGCTTGCCGGTCCTGCTCATCGGTTTATCAACCGTAGGGTCAACGGATGGGACGAGCACCATCAGACCGGTCAATCTACTCATTGCCTGGGACACCTCCGGGTCGGTGGCAGGCGACAAGTGGGAGGCTATCCGCGCGGCCAGTTATCGGTTGATGGACAACCTGGAGCCAGGAGATCGGGTCGCCTTGTTGCACTTTGACACTTATGCCTACGTCCTGACGTCTGAACCGATCAAAATACGGGGCGCGGAGGAAAAAACCAAGATCCGAGAGGTCTTCGATTCACTCACCCCCGACGGCCAGTGGACGTTTTTCAACGGGCTGTTTGAGGCAATCGAACTCTATGAGGCTGAACACGGGCCGTTTTCGACCATCTTGCTCACCGACGGACTCAGCGACCCCGGCCCGGGTCGAACCACGGACGATGAGCCCGGGCAGAAGGCCAATCAGGAGATCCCGATGGACGGAGTGCTGATCTATGTACTGGGGGAGGATGAGCAGTTGCCGCAGGTACTTGAAGCCCGTTCGGACTCAGGGGCCCAGCTTGAAGGTTCTGGGAGTGTCCTCAGCATCCCAGTTGAAAAGAACGATCAGCTCGTGGAGCTCCTGCGTCAAAATACCAAGGTGATGCAGTCCAGCTTCGAGGAGGAGGAGGAGGCAACCCGTCCCGTACCCGGAGTTGAAGCCAAATCTTCGGCTCCCAATGCCACCGATGGGGATCGGACTGAGGGTCCCAGTCTCATGCGGTCGATCCTCAACGAGGCCAAGGAAGGATCTTTGGCGTTCTGGCAGTGGATGAGAGATCACTCCCGCCTGTTCGTGGCTCTAGGGATCGTCGCAGCGCTCATACCGGCTGGGACGGTCCTCTCCCGACGGTGGAGACAGGCGGTGGAAGAGTTGGAGAAGGAGATAGGAGATCTTGAGCTTGAGGAGGATCTGGATGATCAGATCTTTCTCCACATCAAGGTTGATGGGATGCAGTATCGTTATGAGATCTGGGAGAGAGAATGGCAACCCATCGGGCCGAACGAGGAGATCCCCGTCCCTGAGCTGGACAAGATGATCGCTGAGGTCCGGGGGATTGAGGATTCAAGGGTTCAACTCAACCCCCTCACCTTCGGCATCCGGGTCAACAGCAATGAACTCGATCCGGAGCAGGTAGCCACGCTGATGCCCGGCGATGTCATCCGTTACCAGGATCTCCAGATGACCGTTGAGTTAGGAGAGCACGACGATCGGCCCGAGGAGGAACCCTCCGCGGATGAGGAGGTATAACGGTTAACATGGTCACGCGAAGCTTAACACCGATTCAGATTGTCCGAAAGGCCCTTCTGATCTTTGTCGGGGGTTCAGGACAGGAGGTGGCCCACCGGCTCCTGATGAGAGGGGCGTTCAATTCGATCACGACCACGATCGTCGTGATCGATACCGATCTGACCTACCCAGAGTTGGCCCCCTACTTCATCAAGTTGGACAAAGTGCGAGCCAGGCTGGTCAAAGCGCATCCCGAGGAGTATCCGCACTTCGCCGATTATCTTGATCTGGAAGGGATACCTGACATCGGGAAGAAGCCCGGAACTGGACAGATCGGATCTCAGGGACTCTTGCTGACTCTAGCGACCGTGCCAGCCATCCGGAAGGGGCTCGATGAGGCGATCCGAAAGCTTGTGGATCCGAAGCTTCGAAATCGAGCGGCAGAGGCCGGTCTGGAACTGGTTGAGGAGGAGAAGATCTACTGTCTGATCTTTCGGTCATCCGCCGGCGGCACAGGAAGCGGTTCGAGAAGCGTGATCATCTCGCTGGCCGACGAGCGGCTGACCGAGGAGCTTGGAGACAGCAACAACTTCGATATTGTCGACGTCGTCCTCGCGCGCAACGTCTTTGAGCACTCGACGAACATCGACAAGAGGAAGGCGAGGATCAATGAGGCGGCATTCCTGGTGGATAAGCTGTACAATCACAGGTTGACAGAGGGCTCGAGGATGATCGAGGTAGAGCTGGCCACTGAAAATACCGAAGATCGGGGGATCCGGATGGGGGTGGGGCCCGACATGACCTTCTGGGTGATGGACTGCAACTCCACCCAGCTGAAGGAAAAGCCAGCGGTCCATTTGACCCTTAGCGACTGTTATGAAATGATGACCAATCTGGCCTGCCTCTATATCGATGGCGAGATGATCCCTCAGTTCGACGCCCGGTTGGCCAACCTGATCGAACAGCAGGGATATATCGAGGAGGTCCGGGGGCAACCGGCGATCTTGAGTGGATTTGCTTACGTCGAAGTCGTCTACAATTCGGAGCTCCTGTTCCGGTACATGACCGCCGAATTCGGTCTGGATGTTCTGGCTGACATCGTGGGGAATACTGTTGATGGAGATGAAGATGTGACGGCAGCCGCGGTGAAGGTGGAGATGAACCGGGCGGATGAGGCACTCAAGGCAGCGGCCCAGAGAGCGATCGAAGCTCTGGAACGGACGGAATCTCGCTACATCGGGAAGATGGTGGACAGAGCCGCGAGACAGATCAAAAAGTCGGCTCTGCGGGCGGGAAACGCCTTCAACAATGCGATCAAGAGTGCCAAGATCCAGCTCGAAAAGGTGAAGACCGACGTGTTGGAGGAGGTCCGACAGGAGATCCATGCGGAGTTGATGAAGCAGTCCATCAACCACGGGAGGAGGTCGATCGAGGAGCTGATGATCGGGTGTGACTCCCTTGTTTCCTGTGCGGATGAGCAATTGAAGCGCATTGAGAAGAGACGCAAACGGACTGAGAGGGAGCTTACACCGCTACGGGCCAGGGTCCTCCATGAGACCGTCGGATTGCTAAAGCGGCTGATCATGGCGGTGAGGTACCGCAGACAACAGCGAATGGAGGCCCAGCTGTACCTCTCAAAACTGAGAGAGGTGAGCGCCCTGAGGATCACGGAAGCCCAAGCAAGCGAGTCGAAGGACGCAGCGAGACGGCTTAAGAGGATTCTGGAGGAGGGGCTTGCCGGTCTCGACGGTGAGGAGAAGTGGCACGCTCAGGCTCGGGCGATTCTAGCGGGGGAGAAGCGGAAGACTGTAACGGACCTTATGGGAAGGGCCTACGATCAGGATTGCCGACCACTCGCCAAGATCGCCATGGAGTTAGAGGGCGGCATGGCCAACAACACCGACCGTATCCGGAAGATCGCCTGGGAGATCAGAGAAAGCTCGGCATCCAAATCCCTTCCCCCCAGTGAGGTGATGGTGTACCTCGAGGGATACGCCGAGGAACTCTTCGGCCATATCAGGGAGGAGACGGTTATCGACCGGTTGAAGGAGCTTCGGACCGAGCGAGGTAAGGTCGTCGCTTCCTATATCGATGAGCTGATCCAAGGGCCGGCGTCACCCTTTATCCAGCTCAATGACAAGCTTTTCGATGAGGCTCCCCCGATGATCTCAATCATCGGCGCCCCTGAGACAGGGGGACGTGACCTGAAGATGAAGGATGAGCTCGTGATCCATCACCAAAAGGATCGGGTGAAGATCCTGACCGTTATCCCATGGATCCCGCCGTTTGCACTCTTCGGGATCACGAAGGATTTCAACGCGCTCAGGCGGGTAAAGGACGGTCATGATGACTGGTTTGGCGAGCGGAACTGGCTGGAGACCTATCAGATCGATGGAGCCGGGCAGCTGCCTGTCAGGCGATTTGTGACCGACAATGGCCTTGTCCTGGGGCTCGCCGCCGGCGTTCTGAACAAGCAAAGCGGAGGGTGGTACAAATTCGACGGAAAGACGATCAATGGCCTGCAAAACCTGAGAAGAGAGCTGCAGAAGAACGAGCAGTTGCAACAAAGAATTGAGCAGTACTGGATAGCGCTTTTCCAGCAGAGGGGGAAGGAGGGTGTCATCGCCCATCTCGAAGTGGCAAAGGCAAAGAGCCTCAATGGGACGTTGGCATTCTCCGAAAGGATTGACGAGATCGTGACGAAGCTCCGCAACGAGCCCAGCGACGGGAGGGTATTGAGCCGAGACCGGCTTTTGAAACTGCTCTTCTGAATATTTAATCAGCTCAAGAAAGCGCCAGAAACCGCTTAGCTCAACGATATTTACTCTCAAGTCCTTCTGAGAGTCCAACCTGAAGTTGCGTCCCCCCAAAACATAATCTATATAATTGAAGTTGCGATGAGGACGCTCCATTGGACACGAGTATGAGTAACAAACGGGGGTGAGGTTTGTGAAAAAACTGATGAACGCACCTGAGCGGTTTGTCGACGAAATGTTGGAGGGATTGCTACTCGCCCACCCTGATCAGATCAGATCGGTTCGATCAGATAATCGGGCGCTGATACGGGCAGATGCTCCGCAGACGGGTAAGGTCGGGATCGTCACCGGAGGAGGGTCCGGTCACCTCCCTGTCTTCCTCGGCTATGTCGGAAAGGGATTGGCCGGCGGCGTCGCGGTCGGCAATGTCTTCTCGTCACCGAGTTCCGAACAGATTCTCGATGCGACACGCGCGGTTCACGGTGAAGCAGGCGTTCTCTACCTTTATGGCAACTATAGCGGAGATGTTCTGAACTTCGATATGGCGGCTGAGCTGGGCGAGCTGGAGGGGATAGAAACGGAGACGGTGCTCGTCTCCGATGATGTGGCCTCCGCCCCCAGATCGGAATGGCAAAAACGCCGTGGGGTGGCCGGGTTGTTTTACGCTTATAAGGTCAGCGGGGCGTGCGCGGAGACGGGCGCGGATCTAGACGCCGTCGTTGCTGTGGCGCGTAAGGTCGTCCGTCGAACCGCCAGCATGGGCGTGGCCCTTACACCCTGCACGATCCCGACCGTCGGGAAACCGACCTTTACCATTGGGGCGGACGAAATGGAGGTCGGCATGGGGATACACGGAGAACCTGGTGTCCGACGAGGCACGCTTGAGCCGGCAGACCAAGTGACAGAGCACCTCGTCGAGGCAATCGCTGATGATCTGAAGCTGAAAAGCAGCGATGAGGTATCTGTGTTGGTCAACGGATTGGGAGCAACACCGCGAGAGGAGCTCTATATCATTTATCGCAAAGTACACGAACTGTTGATGGATCGCGAAGTGCGCATTGGCCGCCGCTATATCGGGGAGTTTGCAACTTCCCTCGAGATGGCAGGTGCTTCCGTCTCTGTGCTCAAGCTGGATAACGAACTGAAGGAACTGCTCGACCGTCCTGCATTATCGCCGTTTTTTGTGCAGGGGTAAAGTGTGTATGGCTGGCCCTGACGTAATGAACGCTGACCACCTCAAACAGATGTTTCAATCGGTCGCTGACGCTTTAAGCGATCAAAGAGAGTACCTCGGCGAACTCGACGCCGTAGCCGGCGACGGAGATTTAGGCGTGACGATGTCGACCGGCTTTACGGCCGTTGCACAGGAATTTTCCGACTCGGAAGAGGACGATATCGGAAAGGTGTTACTGGCCGCGGCTCAAACCCTGAATCGGACCTCGCCGTCGACTATAGGAACGCTGTTTGCCACCGCGCTGCTCCGCGCCGGAAAGCAGGCGATGGGTAGAACCGAGGTGACAGCGCTCGACTGGGCCGACCTGATCGAGGCCGCAAGACAAGGCATCGAAGCGCGCGGCAAGGCAAAACAGGGAGATAAGACCGTACTTGATGCGCTGGTCCCCGCTGAGGAGGCGTGGAAGCGCATTGCCGCCTCCGGGGGCTCCCTCAGTGAGTGCGCCAAGGCGGCCCTCGAAGCTGCGCGGGAAGGTGTTGAGGCAACCCGTGCACTGACTCCGAAGATAGGCAGAGCAAGTTGGCTCAAGGAACAGAGCACTGGACAACCTGATCCGGGTGCCGCGGCGTTAGTCGTCATCTTAGCGGGCGTTGTTGGCTACCTAGACAAGGAGGACATAATATGAGCTCACCCAACAGAGTTAAAGAGGCACTTGAGGCCGGCAAGACGGTGATCGGCCCGTTCATGAAGCTGACCGATCCTGCCGCCGTTGAGATCATCGGCCATGCCGGATTCGATTTCGTGATCATCGATGCCGAGCACGGGCCGATAAGCATGGAGTCCACCCAGAACATGGTGCGGGCCGCTCAGTGCGTCGGGATTACGCCGATCATCCGGGTGCGCGATAATGACCCCACGTTGATCCTCCGGGCGCTGGACATCGGCGCCGGCGGCGTTGAGGTACCGCAGATCAACAAAAAGGCGGCGGCCGAGGCACTCGTTTCGGCGGCAAAGTTCGCACCGGAGGGTAGCCGGGGCGTATGCCGGTTCGTCCGTGCGGCACGCTACTCCGCGAGGCCGCGTGAGGCGTATTTCAAGGGTGCCAACGTGGAAACCATAACCATCGCACACCTCGAAGGGATAGAGGCGATCGAGAATATGGAGGGCATCCTGTCGGTAGATGGGTTGGATGTGGCGTTTATCGGGCCCTATGACCTGTCTCAATCTATGGGCATACCGGGGAAGGTACAGGATCCGGCAGTGGTCTCGAAGATGGAAGAGGTTGTCCAGGCTGCGAAGCGACTGGGCAAAGTTGTGGGGACGTTCGTGGACGATGTACCCACAGCTAAGCGATGGCTGGCGGCGGGTGTGCAATACATCTCGTTCTCTGTGGATGTAGGCATTTTCTATGACGCGTGCGCCAGGGCGGTCGCAGAGTTGAGGAGCTGACGGGCCGTTAGGCTTGCGACCAGGTGACCACCGGGTTGGTTAACCTCCCCAGCCCCTCGACCTCGATGCTCACCCGGTCCCCTGGCTTTAAGAAGACTTGGGGATCGCGAAATACGCCCACCCCGTGGGGCGTTCCGGTGGCGATGATATCGCCCGGCATCAGGGTGAACGCTCGACTGGTGAACGCCACCAGCTCAGGGACCTTGAAGATCATCTCCCCGGTGCTCGAGTCCTGGAGCACCTGGTCGTTGACGGTGCATCGGATCGCCAGACGGTGGGGATCCTCGATCTCGTCGTGGGTCACCAGATACGGTCCGATCGGACAGAACGTATCCAGCGATTTTCCTCGAACCCACTGACCGTCATCGAACTGGAGATCACGGGCGGAGACATCATCGAGGTTCATATAGCCGGCCACATAGTCGTACGCCCGCTCGGGAGAGACGGACCGCGCCCGCCTCCCGATCACGACCGCAAGCTCGGCCTCGCAGTCGACCTGCTGGGCGAGATCCGGCGGCCAGGTGATTGGAACTCCCGGACCGATGATCGCCGACGGGTACTTGGCGAAGATGATCGGCCGTTCGGGTGGATCGACCCCCTGCTCCCGGCAGTGATCCATGTAGTTCAACCCGATGGCAACGATCTTCTGCGGGTCTGGGACCGGCGCCGTCAGTTTCACCTCGTTCGGCCCGAAGACGACCTCCCCCGCAAGGTCTTGTTCCTGCTCCAAAGCGGACTCTATCCAGCGGAGCGTCTCATCAGCCGCCTGCCGCGCCGGTTTACCCTGTTCCAGAAATGTCCGCATCGTCGGAGCGAGCGACTCTCCGGTTCGCTCGGTATGGGCGCGATTCAGATCGACGATCTGATCGTCTCCGCTTCTGCCTTTGAGGACAGTCCCGACAGCGTCGCGTCCTTCCCTGATAAAGGTGACCAATCGCATCGATCTACTCTCCCCTCCTCTACTTTCTAACTTTTAACTTTTTAACTTTTCACTCTATTGAGCACACCCAGCGCGTCCAATTGACTGTGGAGCTTCTCCATCTCCTCCGGTCCGAGCCGGGTCAGCGGAGCCCGAGGGCCGCCCACCGACAGGCTGCGGAGCTCCAGGGCCGCCTTGAAGCCGGAGATCGGCCATTCCATCAACGTTGCCCGGATCGCGGTCACTTGATCTTGAAGCCGTTTCGCCTCCTCCAGATCCCCCGAGATGAACGCTTCGTATATGCCGACCACCAGCTCCGGGAAGACGTTGGAGGTCGCGGAAACGCCTCCTGTTGCGTTCAGCGACAGAGCCGAGTAAATGAGCGCATCGTTGCCTATAAGGAACGTGAAATCCTCGATCCGTTGTACCGCTTGGTAGAACCAGTTGAGATCCCCGGAGCTGTCCTTGATTCCCCGGACGTTGGGGATCTCGGCCAGCGCCTCCAGGGTCTCCAGCGACAGGGTGTTGCCGGTGCGTGGGGGGATGTGATAGATGAAGATCGGCAGGTCGATCGATTCGGCCACCGCCCGGTAATGGGCGAGCGCTCCGGCATGGGACAGGGAGTAGTAATAGGGGGTGACCACGACCACGCCGTCGGCACCAACCCGTTCAGCATACTGACTCAGCGCCACCGTCTCGGCCGTCCCCGCAGATCCGACTCCGGCCAGCACCGGAACCCGGCCGGCGGCCTGGTCGACCGCCGTCTCGATCACCCGACGCTTCTCTTCGAAGTTGAGCAGCGGGAATTCTCCATTGGTCCCGAGCACGAACACACCGTGAACGCCGCCTCGGATCACAAACTCCAGATGTTTGCTCGTTCCTTCAACATCGAGTTCGCCGTCGTCATCGAACGCCGTGAACGTCGGCGTGATGATCCCGTGAAGCACATCATCAAATCTGTTCTCTACACCCATATGGAACACCTCATTTGTCTGCCCGCGCCTGCTTCACGGCCTCCACGAACCGTCGGGCCGTATCCGTTAGCTTCGCCCAGTCCTTATTTGCCACCGCCATCTTGTCCACCATGGCGCTGCCCGCGCCCACGGCGCACGCGCCCGCCTTGATGAACTCCGGCGTGGTCTGGATGTTCACCCCACCCGTCGGCATCAGCCGCACTTGCGGGAACGGACCCTTGAGATCCTTGAAATAGGACGGTCCACCCACCGACGCCGAGAACACCTTCACCACGTCCGCACCCGCTTGCCAGGCCGTCAGGATCTCCGTCGGCGTGAATCCCCCTGGCATCACCACCTTCCCGTAGCGCTTGGCCATCTCGATCATGCCTAAGTTCAACGCCGGACCTACCACGTACTCCGCTCCGGCCAAGATCGCCGCCCGCGCCGTCTCGGCATCCAGCACCGACCCCACGCCCACGATCGTATCTTCCATCTTTGCCGCCGCCTCGATCACCTTCAGCGCCCCCGGCACAGTCATTGTCACCTCGATCGCCACCACGCCCCCGTCGCGCAGTGCCTTGGCCACGTCCATCAACTGCGTCGGCGAATCCGCGCGCAGCACGGCCACCACACCGCAATCGATAATCCGGTCCAGGATGCTAGCCATCGTCCCCCCTCCCTCAAAAAATATCCGGATGCTTCACTCAAGTACTCGAACCTCTGAGACCAGGGCAGCTCCATGCGGCCTTACCGGCGGATGCGCGCAGCGCCGCTTTTGGTCGCCGCCTCCGTCTCCGCCCGGGTCGCCCAATTCACGTCTCCCGGGAAGGTATGGGCCAACGCTGAATAGGCCCCCGCAAAGTCCACCGCCGTCTGCAGATCCTTGTCCTCTAACAGGCTGACGATCAGGCCCGCTGAGAAGCTGTCTCCCCCCCCCACCCGGTCCACGATCTCCATATCTTCATAGATCCGGCACAGGTAGAACTCCTTGCCGTCGAACAACAGTGTCCGCCAGTCGTTTAGAAGCCCCGTTTTGGCCACCCGCAGCGTCGTCCCCACGTACTCCACGTTCGGGTACTGCTCGACGACCCTGCGGGCCACCTCCTTGTAGCTCTCGGGATCCAGCGCGCTGTAGTCCTCAGTCGTCCCCTCAGCCTTCAACCCCAGGACCTTGTCGAAGTCCTCTTCATTCCCGAGCAGCACCTTCACCAGCGGCATGAACTGCTTCGTTGTCTCCTGCGCCTGCTCCGGACTCCAGAGCTTCGATCGAAAGTTTAGATCATAGCTCGTCGTCACACCCACCTGGTTCGCCGCCTTCAGTGCCTCTAAGGTCGTCGCCGCCGCGCTCTCCGACAGTGCCGGCGTAATTCCGCTCACGTGAAACCACCGTGTTTCGTCAAAGAGCGCCTTCCAGTCAATCATCCCGGGCTCGACCTTTGAGATCGCCGAGTGCCCTCGGTCGTAGGTCACTGCGCTGGCTCGGGGCCCCACTCCCACTTCCAGATGGTAGAACCCGTTTCGCTCCAGGCCAACCCCGTCGAACGGCACCCAGATGATGTGGGACATATCCACCCTATGTTCGCGGCCCTTATTTCGGATGAGTCGCCCCGTCCAGTTGTCCACCAGCCGGGACACCCACGCCGTCTTCAGGCCTAAGTGCGCGCACCCCACCGCCACATTGTATTCACCCCCGCCGACTTCCACGTCTAACTTCGTCGCGTTTTCCAACCGTCGGTACTCCGGCGACGACAGCCGGATCATCGCCTCTCCGAACGTTACCACATCGTACATAGCTTCAATCTCCCCTCCGTTGATCTCACCATCCCATCGCCTCCAGGATCGCCTTCTGGGTCGCTGCCACCGAGATCGGCTCCGGCGCGAACCGGATCGCGCTCTCGGGATCTTTGAGACCGTGGCCGGTGAGCGTGCAGACGACGGTTGCTCCGTCCTCAAGCAGGTTGGCTCGATCGAGCTTGATCAGGCCGGCCACAGAGGCCGCCGAAGCAAGCTCGCAGAAGACCCCCTCCAAATCAGCGAGCTGTCGATAGGCGGTCGTGATCTCCGCATCGCTCACCGAGTCGATCAGTCCCCCTGATTCGTCCCGGGCGGCCTCGGCCCGCTTCCAGCTCGCCGGATTCCCGATCCGAATCGCAGTTGCGATGGTTCTGGGCTTCTCAATCGACCGGCCACAGACGATCGGTGCAGCATCCTCAGCCTGAAAGCCAAGCATCCGTGGCAGCTTGTCGATCTTTCCGGCCCGATGGTACTCCCGGTAACCTTTCCAGTAGGCGGTGATGTTCCCGGCGTTCCCCACCGGGAGGGCATGGTAGTCAGGCGCGCTTCCAAGCCGGTCACAGATCTCAAACGCCGCCGTCTTCTGTCCCTCGATCCGGTAGGGGTTGACCGAGTTCACCAGCGTGACCTGATCCTTGAACTCCTCCGCGATCTTCCGGACCAGATCAAGAGCGACGTCGAAACTCCCCTCGACTTGGAGCACGTTTGCCCCGTGGATCATCGCCTGAGACAGCTTGCCCAGGGCGACCTTGCCCTTCGGGATCAGGATGTAGGAACGCAGCCCCGCCCGGGCAGCGTAGGCAGCCGCGGCGGCGGCGGTGTTCCCCGTCGAGGCGCAGATCGTGGCCTCGGCCCCATCCTCCACCGCTTTGGAGATCGCCACCGTCATCCCCCGATCTTTAAACGAACCGGTTGGGTTGAGCCCCTCATACTTCAGGTGGATCTGGATGTTGCTGTCGAACAGACGCTCCAGTCGTTTCGCCCGAATCAGCGGCGTGTTTCCCTCGAGAAGGGTGATAATGTGGCGATCCTCCTCCAGGGGGAGATAACGTCGGTAGGCTCGGATCACTCCCGGCCACATCTTATTCACAGAAGTTCAGCCGAGGAAGCCCCCTGCTTGAGCAGCGGGGAGGAATCGGCTGCTCGTCCGAAGGACTTGACCTCCTTCCTTGAGTCCGCTACACTTAAATCATGCGCAATAAGGAAACCGTTGTGGTTAAAGTTCTGAATCCCAACCAACACAAGATGAACTGGCTTCAGCAAACCGCTGAGGCGTTTGGCCAAGCCGTGCAACTTGGCCTTGATGCCGCTAAGGAACAACGGACCAGCAGTCGCAACAAGCTTCATAAAGCTGTCTATAAGCCAGCACGCAACCTGGGTCTGCCTGCTGACTACGCTCGCATGGCTGTGAACGCTGCCGTCTCCCTGGTCCGCTCGTTCTACGGCCAGCTCAAGGCTGGGCTGAAGGCTTCGTTCCCCAAGGTCAACGGGAGTCAGAGCCAGGGCATTGGTTTGGGAATCAATGCCTATGAACTGTTGCGTGCTGATAACCGTTGGGTCTTGCGGGTTTCGACGGGCAGGCGAGGGCATTACCTCTGGCTGCCGCTGTGTGTTCCACAAAAATACATGGATAGGCTGGAAGCTGTTCAAGGAGATGCGAAGCTCTTTCAGCGCCATGGTGATTGGTATGTCATGTTGCCGATCCGTGTTCGTGGTCGCGTAACCCCAACACCGACCGGAAGTTCCGGTGAACACACGTTCATCGGTGTTGACCTGGGCATCGTGAGACACGCCACCGTCGCTGCGCCTGATCAGGTTGTCTTCTTCAACGGTAAGCCGGCCAGACATAAGCGAGAGCACTTTGCAAACCTTCGCCGTCGCTACCAGAGGCACCATCGCCTGGATCGGGTGAAGTGCTCGAAGGGCAAAGAACGCCACTGGATGCGAGACCACAACCACAAGATCAGCCGACAGATCGTTGATCTGGCCGCCCGGTATCCGCACCCAGTGATCTGCCTTGAGCGGCTTGACGGTATCCGCAACCGCACCCGTGGCAGCAAGCGGTTCAACCGCATGATGGCCTCGTGGTCGTTCCGCCAACTCGCGGATTTCATCAACTACAAAGCTGCCCGGAAGGGAATCCCTGTGGTCTTCGTCGATCCGCGCAAGACCTCGAAGACCTGTTCTCGCTGTGGCTACAGCTCCCGTTACAACCGGCATACTCAAGGTG